>JBGQGS010000223.1:0-2234 GCA_041497555.1 Candidatus Dormibacteraceae bacterium | reverse complement strand
TCGTTGCGGAGGTACGGGACCGCCTGCTTCGCGTTGGCGTTCTGCGGCAGGTAAAGAATCTCTGCGGTCATCCCCTTGAAGTTGCGGCCCCAGATGCCGGCGAGGTTGCGCGCCACGTCGCAGATCGGGGTCGTATAGAAGGCGTCCAGGAAGCCGACCCGGCCGCTGAAGCCGAGCTCGAGCGAGGTGCGGCAGATCGAGCAGATGAATGAGCCGATGTGGGAGTCGGCCTGCTTTGCTTCGAGCCGGGAGCCGGCCCCCATCAGCGTGACCGGCAGCATGCCGGCGGCGTGAATGAGCTCCTCCGGGAAGTAGACCTGGAAGTGGCCCACAGCATGTCCGTCCGGGTGGTCCTCACGCCAGCGCTTGACGCTCGGATAGGTGACGTCCTCCGCCAGCTCTGAGCATCGCTCGAGGATCGCCTCGAACCCGGATCGGACCTCGACCGCCATGGACAGCGCTCCTCAATGACGCTTGCCGGCTGTGGCGCAGCGGCGCCACCTAGATCTTAGACTGACCAGTCAGTCAAGTCAAGTGCGAGAAGCCGCCATGGGCTGGGGCCCTGGGAAGCGTTAGGCCGCCGGCGAGCCGGGCGTCCGGGCCAGGTAGGCGACCGCAGCGCGTTTACAGGTGTCGCGATACCACGGATGGAGCCGTTCCCAGTCGGCCTCCTGCAGCCACTGCAAGAAGAGCCCGTCGATGATCGCCCGCAACGCCACCGCCCCTTCCTCAGGATCCTCGACCGCGAAGGCCCCCTCCGCGACGCCCTGGGCGATCACCTCCGCGTAGAGCGCATTGACAACCGAGTGGAACGTGGCGCTGAGCTCGGTGAAGTGCTGGACCCTGGCGGCGTGACCGGCGAGATCGAGATACAGGAGATAGAAGCGGCGGTTGGTCTCGGCTCCGGACCAGATCCCGTCGATCATCGCCAGCACTTTCCCGTGTGGGGTGGTGGCCTTCGCCATCGCCTGCCGCACCCGTTCGGCGGTGATGTCGAGGGCCCAGCGCATGGTCGCCAGGACCAGGTTCTCCTTGGTCTTGAAGTAGTAGATCACCAGGCCCTTGCTGAGGCCCGCCGCGGCGGCGATCTCGTCCAGCGGCACGCGGTGAACGCCCTTCTCACTGAACAGCCGGTAGGCAGCGCGGACCAGGTCGACCCTGCGGTCCGGGACGCCGGAAGGCGCGGCCAAAGGAACGATCTTGGGCATGGACCGTAGTTTAACCAACCGGTCAACCATTCTTGGTCCATTCAGACCTGTAGCCTGTTGCTTTGGCTGGGTGCGCGGCAGGCTAAAAAGAGACCCGGCCCTCGGTGGGCCGGGCCCAACGCGGAGGGGCCGCCCCGAGGCGGTCCCTCTCCATGAGATCAGGTCAGGCTGGGGTGCCGGCAGGAGCCATCGTCGGGACTACTCCCAGCTGCTGGAACATCCCGAGCGTGTCGTAGTTGACCCAGGCCTCGACTGCCTTGCCGTCCTTGTAATGCTCGATGGTGATCCCCGTCACGGTTGAGCGCTTGCCGGTCGGCGCGATGCCCATCAGCGCGCCCTTATGGGTGCCGGTCGCGGTCCAGCGGGTGACGACCTTGTCTCCATCCGCGATCTGATCGTTGATGGTGAAGCGGAGGTCGGGGAACGCGGCGCGGTAAATCTCAACGAACTGTCTGTAGCCCTGCGTTCCGGTGACCTTGCCCTCTGGGACCGAGGGGTCATGCAGGACATTGTTGGCGGCCACGAGCTCGTCGATCAGCTGCAGCTTGCCCTGGTTCCATACCTCTTCGAAGTTGCGCCTTGCAAGCGCTTTGTTCTGCTCGGACATGATCAGCTCCTTCCCTTCGGGTCCGCGTGCCGGCATCACATGCCAGGCGTTCCTGTGTGCCCCTTGCCGAAGGGCTGGAAGGAGCCGGGGAGCGTCGGTGCCAGCATCATAGCAGAAATGGTTGCGTCGGCGCGCTAATTTTTGGGAATCAACCGTCCCCGTCTCCTTGCCGTTGCCAAGGCTGCCAGCGAGCTGAATCCGTCAGAGGCCTGACCTGTACCGGTTGTTGCTGAGGCAAGCGGGACGGTTGGCTGTCCGGTTCGAATCGTCATCCAGACCAATGGACTGGGCACTCGACTGGCGGTAGGGTCGAACGGCCCCAACTCTGGAGGCCAGGTTTCGCTTCCATGCCGACCGATCCAACACGAGACTGGAACAGGAGGCGAGATGGCTCCGTGCACGAGTTCAATTCTTTTCCC
>JBGQGS010000222.1:0-2286 GCA_041497555.1 Candidatus Dormibacteraceae bacterium | reverse complement strand
GTCGCCAGGACCATCGCCTCGACGCAGTCGTCGCGATGGATCAGCTGGAGCGAGGGATCGTAACCGGCGACCGTCGGCACGACTTCGAGATCCAGGTACCGGGCGAGCGGCTGAGGCTCCTCCGGGTTGAGGCCGTTGGAGAAGCGGAGCACGAGGATGTCGATGGCAGGATTGCGTACGGCGAAGTCGCTCACGTAGGACTCAACCTCGACTATGTCGCGCACGAACTGATGGCGCGAGTTGCTGTCCAGGCGGTAGTCCTCGCGCAACCCGGCGGGCAGGTCGAAGCGCGAGCCGTACACATGGCCGGATGACTTGAGCACGAATCGCCGGACGGGGCTGCCCTCGCCCGCACACCCCGCGAGCAGGTTCAGGGTGCCGATGACGTTCATCTCGTGGGCGCGGCGCGGGTCCATGTCGAAAGAGTCGATGCGCGTCAGGGTGTGCACGACAGTGTCGATGCCGACGGCTCGCACGAGCTTGCCGATGAGCGAGTGGCGGACGTCGAGCTTGAGGTAGTCGGCGCGCCCCAGGTCGTAGCGGGGCTCCCGGATGTCGATACCGATCACCTCCGCGACGTCAGGGTCTTCCACCAGGCGCTGCACGACCAGCGCGCCCCACCATCGGGCGACGCCGGTGACGAGGATGCGTCTCTTCTTGGAAGGCACGTCTGAACTCAGTCTAGCCCTGGATCTTTCGGGTGGCTGGAAGGCCTGGCTTTGCCAGGCCGTCTACCCGCGTCCAAATTTCACTCCATTCGTTGCGGGGAGAATCC
This sequence comes from Candidatus Dormibacteraceae bacterium, assembly GCA_041497555.1. GTDB lineage: Bacteria > Chloroflexota > Dormibacteria > Dormibacterales > Dormibacteraceae > Palsa-870. Next base: position 1,511 of record JBGQGS010000222.1, on the reverse strand, counting down.
TTTCGAAAAGTCCCAACCTGCAGGAAAAAGAGCCATGAGAGGAAACCTAGGTTTCCTCTCATACCGTTTCAGTATGTCCGCTTTATAACGTCGCGTTCCATCTGCCCGACTGCGCGCGAGACGGTGTCGAGCAACGGGGCTTTCGCGGTACGCAAGGCCCACTCCAGCTGGCGCAGCAGCGAGTAAAGCCCCTTCATCGCCTTGATCGCGTCGCCGATGTCGATGTTGGGCGGCAGCGGGATCTGGTCCAGCGGTTCGCCCGCCGACCAGCGGTACGCGAAGTCGATGTAGTCATGCGACGGCGTGCGTAGATTCGGCTCGTCGAGGTCGTTCTCCATGTCCGCGAATCGGAAGTACAGGGAGCGCACCAGCCGGGCGGTCTGCGCGATCGCTGGCGTCGGATAGCGCCGTGGGCCGCGCGACTGCCGATCCCTGCCGCGTTCCCGGTCTTCCGCCGCCAGCATCACCAGCACGGCGCACAGCTCTTCGGGCGCCAGGCCCTCGAACCATCCCAGCCACACGGCCTCGGCGACCAGGATCGTGTTCTCGCCGTACACGCGTGACGCGAACAGTCCCTTGTCGGTCGGCCGGTCGTGGGCGAGGAAGCCCGCCTCGGTCAGGATCTTGCAGAGGCGGCGAAGCTTGCGGGGATACTCGTCCATCTGCCCGCTGACCTCGCGCTGCCCTCCCTCGAGCTCCTTCTGAAGAGTGCGGATCTCGCCGTACTTCTGAAGCAGCTCGCCAAAGCGCGGCGAGCGAACCACCTTCAACTTCCGCTGGCGCTCCAGGAGGCCCTTCGCCTCGACCTCAAGGCGCTGGACGACGCGTCCCGTCGAGGTCATCGCCCGCGTGCGGCGCCCACGGCGCCCCCTGCGTTCCGCGCCCGCTTCGCGCCGCAAGCGCTTGAGCTCGATCCGGATCGCGCGCCGCCGGTCCTCGAGCTTGAAGTACTGCGCGACGTCCTCGATCGAGACCTCACGGTCATCCCACATGCGCTGGATGTCGGCGAGCTGCTCTCGAACATTCTCCAGTCGCTCCTTCGTCTGGTCCGCGGCGAGCCGTTTCTGGAATTGGCCGAACGACCGCTGCATCAGAGCCTCCGCCTCCTCTGGCGTGTAGACGCGCAGGAGGTTGAGGGCCATGTTGTAGCTGGGCAGGAACTTGGACTCGACAACGAGAGTCGGCCCCATCGCGACCTCGTAGATGGTGCCGACCTCGACGTCCGACTCCTTGAGGATCACGCCGTGGCCGATCACGTCGATGCCGCGGCGGCCGGCGCGCCCCATCAACTGGGTCAGCTCGCCTGTTGTCAGGTGGGAGAAGTTCACGCCATCGAACTTGGTGAAGGACGAAACCACCACCCCCCGGGCCGGCATGTTGATGCCGAGGGACAGCGTCTCGGTCGCGAACACGACCTTGATCAGGCCGCGCTGAAAGAGCTCCTCCACCATCTCCTTGTGGTAGGGCAAGAGGCCGGCGTGGTGCTCGGCCAACCCGCGGCGCAACAGCCG
>JBGQGS010000221.1:0-2561 GCA_041497555.1 Candidatus Dormibacteraceae bacterium | reverse complement strand
TGGCCGTCTCGGCGCCTGGCGGGCGACCTCGACCACCTTCTCGGCCATCTGGCGGTTGACTTCGACGTAGCCCTCCTTCCAAGCCTGATGTATGCGATCGTCGATGATCGGCTCGTTGCCGAGGTCCCATAGGTAGTGCTGAATGAACCAGAGCACGGGGTTGGCGAACACCCCGTAATACATGTCGTACTGCTCTTTGGTGGGCATCGCGTAGTGCAGGCGGCCGATGGAATTCAGCAGCGGGACCGTGACCGCCGCGCCTTGGCTGGCAGCCACCAGCCGCTCGTCGTCGTTGCGCGCGCATGCGACCCAATCCGCCTCGGTCGCCTCGGCCAGGGTGAGCAAGGCCGTGATGACTCCGCCGGCTCCGCGTTTGAAGCCACCATCCGGCTTTGGCTCGCGTGGAGCGCGATTGCACACCAGGATCGGCGAGCAGGCGGGCAGGGTATGGGCCACGTAGGCGCGCATCGACGAGCCGGGACTTCCCCTCTCGACGGATGGAGGCACGTCCTGCCAGGTGCTCACGGCGCCCTACTTAAAGGTGAGCCAACTGGACGAATGCCGAGCGGTCGACTGGCACGTCCCGCACCCGGATCCCGGTCGCTCGCGCCAGCGCGTTGGTCAGCGCGGCCGGCCCTGGTATCGCCGGCGGCTCGCCGACTCCCTTCGCGCCGAGCGGCCCGACCGGCGACGGAACCTCAATCAGCTCGACGTCGATCGCGGGCACCTGATCCGCGGTCGGCACCTCGTAGTCGAGGAAGCTGCCGCTGCGCAGCTGGCCCTCGGCGTCGTAGAACAGCTGCTCGCCAAGCGCGCGTCCCAGCGATTGCACGGCACCCCCGTGCACCTGGCCCTGCACCTCAGGCGGGTTGATCGCGCGCCCGACGTCCTGGATCGCGGCGTAACCGGTCAGCACGAAAGCTCCGGTCTCGGGATCGGTGCGCACGCGCGCGATGTGGACTGTGAAAGCCGGCGACGCGCTCTGCACGGCCGAACGCCCCATCGCGTTGATCGGACGGTGGCGGCCCATGAACTCGGTGCTCAGCGCGACGAGCTTCGTGATCTCGACGAAGCGCTCAGGCACGCCTTTTACCGTGACCCGGCCGTCGACGATGTCGAGGTCCTCGAGCGCGGCTTCGAGCTCTTCGGTCGCTATCTCGAGCAGCTGGCGCCTTGCCTCCAGAGCAGCTTCGTAGACCGCCCCACCAACGCTGTAGGTGACCTGGCTGCCCGCCGCCATCGGGCCCTGCGGTGCGAAGGACGTGTCGCCGATTTCCACACGAACTTTCTCGGGTGACACCCCGAACGCTTCAGCTGCGATCATCGCCAGCCCGGTCGAGGAGCCGCTGATGTCGGGCGATCCGATCAGGATCGACACTGTCCCGTCGGGCTCGACCCGGCAGCCCGCCGCGGCGGGCGAGCGAGCGCCACCCCACGACCCGAGCGCGACGCCCACACCCTCGCCAGGCTCGAGCGGCGCTGTGTACAGAGGATGGCGGCGCGCGGCCTCCAGGCACTCGACCATCGCGATCCTCGGCCAGGGAGTCTCGTCAGCCGTCGGGTCACCCTCGCGCGAGGCGTTGTGCAGGCGGAGCTGGATTGGATCCAGTCCGAGCTTCGACGCTAGCTCGTCCATCGCCGACTCCAGCGCAAAGTACGCCTGGGGCGCGCCCGGTGCGCGGTAGGCGTCGGTCGGCGTCTTGTTGGTCGCCACCTCATTGCCCGTGATGTCGAAGTTGGGAATGCGGTATGTGCCGCCGAGAAATGAACCCGTGATGCCTGCGTGCCAGCCGCCGGTGGCCCCATTGTCATAGTGGTAGCGAGCGCGCAGAGCCGTCAGGGTGCCGTCGCGCTTGGCGCCGAGCTCGATCTCAAACCGCGCGGCCGGCGCGGGGTGGCCCAGCAGGAACTCCTGCTGCCGCGTCAATCCCAGGCGAAGTGGGCGCCGCACCTTTCGCGCCAGCAGGACGAGCAGCGTCTCGAGCAGCAAGACCTTCCCGCCGAAGCCGCCACCGACCGGCATGGAGATGACCCGAACCTCGTGTGGCGCGGCGTCCAGCACCTTGGCGATCTCGTCTCTCACCATGAAGGGGCCCTGCGTCGGGGCCCAGATGGTCACGCCACCGTCAGGCTCGGGCCGAACCATCGAGACGTGCGGCTCGATGAACGAGTGGTGGACGCCGGCGATGCGATAGGTCGACTTGACGACTGCGTCGGCAGCGGCCAGGCCGGCATCGACATCGCCGCGCCTGAACGTGGCCACCGAGCTGACGTTGTGCGGCCTCTTGAGGGGCGCCGACTCCGACTCCGTCGCCGCACCGTGCATCGACGCATCCCCTTCGGAGCCCTCGGCGCCTGCCTCCAGCACCTCAGGCGCATCGTCCCGCATGGCCTGGTCGGGATTGGCCACGGCCAGAAGCGGCTCGAAGTCCACCTCGACCAGTGCGGCGGCGTCCGCGGCGGCAGCCTCGCTCTCGGCGATCACTGCCGCCACCGGCTGGCCGGCATAGAAGACCCGCTCGACCGCCAGGGGTTTATCCGGGCCAGCCGCCTCGACCTCG
>JBGQGS010000220.1:0-2693 GCA_041497555.1 Candidatus Dormibacteraceae bacterium | reverse complement strand
GTGATCTTCAAGAGCCCGCATCCGGACGTGGTCATCCCCGATCTGGCGCTCACTCCGTTCGTCCTCGGCAGGGCGGAGAAGCTTGGTGACAAGGTCGCCATCGTCGAGGCCGCAAGCGGCCGCTCCTACACCTACAGGCAGATCGCGGACCGCGTCTCCAAGCTGGCCGCGGGCCTGCACGCTCGCGGATTCCGGAAGGGCGACGTGCTGGCGATCATGTCTCCCAACCTGCCCGAATATCCGATCGCTTTCCACGGTGTCGCGACTGCGGGCGGCGTGAACACCACCCTCAACCCGACCTACACGGCAGATGAGATCGCCTTCCAGCTGAACGATTCGCGAGCGCGCCTGCTGCTCACGGTTCCACCTTTGGTCGGCAAGGCGCAGGAGGCCGCGGCCAAGTCGAAGGTCGAGGAGATCATCGTGTTCGGCGAAGCGGAGGGGGCGGTTCCATTCGCCTCCCTGCTGGTCGATGGCAAGGCTCCTGAGGTTCACATCGATCCGGCGGAGGACCTGGTCGCGCTGCCCTACTCGAGCGGCACGACAGGCTTCTCGAAGGGCGTCATGCTCACTCACCGCAACCTGGTCGCCAACCTGGTCCAGACCGCCGCGTGCATCAAGATCTCTGAAGACGAAAAGCTCTTGGCGTTCCTACCGTTCTTTCACATCTATGGGATGACGGTGATCATGAACCTGGGATTGCTCGCCGGCGCGACGCTGGTCACCATGCAGCGCTTCGAGCTCGAGCCCTGCCTCCAGGCGGTGCAGGACTACCGAGTGACGCGCTTGCTCCTCGTCCCGCCCATCGTCGTCTTGCTGGCAAAGCACCCCGCGATCGACAAGTACGACCTCACTTCGGTGAAATGGGCATTCTCCGGCGCCGCTCCTCTGGATGCAGATACCGCTCGCGCAGCCAGCCAGCGCATCGGCTGCCGCCTGAGCCAGGGCTACGGTCTCACCGAAACCAGTCCCGTGTCGCACGTCGTGCCCGACAACGCGGCGGAGGTCGTGCCCGGTTCGGTCGGGTTGGCGGTGCCGAACACGGAGTGCAAGATCGTTGATGGGGCCACGGGCAAGGAGCTCGATCGGAACGAGGATGGCGAGATCTGGATTCGGGGACCGCAGGTCATGAAGGGTTATCTGAACAACCCGGACGCCACAAGCAACTCGATCGACGCCGACGGGTTCTTCCACACCGGTGACATCGGGCACATCGACGAGCACGACCAGTACTTCATCGTCGACCGCCTGAAGGAGCTCATCAAGTACAAGGGCTTCCAGGTCGCGCCCGCCGAGCTCGAAGCGCTGTTGCTTTCCAACCCGAACGTCGCCGACGCCGCCGTCATCGGGGTGCGCGACGAAGAGGGTGAGGAGGTGCCGAAAGCGTTCGTCGTGCTGAAGCAGCCGCAGTCGCCTGAAGAGATCATGGAGTTCGTCGCGGCGCGGGTTGCGCCGCACAAGAAGATCCGTCGCGTCGAGGTGGTCGATCAGATCCCGAAGTCTCCCACCGGCAAGATCCTGCGCCGGGTTCTGAGAGAGCGCGAGCAAGCCGCCACAACGTAAGTTCAGATGAGTCGCTTTCGAGAAGAGATCGGCGAGCAGCCGCTGCTGGCCTCGCGCATGCTCGCCGAGAGCCGCGGCGCTGTCTCATCGATCGCCGCGCGACTTCGCTCGTCGAAGACACACGGTCTTGTCATCGCCGCACGAGGCAGCTCGGACCATGCCGCGCTTTACGCCAAGTACCTCTTCGGAGTGCGCAACCACATGATGGTGGCGCTGGCGGCGCCCTCCCTGTTCACCAGCTACAGCAGCCCGCCCGATCTCGAGGGGCTATGCGTGATCGGCATCTCGCAATGGGGCGCGGAGCCCGATGTGATAGCGGTGATCGAGGAGGCCGCACGCCAGGGTTTGGTGACCGTCGCGGTGACCAACGATCAGGACTCGCGACTGGCCCACGCCGCGGAGCTGCTGCTGCCCCTGGGAGCCGGGCCCGAGCGCAGCATTCCCGCGTCCAAGACCTACACCGCTAGCCTGCTCGCGCTCGCTTTGATCTCGCAGGCCCTTGACCCGGATCCATCGTTCGAGGCTGCCCTCGGCCAGGTGCCGCCGGCGTTGTCGGCGGCGCTCGAGCAGGACGACGAGCTGGACCGCCTCGTCCCTGCGCTCCTGGGCCCGCGCGCAATCGTCCTCGGTAGGGGTTTCAATTTCTCCACCGCGGAGGAGATCGCCCTCAAGCTCACCGAAACCAGCCACGTGCTGGCTCGCGCGTGGTCGGTCGCGGATTTCGAGCATGGACCGATCGCGGTGCTTGACCCGGGCTTTCCGGTTGTGCTGGTAGATGGGCGCGGGCAGGTGTCCGCGGACATGGAATCGATCGGGCGGCGCCTGACCGATGAAGGCAGTCGGGTCATCAGGCTGCTCGATGGAATCGGCGACCAGGGTGATTCGGAGTCGACCGTCAGCCTCGACTCGGGCTTGCCCGAGGAGCTGACCCCATTGACGCTTGCCGTGCTCGGGCAGCTGCTCGCGCACCGGGTCGCGCTCGCCCGTGGGATCGACCCCGACCGGCCGAGGGCCTCGAGCAAGGTGACGCGCACCTGGTGAGCGCATGTCGCTGGCCGTTATCCCGCTAACGACATGACCAGGGTCGAGCGTTACGGACCAGGGGACGAGGCGAGCGACTTCGTGCCGGG
>JBGQGS010000219.1:0-2772 GCA_041497555.1 Candidatus Dormibacteraceae bacterium | reverse complement strand
TTCCGCGGGCAGGTTTCGAGACCTCGAACTTGAAGTTCGTCGACCAGCTCCGCGCCGGTTGATGCAAGCGCTCGCTTTCCTGCACAGCGTGGGAGCTTGGGCGCTTCTGGTCTTCGCGCTCGCGCTGGCAGTCTGGGGTACGTATCGGTACTTTCGCAACGCCGAGCTTTCCGGTGGGTTCCGTTCGAGCTACGTGATCATGGCCGGCTTGACCGCCGTTCAAGGACTGCTCGGCCTGGCCGCTTTGGCTTTTGGAAGCCGCCCCACAGAGCTCCTACACGTCGTGTACGGAGTATTCGCCGTCCTGTTCCTGCCAGGCGCATACCTCTACGCTCAAGGTGGAAGTCGTCGGCGCGAAGCGGTGATCCTTGCCGGCGCGGCGTGGGTGGTGAGCATCGCTTACTTCCGGGGCACCGCCACCGGCTGAGGGAGCTAGACGCGGAACAGCAGGCCCACTCCGTAAGTGAGGGCCGCGACTATTGATCCCACCGCCAGCATCTCCAGGCCCGACCGGACACCGCCCTTCCCGGTGAAGAACGACCGTGCCGAGCCGATCGCGAAGAGGAAGCCCGCGCTCACGACAAATGCGACCACCAGCGCCGCTAGCCCGTTGAAGGCGGCCGCGAGCAAGAGCCGGCCCAACAAGTAGCCCGCCACCGGGATGGCTCCGCCGATGAGCGTCGAGATTCCAGCCACGAGCCCCTCGCGCACCGGGTTCTCGAACTGGGCAACGTCCAGCCCCAGCTCTTCGCGCGCCTGAGTCTCGAGCCAGACTTTCTTGTCCGAGGTGATTCGCCCGACGATGGTCGCAGCCTCGTCCGGGGTCAGGCCCTTGGAGCGATAGATCTGGACCAGCTCAGCCCGCTCGAGGTCGGGCATCGCCTCGATCTCGGCCGCCTCTCGGGCGAGCTGACCCTCGAAGACCTCGCGCTGCGACTTGCTCGCGAGGTACGCCCCACCAGCCATCGAGACGCCCGAGGCGACCATGGCCGAGAGCCCTCCGATCAGCACGACCCGTGGGTTGACGCTCGCGCCGCCAACGCCGGCGAGCACGCCCAGCGTTGCGGTCAGGCCGTCGTTGACGCCATAGATCACGTTCCGAATGCTTTCGATTCCACCGCTGTGCCATTCCTCGGCGGCCGGCGGAATCACGCCAGCGGCGACTTCTTGCTCCGAGGGCTTCGACGCCGTGGGCTCTCCGGCCACATCCTCGGCCGACTGGTGATCCAGCTCCTCGGGGAGCACCTGGCGCAGCACGCCCTGCGCCCGCTCGTCGGCCACGGTCGAGACCTGGTTAAGGTAAGAACGTAGAACCTGGCCTTCGGCGGCACCCGCCAAGGCCAGCGCCGGGCCTATGCCGGCCACACGCGCCAGCGCCGCGAGCGCGCGGGCTGTGAGGCGAGGCCCCTGGTTCGTGGGCTTGCCGACTCCGGAATCCAGCAGCGACGCCCAGGCGTCAGCATGCCGTGTTTCGGTCTCGGCCAGGGTGGTCAATCGGCGCTTGAGCCGGACATCCGATGTGACGCCGGCAAGTGCCTCATACACGCCGGCCATGCGAACCTCGCTCTCCCAGTTGGAGCGCACGGACCGCGCGTCGGGGTCTGACATCGACCGCTTGGGCGGGGTCACGCGTCTATGGTAGGGATGGGTGGCCGGCGAAACGGCGGTGCGCAGCTGACAGCCACGCCTGTGCCGCCGTTGGCGGGTGATTGTCTTAACGTAGGGGTCCCCGGTGGACCCGAGCAGGCTGATGAAAGAAACCAGAACATCCTCACGCGTTGAAGCGCGCCCGGTACGTGGCTCCGCGCCCAGTGCCGACCGCCGCATCCTCATCACCGGCGGTGCCGGCTTCCTTGGAGTCAACGCTGCGCTCCACTTGATCGCCGAGGGGTGGCACACAACGCTGCTCGACAATCTCAGCCGGCCGGGGACTGAGCGAAACCTCAAGTGGTTGATCACCCAGCATCCAACCCGGACGACCTTCATCAAGGAAGACGTGAGAAACGCCAGCGCACTGGCCGAGCACGTCAAGCACCAGGACGCGATCCTGCACCTCGCCGGGCAGGTCGCCGTCACGACATCGCTGGTTGACCCGACTACCGACTTCGATGTCAACGCTGCGGGGACTCTCAATCTGCTGGAGGCGGTGCGCCTGCACAACCTGGAGGCGCCGTTTCTATTTGCATCGACGAATAAGGTGTATGGAAAGCTCGATCGCAACAACGTTGCCTGTAAAGAGAGCCAACCGATCGACTTCCACAGTCCATACGGCTGCAGCAAAGGCGCTGCCGACCAGTACGTGAGGGACTACGCCCGCTGCTTTCACATGAACACCGTCGTCCTGCGGCAGAGCTGCATCTACGGCGCCCACCAGTACGGAACCGAGGACCAGGGGTGGGTCGCGCATTTCGTCCACTCGATCCTCAATGACCGGCCCCTGGCCATTTACGGCGACGGCACCCAGGTGCGCGACCTGCTCGACGCGCGAGACCTCTGCGCGCTGTATGCGACCGTGATCGAAAAGATCGACGAGACGCGAGGAGAGATCTACAACGTCGGCGGTGGCCCGGTGAACCAGAGAAATCTGCTCGAGGTCATCGACCAGATCGGCCAGCTGATGGGCAAGAAGCCGAAGTACACCTTTGCGGACTGGCGCGAGGGCGACCAGACCTACTACGTGAGCGACATCACCAAGGCGAAGAAAGACCTTGGCTGGGAGCCCCAGATCCCGTTCGATCGAGGACTCAAAGACCTGATCGCCTGGGCCGGGTC
>JBGQGS010000218.1:0-2869 GCA_041497555.1 Candidatus Dormibacteraceae bacterium | reverse complement strand
GGCGATTACGAATTCTCGTGCGCCGACGGCGTGACGATGATGAACAAGCTGGGGCGGACACTGCAGGAGTTGCGCGACCGGCGGATTTGCCCGACGCGGAGGTTTGCGGTCGGGGCGGGGCGAAATGGCTTCAAGTAACGCTGGCCCCTCGGCCGCGAACGTAATGGGCGCCCTCGCCACCATCAAAGATCCAGACCTGGGCCGCGACGTGGTGTCGCTGGGGATGATCAAGGACTTGAAGGTGGACGGCGGTCGGGTCAGCTTCACGTTCGAGCTGACGACTCCGGCCTGCCCGGTACGCGATCGCTTCGAGGGCCAGGCTCGAGATGCTGTCACGGGCCTCGCCGGAGTCGAGGCGGTGGAGATTCGCATGACCTCGAACGTGCGTTCCTCGGCTCCAGCGGGCGGTCTGCTCCCGGGCGTCAAGAACACGATCGCGATCGCAAGCGGCAAGGGTGGTGTCGGAAAGTCCACTGTAAGCGCCAACCTCGCGGTGGCGCTGGCCGCCGAGGGCGCCAGGGTCGGGCTTCTGGATGCCGACATCTACGGTGCAACCATCCCTTCTGTCATGGGCACTCGAGAGCAGCCACCGTTCGATCCGGAGAACCAGAAGCTGCTGCCGGTGCGCGCCCATGGAGTCGACCTGATCTCGATGGCGCTGCTGACGAGCTCGAGCCAGGACGCGGTGGTCTGGCGGGGACCGATGGTCGGCAAGATGGTCACGCAGCTGCTCACCGAGGTTCTCTGGGGAGAGCTCGACTATCTGCTGATCGATCTTCCGCCGGGCACCGGCGACGCCCCCTTGAGTCTCGCCCAGTCGATACCACTGACCGGTGTGGCGGTGGTCTGCACCCCACAGAGGATGGCCGTTGATATCGCCGTCAAGGCGGTCGCGATGTTCCGCCAGCTCAACGTGCCGATCCTCGGGCTGATCGAGAACATGAGCTACTACGAGTGCGAGTGCGGCCGGCGTCACCACCCCTTCTCCACCGGCGGCGCCAAAACGGCCAGCGCGGAGCTTGGCATCCCTTTTCTGGGCGCCCTTCCACTCGATGACAGCATTCGCGAGGGCGCCGACTCCGGCCGGCCGGCGGCAGCGGTGCCGGGCAGTCCCCAGGCTGAGGCGTTCCGAGACCTGGTGCGCAAGCTGGCCGCCCAGGTCAGCATTCGAGCGTTCCGCCGGCTCCCGGTCATCCAGGTCCGGTGAGGCTGTGTGTCATCTCGGATATCCACGGAAACGTCGAAGCTTTGCGAGCCGTGCTCAGGAAGATCAGGGTCATGAGACCTGACATGGTCCTCATCGCCGGCGACCTGGCCGCCCACGGCCCACGGCCCATGGAGACGCTGGCGGAATTGCGGGGGCTTGGCCGCGCAACAACGATCCGCGGCAACACCGACCGCTACCTGGTCGATCCGGCCACGGTCCCTCTCCGTAACTGGCCGGCGGACGAGACGCCTGAGCGGCTGCGCTCACTGGAATGGACACGCGAGCAACTGGGACGTGACGGCCTTCGGTTCTTGGCTGGCCTGCCTACGCAGGCCGAGATCGACGGCTGCCTTCTTGTTCACGGTTCTCCGGGCAGCGACGAGAAGGGCATCTTCCCCACCACGCCCCTGGAGGCATTCGACACGCCTGCTTGGAGCTGCGTCATGGCTTGCGGCCACACCCACGTGCCTACACACCGCCGATTCGGTGGCCGGCACCTGGTCAACGCCGGCAGCGTCGCGTGGAACCTGGACGGCGATCCGCGCCCTTCGTTCGCGGTGGTGGAGGTGAAAGGAGATGGCGCGGCTGCGATCGCCCTGGAGCGCGTCGACTACGACCGCGCCGACGTCGTCAACGATCTGGAGACCAGGCAGGTCCCCTGGCGTGAGAACGTTCGTCGCTTCATCGAGGCCGGTCGTGTCAGCTGATTCTCTGGTCAGGCCCCACGGGCCGGAACGGCAACTTCGGCCGCTGCTGGTGCCGCTCGCAGAGCGGGCTCAGGAGAGGGAATGGGCGGCCGGCTTGACGCAGCTACCGATGACTTCGCGCGAGACTTCCGACCTCGTGATGCTCGGGATCGGTGCCTTTACGCCGCTCGCGGGCTTCATGGGTAAGCACGATTGGCTGGGCGTGTGCCGCTCGATGACCCTGACGGGAGGCACCTTTTGGCCGATCCCCATCACCCTCTCCGCCACCGACGAGGACGCTGGGCAAGTCGCCTTGGGTCAGGAGGTGGCGCTCATCGATTCCGAGAGCGGTGAGCTGATGGGCACGATGCAGGTCGAGGAGAAGTACTCGATCGACAAGGAGTACGAGTGCCGGCAGGTGTTCCGGACCGCAGATGAGAAGCATCCTGGCGTGGCCAAGGTCATGGCCCAGCCGCCGGTCAATCTGGCCGGTCCGGTGCGCGTCCTCAGCGAGGCCTCCTTTCCCGACCGCCACCCGGGCATCTATATGCGACCCGCTGAGACGAGGGGGTTATTCGAAGCGAAGGGTTGGAAGACGGTCGCCGCCTTTCAGACCCGCAACCCGATGCACCGCGCGCACGAGTACCTGGCCAAGGTCGCCGTCGAGACGTGTGACGGCCTGCTCATACACCAGCTCCTGGGGAAGTTGAAGCCGGGCGACATCCCCGCCGAGGTCCGAGTGCGCGCCATCAACGCGCTGGTCGAGCGGTACTTCGTGCCCGACACTGTGATCCAGGCCGGCTACCCCCTGGAGATGCGCTATGCGGGTCCGCGCGAAGCCCTGCTCCACGCCGTCTTCCGGCAGAACTACGGGTGCAGCCACTTGATCGTTGGCCGCGATCATGCCGGGGTCGGAGACTACTACGGTCCTTTCGACGCCCACCGCATCTTCGACGAGATCCCGGCCGATGCGCTC
>JBGQGS010000217.1:0-2917 GCA_041497555.1 Candidatus Dormibacteraceae bacterium | reverse complement strand
GGACGAGGTCCACGACGAGGCCGAGCGCCTCGAACACGTCATCTCGGAACGGATGGAGCGGCGGATCTTCGAACTGCTCGGCCGCCCGGAGCTCGATCCCCACGGTCATGCCATCCCGACGCTCGGCGGCAAGGTCCGCCCGCTCAGCGATCGCCCGCTCAGCGAATGCCGCGTGGGAGAGAGGGTGGTCGTGCAGGGCGTCTCGGATGACGATCCCGTACGCCTTCGCGAGCTGGAGCGCCGCGGCCTGCTCCCCGGCACGGGGATCGAGATCTTGGGCGAAAGCAAGTTCGAAGGCCCCATCGCCGTCCGCATCAAGGGGCGCCGTGTGAGCGTCCCGCTCGGCCTGGCGCGGGCGATGTTCGTGGAGGCTGCGCGCCAAATTGGCCGTTGAGGCCCCAGCCCCCAAACCGGCCCCGCCGGCGCCGCTCGCTCAGCCTCCGATCAAGGCGATTCCCGACCCTGTAGCGGTTGCGCTCCCGGGCGAGGAGCGGGTACTCCGAGCCGCGGAGAAGGCTCTCAACGGCCAGACCCGGGGCCTGCGGGCACTGGTCCCCTTCCTGGGCCCCGCGTTCGTCGCCGCGGTCGCCTACGTGGATCCCGGCAACTTCGCGACCAACATGGCCGGCGGGGCGAAGTACGGCTACATGCTGCTGTGGGTCGTCCTCGCCGCCAATCTCATGGCGATGCTGGTTCAGTCGATGAGCGCCAAGCTCGGCATCGCGACCGGCCTCAACCTGGCCGAAGTCTGCCGGCTGAAGTTTCCGTTCCCAGCGGTGGTCGGCCTATGGATCCAGGCCGAGGTCATCGCGATGGCCACCGACCTGGCCGAGTTCATCGGGGCCGCGATCGGCATCCACCTCCTCTTTCCAGGCGTCCCGCTCTTCGCGGCCGGGATCATCACCGCCTTCGCAGCGTTCGGCATCCTCGCGATTCAATCGCGGGGCTTCCGCGGCTTCGAAGCTGTCATCACCGGGCTCGTGGGGGTGATCGTGGTCGCCTTTGCGTTCGAGGTGATTCTCGCCCGGCCTTCGGTCTCCGGGGTTGTGACCGGACTCATCACACCCAGGTTTGATGGCACGGAGAGCGTCCTGCTTGGTGCGGGCATCCTCGGCGCGACCGTCATGCCCCACGTCATCTACCTGCACTCGGCCCTGACTCAAAGAAGAGTCGTGGGTGCAACGGAGGCCGAACAGCACAAGATCTTCAGCTTCGAGCGATGGGATGTGATCATCGCGATGAGCGTCGCCGGGCTCATCAACATCGCGATGCTGACCATTGCCGCGGCTGCGTTCTACGGACGCGGCATCGGTCCCGTTCAGGATCTCGACCAGGCGTTCGCTGGTCTTCACGTCGAGCTTGGCAACGGCGCGGACATATTTTTCGGGCTCGGCCTTCTGGCCTCCGGCCTGTCCTCATCATCGGTGGGCACACTTGCCGGCCAGGTCGTCATGCAGGGATTCATCCGCCGCCAAATCCCACTATTCCTCCGCCGCGCGATCACGATGGCGCCCGCGCTGGTAGTGATCGCTGTCGGGGTAGACCCCTCTCGCGCCCTGGTGCTGAGCCAGGTCGTGCTGTCGTTTGGAATCCCGTTCGCGTTGATCCCGCTGCTGCTGTTCTGCCGAGATCGTGGGCTAATGGGCACTTTGGTCAACCATTGGGTGACGACTTTGATCGCCACCGGGGTGGTCGCGGTGATCGTGACCCTGAACGTCTTCCTCATCTCCCTGTTGGTGACCGGCCGATAGAACGGCCTACGCTTTCGTGAGTGAAGCTCGGTGTAAGCGTCGGCTACTGGGGCTTCGGTCTAACGGCTGCCGACCAGCTCGACATCGCCCGCACGGCCGAGGAGCTGGGCTACGACTCCGTCTGGGCGGCCGAGGCGTATGGGTCGGATGCGGCGACGGTCCTGGCCTGGCTGGCTGCCGGCACGAGCCGGATCAAGCTCGGGTCGGGCATCTTCCAGATCCCCGCCCGCAGCGCCGCGATGACCGCGATGACCGCTGCGACGATCGACCAGCTGTCGGGTGGCCGGATGCTGCTGGGCCTTGGAACGTCGGGCCCGCAGGTGTCGGAAGGCTGGCACGGGGTGCGGTTCGCCAAGCAGCTCCAGCGCACCCGTGAGTACGTGGCCGTCGTGCGCATGGCACTCGCGCACCAGAAGGTCGAGTTCCACGGCGAGACCATCGAGCTGCCGCTGCCGGACGGTCCCGGCAAGGTGCTCAAGCTCACCATCCGGCCCGTGCAGGAGCGGATCCCGATCTACCTGGCGGTGCTCGGCCCGAAGAACGTTGCCCTGGCCGGTGAGATAGCAGACGGCTGGCTGCCGGTGTTCTTCTCCCCTGAGCACACGGCGGCGCTTCGTGTGCCGCTCGAAGAGGGTGCGGTGCGGGCGGGACGGTCCCTGGAGGATTTCCGGATCTGTCCGAGCGTCAACGTGATGATCGGTGACGATGTCGATGTGGCGCGCAACGCCATGCGGCCGGTGCTCGCCCTGTACGTCGGGGGGATGGGATCGCGTGAGCAGAACTTCTACAACCGCCTCGTTTCTTCGTACGGATTCGAGCGGGAGGCGCAGCAGATACAGGAGCTTTACCTGGCCGGCCAGAAGAGCGAGGCGATGCTCGCGCTGCCGGACGACCTGATCGACGCCGTCAGCATCGCCGGGTCGGCCCAACGCGCGAAGGAGCGCATCAGGGCTTTCCGCGACGCGGGAGTCGATACGCTCATCGTCTCGCCGATGGCGTTCGACACCTCTGAGCGGAAGGAGCAACTTCGGTTGGTTGCTGAGCTAGCGAGGGAGCTGGAATGAATCAGCCGCCCCCGCTCGTCGATTACAACCTCTTCGACTCCGACCTACCTTTGCGCGAATCCCTCGAGCGCGAAGGGGGCTCGTGGGCCTACGACATGGTGC
>JBGQGS010000216.1:0-2983 GCA_041497555.1 Candidatus Dormibacteraceae bacterium | reverse complement strand
GCCGCGCACATCGCCGGCGTGGATGCCGTGTACCGGATCGGCGGAGCGCAGGCGATCGCCGCGCTTGCCTATGGGACCACCACCATCCCTCGCGTCGACGTCGTGGCGGGCCCAGGAAATATTTACGTCACCCTCGCGAAGCGCGAGGTGTTCGGCGCGGTCGGAGTGGACGGCATCGCGGGCCCGACCGAAGTCATGGTCATCGCCGACTCACGCGCGCGACCGGATTACGTCGCCGCAGACCTGGCCGCGCAGCTGGAGCACGACCCGCTCGCCTGGGCGGTTCTCGTCACGGACTCATCGCTGCTGGCGGATCGCGTCGAGGAGGAGCTTGAGAGCCTGGTCGGCGGGCTGGAACGCGAGGAGATCATCCGCCAGGCCAACTGCTGCATCGTCGTCGCCGAGGACCTCGACCAGGCGATGCACCTGGCCAACGACTTCGCGCCGGAGCACCTGCTCATCATTACCGGCGACGCAAGCCGGCGCGCGACGCAGGTTGAGAACGCGGGCGCTGTATTCGTCGGACCGTACGCGACAGTCCCCCTCGGCGACTACGTGGCAGGTCCGAACCACACCCTGCCGACCGCCGGTGCGGCGAGATTCGGTTCGCCGCTCGGCGTCCACACGTTCATGAAGCGCACGAGCGTCCTCAGCCTGAACCGCGGGGACCTGGAGATGTTGCGCGACGCCTGCGTGCGGCTCGCGGAGCTGGAGGGACTCACCGCGCACGCGCACGCAGTGGAGGTGCGACTTGAGTAGAGATATGAGGGAAAACCCGGATGGTTTTCCCTCATCGCCGGGCGCTGCGCGCCGGGACCCGGCCCTTATGCGCCTTGAAAGCAGCAGTGCGACGGATAGGGCCGGCGCTCCCATTCCGGTATACGAACCCGGCGCCGCTAGTGCTCGGCAAAACTTTGGAGGCGAGGCTTGAGTAGCAAGGCAAGAAAGGGTGAGGTTGCACGCAAGAGCAAGGAGACGCGCCTCGCGGCGAAGGTCGATCTCGCCGGGCGAGGCCGGATCAAGGTCGCGACCGGCCTCGCCTTTCTCGACCACATGGTCGAGCAGGTCGCACGTTATGGGGGCTTCGACATCACGCTGCGGGGTTCAGGCGACCTGCACGTCGACACGCACCACCTGGTCGAGGACGTCGGCATTGTGGTCGGCCAGGCGCTGTCCCAGGCCCTGGGCGACCGGGCCGGGATCACGCGCTTCGCCTCGGCTTATGCGCCCCTGGACGAATCGCTGGCCCGCGTCGTGATCGACCTCGGCAAGCGTCCTTTCCTGTCGTACAACGTCGGGCTGAAGGGCCGCATCGGAACGCTCGAATCCGAGGTGCTCGAGGAATTCTGGCGTGCGCTGTCGATCCACCTGGGAGCCACCATCCATGTCGACGTGATCCGCGGCCGCAACCGCCACCACATCGCGGAGGCAACCTTCAAGGCGCTCGGTCTGGCGCTGGCCCAGGCGATGTCCCCGGGTGGAGCCGCGGGCGTGCCGTCGTCCAAAGGCCTGCTCGATTGATCGCGATTGTCGATTACGGAGTCGGCAACGTACGTTCCGTCGAACGGGCGTTGGCGCACGTGGGGGCGGAGCCGAAGCTCACAGCGGATCCCGACGACCTCGAGCAGGCCGCCGGCTTGGTCCTGCCAGGAGTCGGGGCCTTCGCCCCTGCGCTGGAGAAGCTCTCCGACCACGGGCTGGGGCGCCGCATCGTCGAGCTGGCTGCCAAGGGGAAGCCGGTGATGGGCGTGTGTCTCGGGTATCAGCTGCTCTTCGAAGAGTCGATCGAGCACGGCCATCACCAGGGCCTCGGCCTGCTGCCGGGAAAGGTGGTCGAGGTGAAGAACAGCGCGCGGATTCCGGTGATCGGTTGGTGCCGGCTGACGCGGACGGACGACTCTCCGCTCTGGCAGGGAATCGCGGACCGCTCCTATTTCTATTTCGTGCACTCGTACACACCCGAATCCACCCCCCATGCGATCGCGTCCAGCGAGCACTCGCCCGCAGCGGCTGCGGCGAAGCGCAACGTGATGGGCACCCAGTTCCACCCAGAGAAGAGCGGGCCGGACGGCCTGCGCGTGTACAGAAACTTCGTGGCCTTCTGCAGCTAGCCATGCCAGCAAAAAGGATCATCCCTTGCCTGGACGTCACGAACGGGCGCGTCGTGAAGGGAGTGAAGTTCAAGAACCTGCGGGACGCCGGTGACCCAGCGGAGCTTGCGGCGAACTACGACCGAGAGGGCGCTGACGAGATCGTCTTCCTCGACATCACGGCGTCCTCCGATGCGCGGAAGATCCTGCTCGAATCGGTCGAGCGCACCGCCGACCAGGTCTTCATCCCGCTGACGGTCGGAGGCGGGGTCCGCAGCGTCGAGGACATGGCCGAGCTGCTGACGCACGGCGCCGACAAGGTCTCCGTCAACACAGCAGCCCTCGAGAATCCCGACCTGATCGGTGAATGCGCGGAGGTGTTCGGGTCACAGTGCGTCGTGCTCGCCATCGATGCGCGCCGCCGCGTGGAACAGCCAGGTTGGGAGGTGTTCAGCCACGGCGGCCGGCGAACGAGCGGTCGGGACGCCGTGGAGTGGGCCGTGATGGGCGAGCGGCTCGGGGCGGGTGAGATCCTGCTCACGTCGATGGACCAGGACGGCACGCACGCGGGCTACGACCTCGGGCTGCTCAAGGCCATTACCTCTGCTGTGCGGCTGCCGGTCATTGCGTCTGGCGGCGCCGGCACCGTGGACCACATGTTCCAGGCACTGACCGAGGGTGGCGCCGAGGCGATGCTGGCGGCGTCCGTGTTCCATTTCGGCAAGCTTTCCATTGCGGCCGTCAAGCAACAGCTGGCCGCCCAGGGTTTGGAGATCAGGCCATGAAACCAGACTTTTCGCAGGGCCTCGTGCCGGCTGTCGTCCAGGACGCGCAGTCCGGCAAGGTGTTGATGCTCGCTTACATGGACGAGGAGGCGTGGACGCGCACGCGTG
>JBGQGS010000215.1:0-3005 GCA_041497555.1 Candidatus Dormibacteraceae bacterium | reverse complement strand
GCCGAGATGGCCACGCCGCCCGTGTTCAAGTTCGGCACCGAGGAGCAGAAGCGAAAGTGGCTGGTCCCCGCCATCCGCGGCGAGCAGATCGCCGCCCTGGCCATCACCGAACCGGATGCTGGCTCGGACGTGGCGGCGATCACGACCGTGGCGCGCCGGGATGGAGATCACTTCATCGTCAACGGTCGCAAGATCTTCATCACCAACGGAGCCCGCTGTCATTGGGCGTTGGTGGTGGCCAAAGGCGACCGCGAGCGTGGACACAGGGGATTCAACCTTCTCGTCATCGAGAAGGGCACCCCCGGCTTCCAGGTCACCCGGACGCTGAAAAAGCTCGGCATGCACTCCTCGGACACGGCGGAGCTGCTCTTCGAAGATTGCCGCGTACCCGCCGCCAACCTCATCGGAGAGGAAGGCGAAGGGTTCAAGAACCTGATGTGGGAGCTCCAGGGCGAGCGCATGATCGCGGCCGCCGGGGCGATCGCGGGCGCGGCTCGCGTGTTCGAGTACACGATGGAATACGCGCGCAACCGCCAGGCTTTCGGCCAGCCGATCTCGCAGTTCCAGGTGATCAAGCACAAGCTCGTCGATATGGGTACCAAGATCGCCGCGGTTCAATCCTTTGTCTACCAGACAGCAAAGCAGTGGGACGAGGGCGAGTATCCGGTGCGAGAGATCTCGCAGGCCAAGCTCCTGGCGACGCAGGTCGCGTGTGACGTGGCCGACGATGCGATCCAGATCCTCGGCGGCCACGGCTACATGAGCGAGTTTCCAGTCGAGCGCGCCTGGCGCGACGCCCGCCTGGCGCGGATCGGCGCCGGGACGGACGAGATCATGAAGGAGATCATCGCCAAGACTTACGGTCTGTGACCCCTTGATGTGATGCAGCCCACCCTGTTTGCGGGTTGCGTTCCAGAGGTCGCGGCTGGACTCGACGGCAGGATCCTGGCCGTCGGCGAGGCGGCGCGTTCGGCGGCGGGTCGCGGCGCTCAGATGGTTCGCCTGCGCGGTCGGGCGTGGCCCGGCCTGATCGACGCGCACGTCCACCTCGAAGGCCTCGCCGATCGCAACCTGACCCTGGACCTGACCGGGACGGCGAGCCTGGACGAGGCCCTGGCGCGGATCCGCTCGTGGTCGGGACGGCTGACTGATGAAGCGTGGGTCGTAGGGTCCGGTTGGTACAACGACGCGTGGCCGGACCCGTCGTTTCCGACCCGCAGCCGGCTCGACGACGCGGCGGGTGGCCGGCCGGCCTACGTTCGGCGAAAGGACGGGCACTCGGCGTGGGTCTCGAGCGCTGCGCTGCGTCTCGCGGGTATCGAGCGCGCCACCGAGGATCCGCCCGGCGGCCGGATCGATCGGGATGAGCTCGGCGAGCCGGCCGGCATCCTTCGCGAAACCGCAATGCAGCTCGTCTCCGACCTGGTACCCCCTCCCGGCGACGCCCAGCTGGACGACGCGATGGCGCGAGCTCTTACGGGCCTTGCCGGCCTTGGCCTGACGGCAGTCCATTCGATGGACACCGCGCGGGGATTCGGCTCGTGGCAGAGGCTCCGTACACGAGGGCGTCTGCCGGTTCGAATCACCTACAACCTTCCGCTTACCGACCTCCCGCACGCGGAGCGCTTGGGCGTGCGGTCCGGATGGGGCGATGAGTGGCTTCGCATCTGGGGCGTGAAGGCGTTCCTCGACGGGTCGCTGGGCAGTCGCACCGCGGAGATGCTCGACGGGTCCGGCACGCCTCGACTCGTTCAGGCAGACCTGCTGGACCTGGTCGAGCGCTGCGCTCGGGCCGAGCTCAACGTCTGCGTGCACGCGATCGGCGACGGCGCCGTGCACCGGGCGCTCGACGCGCTCGCCACGCGCAAGGGGGCGTGGTCCAACTGGAGGCCGCGCATCGAGCACGCGCAGTGCGTGAGCCCCAAGGACGTGAAGCGGTTCGCGCGCATCGGCGTGATCGCCTCCATGCAGCCCATCCACGCGGTGGCCGATCGCGAACTGGCGGATGAGTACTGGCCGCGGGTCACAGCTCATTCGTACGCTTGGGGCGCGCTGGAGCGGGCGGGTGCGCGGCTTGCCTTCGGGTCGGACGCCCCGGTGGAGACGGCGGATCCGCTGGCCGGCATCGAGGCGGCGACCGTATGGCGACGAAAAGCGGCCTGGCATCCTGACCTGGCCGTGTCGCGGGCCTCGGCGCTCCGTGCCTACACCGCGGGGGCGGCCTACGCCGTCGGAATGGAGAGGGACCTCGGCGGGTTGCGACCAGGGAAGTTGTGCGATATGACCGTGATCGACGAGGGCCGCGTGGTCGCGACCATCGTCGGAGGCAGGGTCAGCTTTTTGCGAAAGCCTCCTTCAATTTCGCGGCCGTCTGGGCCAAGGCCTCGTTTACGACCTTGACGTCGTCGATGACCGCCATGAAGTTGGTGTCGCCGTTCCAGCGCGGCACGACGTGAAGGTGCACGTGGTCTGGAATGCCGGCTCCGGCGGCGCGCCCGATGTTGACCCCGATGTTGAAGCCTTCCGGCGCGAGCGTGCTGCGAAGGACGTCGATGGTCCTGCGCAGGGCGCGCATCAGGAGGGTGGTTTGATCGTCGTCGAGCAGTTCCAGCCCCGCCACATGCCCGAGCGGGGCCACGATCGAGTGGCCGGGGTTGTAGGGGAACTTGTTCATGATCACGAGCGCGCCATCGGGGCGCCATACCACGAGCTCGGCGTCCTTGTCGTCCGGGTGCTCGATGACGCGGCAGAACAGGCAGCCCGGTCGTTGCTCGCCCGCGATGTACTCCATGCGCCACGGCGCCCACAGTCGCTTCATTGATCTACGTCCTTTTCTTGCTCATGACCACGGCCGTCTGGGGCTGGACCTTCGTCCTGGTCAAGGACGCGCTCACACACTACCCGACGCTGCCCTTTCTCGAGCTCCGCTTCATCCTCGCGTTCCTTGTCATGGTCGCACTGGTCCGTGGACTTCCGACACGCCGCGAGGTGCGGGTGGGCATCAT
>JBGQGS010000214.1:0-3023 GCA_041497555.1 Candidatus Dormibacteraceae bacterium | reverse complement strand
CGAGGGCCCCATCGAGCTGTGGCAGCTCGCCCTGCCGTGGGTCGCGGTGTTCGCGGCGGCGGTCACGGCGATCAAGCTCGCCGCCGGCGACCAGGTGCTGGACCGGCTCGAGACCGTTCTGGCGGGAAGCATTGGAGTCCTGCTGGTCGGGAGCCAGGTTCTTTCCCACAGGGATTCGCTGTCCCTCCTGCTGAAGAGCCAGCGTGCGGAGCACCAGCTTGGGCGACGCAACAACCTGCTCAACGAGATCATCATCCACGCCCCATTGGGCATCGCACGCGTGGGGACAGATATGCACGTCATCGACGTCAATCCGCGGATGGCCTCTCTCTTACGGGTGGATTCAAATGCCATGATCGGAGCCGCGGTTAGCGAGTACCTGGATCCCGCCGAGTTCGCACGAGTCTCCGAGCTGTTTCAGCCGTTGTGGATCGGAATGGTCGACACCGTGGAGTCGGACAGCCTAGCCGTCCGCGGCGACCGGACCAGCGTCTGGCTGCACTGGAGCGCGACCACGGTGCGCGGGGCAGCAGGCCGGGTCGAGTACTTCCTCGTCATGTACGAGGACACCGACGCCGAGCACGTGGCCAACGAGGCGGCGATCGCGCATCTGGCGGGTGTCGAGCGGCTGAACCAGCTGAAGAGCGAGTTCATCACGTTGGTGAGCCACGAATTTCGGACTGGGCTCGTTGGGATCCAGGGCTTCAGCGAGATGATCCGCGACGTGGACCTTCCCATCGCCGAGGTCAAAGGCTTTGCCGGTGACATCAACAAGGACGCTCTGCGCCTCAACCGAATGATCAACGACATGCTCGACCTCGACCGCATCGAGGCGGGCCGCCTGCCACTGCGCTTGGAACCGGTGAACATCAATATTGCGCTGCAGGAGGCGGTCGAGCGCGCACGCGCGTCGGGCGAGCATCACGTGATCGATTTCAACCTCGACTCTACGCAGCCGATCGTCCAGTGCGATGCCGACCGCCTCGAGCAGATCATCTCCAACCTGCTGACGAACGCCATCAAGTACTCACCGGACGGAGGCGAGATCATGGTCACCAGCCAGGCGAGCGATGGCTTCGTCGAGGTCAGCGTCCGCGACCATGGCGTCGGCATCGCACCCGAATTCGCGAAGCAGCTGTTCAGCCGTTACGAGCGTTACGAGAAGAACAGCAACAAGATCGTCGGCACGGGGCTGGGTCTGGCGATCGCGCGCCAGATCGTCGAGATGCAGGGCGGCCGGATCTGGGTGGACAGCACGGTCGGCGGAGGGTCGGACTTCCGCTTCACGCTTCCTATGCCTGCGACGAAGGCGCCGGCTAATCCCTTTCCAGGAATTCGGTGACCAGCGACTGGAAGTGGTGCACGCCGTTCTCACGCATTGCAGAAAAACGCCCGCGGCTGTAGGAGCGCGACCGCAGCCCTCTTTGCACCTGCTCGCAGACGGCGATGTCCTCCTGCTGGATCTCGTCGGAGAACGCGATGGTCTGCTGCATCGATTCCCAGCCCGCGCCCGTGCCGGGCTCTGCGAAGAACCATTCGAAGATCGTGAGTGTGCGGTCGGTCCCCAGCGGGAGGATGACGTTGGTGCTGATGTTGTCCTGGTAGATGTTCAGCATGGTGTTGGGGAAGATCCAGTAGTAGAGAGCGTTGTCTTCTGCACCCGGCATGCGGATGTACCGGCGATCGCGACCCGGCACCTCGCCCGGTTTCAGCTCGCGGATGGGTGCGTGCTGCTTTGAGTAGTAGCGGAACGTCTCGACCCGGTACTGGTCGTACTCCAACTCCTTGAACAGGCCGGGATGCGCGATGGGGAGGTGGTATCCCTCGAGGTAGTTGTCGACGTAGACCTTCCAGTTGCACGCGATCTCATAGTCACGCCGCTCGACACGGCGCATGCTCGACATGTCGTACCCGGCAGCCGCGATCTCTGACGGGACCGCGCCGATCCAGTCCGCCAACGGGGCGGCGTTTGGATCGAGGTTCGCGAAGACGAAAGGACCCAGCGTGTCGACTCGTATGGGCACGAGACCGAAGTCGGCCTTGTCGAAGTCTTCGGTGCCTTCCATCTCTCGCGCGGTCTGCAGCCGTCCGTCCAGGCCGTAGACCCATCCGTGGTATCCACACTGGAGCGACTTCCGATTGCCGCGCGTCGTCACCACCTGCGCAGCGCGGTGGCGGCAGACGTTGTAGAAGCCTCGCAGCTTTCCGTCCTGGGCGTGGGTCAAGAGAATCGGCTCGTCGAGGATCGTGGCCGGCTTGAAATCGCCGACCCGGGCCAGTTCGCCCATGTGCGCCACGAGCTGCCAGGTTCGGTAGAAGATCCTGTCTTTCTCCCGCTCCAGCACGGCCGGGTCCAGGTAAACGGTCGAGGGCAGCGTCGAAGCGCGCGCGACATCAGCTTCGAGCTTGGCCATCACAAGACATTGTCGCGCGGGTGCGCTACAAATGCCGACGTGCCCAGGGCATCGCTGGCCATTGTCAACGGCATGGTGTGGCCTCCACGGGAGCGCGCCACCGCCATTGCGGTGATGGGCGATCGAATCGGCGCCGCCGGGTCGGACACAGACGTCCGCTCGCTTTGCGACCGGAACACGCGCCTCATCGACGCCCGCGGCGGCACGATCCTGCCGGCCTTCAATGACGCGCATGTGCATTTCCTCATGGCCTCGCGCTCGCTGGCCGAGCTCGACCTTTACGGGGCCCAGACCCAAGGCGACGTCGAACGCCGGATCGCCGAATATACGGCGAGTCATGGCGGGCCCTGGGTGGTGGGAAGGGGCTGGTTCTACTCGGCGTTTCAAGGCGGCATGCCCGCCGTCGAGCTGCTGGACCGGTTGGTGCCCGACCGGCCGGCCTACCTCGAGTCGTTCGATGCGCACACGGGATGGGCGAACACGAAGGCGCTGGCGGTCTCGGGCGTCGCGTCCACCGGCGTGCTCAAGGAAGCGGCCATGCTGGGAGTGACGCGCCACATCCCGGCCCGGTCGAAGGCCGAAGACCTCGACGCTCTCCGCGCCGGGATG
>JBGQGS010000213.1:0-3088 GCA_041497555.1 Candidatus Dormibacteraceae bacterium | reverse complement strand
CCGCTGTTTCGATCCATGCAGGTCAAGATCGACCGCATCAACCAGGTGCTGCGCGAGCAGATCACCGGCATCAGGGTCATCCGTGCTTTCGTCCAGACCTCTTATGAGCAGCAGCGGTTTGAGACCGCTAACGCCGACCTGACCTCGACCGCCCTGCGAGTCAATCGCATCTTCGTCCTGGCGATGCCGGCGCTCATGGGGATCATGAATCTGAGCACGGTCGCGGTGCTGTGGTTCGGAGGCAGGCTGGTGGATAGCGGCCAGATGCCCATCGGCAACCTCACCGCGTTCCTGATGTACCTCCTGCAGATCCTGGTCGCCGTGATGATGGCGGTGGCCATGGTCATCCTCGTCCCCCGCGCGGAGGCGAGCTCAGCGCGCATCGAAGAGGTCATGAACACCACTCCATCCATCGCGGATCCCATGGTCCCGGTCCAGCCCCCCTCGACGACCGGCGTCGTCGAGTTCCGCGGCGTCAGCTTCGGTTACCCAGGCGGTGAGCATGCGGTTCTGAGCGATCTGTCTTTTGTTCTTCGGCCGGGTGAGACCATCGCGATAATCGGCGGCACCGGTTCCGGCAAGACAACTCTGCTGAACCTGATTCCGCGCTTTTTCGACGTCACTGCGGGGGAAGTCCTGGTCGACGCCGTCGATGTTCGGCGACAGGCGCTCGAGCGCCTGTGGAGCGCAATCGGGCTCGTCCCGCAAAGGGCCTACCTCTTCAGCGGCACGGTCGCCGAGAACCTCCGTTTCGGCCGCGACGACGCGACCGACGAAGAGCTCTGGCACGCGCTCGAGGTGGCCCAGGCCCGCGAGTTCGTCGCCGCGATGCCGGCCCAGCTCGACGCCCCGATCGACCAGGGCGGCACGAACCTCTCGGGCGGCCAGCGCCAGCGGATGGCCATCGCGCGTGCGCTTGTCAAGCGACCCGTCGTGTATCTGTTCGACGACTGCTTCTCGGCCCTCGATGCCGGTACCGACGCGCGGCTGCGCGCGGCCCTGGACCTCGAGACGCACAACGCGACCGTGGTCATCGTCGCGCAGCGGGTCAGCACGATCATGCACGCGGACCGGATCGTGGTCATGGACGGTGGCCGGATCGTAGGGCTCGGCACCCACTCCGAGCTGATGTCGGGCTGCGACCCCTATCGCGAGATCGTCGAATCGCAGCTCGGCGAGGAAGCGGCATGAGCGTTCATCCGCCGATGGGAGGCCCGGCGGGCCGGCCGATGGGGGGCCGGGGATTTGGCGGCGGCTGGATGGGCATGGGACAGCCGGCGCAGAAGTCCAGGGATATGGGCAAAACCCTGCGCCAGCTCCTCGGCAGGCTTCGGCCCGAGTGGCATCTGATCGCGATCGTCGTTCTGCTGGGTTCTTCCAGCGTGGCTTTCTCGGTGATCGGTCCGAAGATCATCGGCAACGCGACGAACGTGATCTTCGACGGCATCATGGGCAAGAGCCTGCCGGCGGGGATGACCAAGGAGCAGGCGATCGCGCTGCTGCGTGCTCACGGTCAAGGTCAGATCGCCCAAATGCTTTCCGGAATGAACGTGACGCCGGGCAAGGGAATCGATTTCACGCAGCTGGGCCAGATCCTGATGCTTGCCGTCCTGGTCTACGTTCTCGCCGCACTGTTCAACTGGGCCCAGGGCTACATCATGGCCGGCGTCGCCCAGCGCACCGTCTATGGAATGCGTCGGGACGTCGAGGCGAAGCTGTCCCGGCTGCCGTTGAAGTACTTCGACAGCCACGCGCACGGCGACATCCTCAGCCGCGTCACCAACGACATCGACAACGTGACCACAACCCTGCAGCAGGGCCTGAGCCAGCTGCTCATCTCCGCGCTCACGGTGGTGGGCGTCCTTGGGATGATGTTCTCGATCAGCCCTCTGCTCGCGGCCATCTCATTGATCACGGTGCCGATGTCAATAGGTGTCACCATCCTGATCGCAAAACGATCCCAGAGGCAGTTCGCCGCGCAGTGGCGTTTGACCGGCACCCTCAATGGCCACGTCGAGGAGATGCACACCGGCCATACGCTGGTCCAGGTCTTCGGCCGGCGTCGCAAAGCGCTGGAGGAGTTCGTTCGGCAGAACCAGGAGCTGTATGAGGCAAGCTTCCGGGCGCAGTTTCTGTCGGGCATCATCCAGCCCGCACTGCAATTCCTCGCCAACCTCAACTATGTCGCCATCGCCGTGCTGGGGGGCTACCGAGTTGCGTCGGGCACCATGTCGCTCGGCGACGTGCAGGCGTTCATCCAGTATTCGCGCCAGTTCACGATGCCGATCACCCAGATCGCGAGCCAGATGAACCTCCTGCAGTCGGGCCTCGCCTCAGCTGAGCGCGTCTTTGAGTTCCTGGCCGCCGAGGAGGAAGCACCGGCCAGAGCCACTGGCATCGAGCTGACCTCACCGTCGGGACGCGTGTCGCTCGAGCATGTCCGGTTCCAGTACGAACCTGACAAGCCTCTGATCGCTGACTTCAACCTCGAGGTTCAGCCGGGTCAGACCATTGCGATCGTCGGCCCAACCGGAGCGGGAAAGACGACGATCGTCAACCTTCTGATGCGCTTCTACGAGATCGATTCAGGGCGAATTCGGCTGGACGGCGTCGACGCCCACGATCTTTCCCGGGACCAGGTGCGCCGCGTCTTCGGGATGGTCCTGCAAGACACCTGGCTGTTTGCCGGCACGATACGCGACAACATCGCCTACGGCCGCGGGGGCGCGAGCGACCAGGACGTGGTGGCCGCCGCCGAAGCTGCGCACGCCGACCCCTTCGTTCGCACACTGCCAGACGGGTACGGAACGCTCCTGGACGAGGATGCGTCCGGCCTCTCCTCCGGCCAGAGGCAGCTGCTGACGATCGCCCGAGCTTTCCTCGCGGACCCGAGCATCCTCATCCTCGACGAAGCGACGAGCAACGTCGACACCCGCACCGAGGTGCTGATCCAGGCGGCCATGGCGCGCCTGCGGCACGGGCGGACCAGCTTTGTCATCGCGCACCGCCTGTCGACCATCCGCAACGCTGATTCGATCGTGGTCATGGACGCCGGCCGGATCGTCGAGCAGGGTAGTCACGCCGAGCT
>JBGQGS010000212.1:0-3169 GCA_041497555.1 Candidatus Dormibacteraceae bacterium | reverse complement strand
GACGAAGAAAGGACGCTCGAGGGTCCTCGTCGCGCCCTCCACCGTGACCTGCCCCTCCCCCATCGCCTCGAGCAGCGCGGACTGCGTGCGCGGCGTGGCCCGGTTGACCTCGTCCGCCAGGACGATGTTGGCGAAGATCGGACCGGGTATGAACTCGAAGGTCAGATCTTTCTGGTTGAAGATGCTGGAGCCCGTGATGTCGGAGGGGAGTAGGTCCGGCGTGCACTGGATCCGCCGGAACGTCCCGCCCACCGAGGTCGCCAGGGCGCGGGCGAGCATCGTCTTGCCCGTGCCCGGCAGGTCCTGCAGCAGGACGTGGCCGCCCGCCAGGAGCCCGGTGATGGCCAGCCGGACCACGCGCTCCTTGCCGACGATGACCCGATGGACGTTCTCCTCGATCCGGACGAGGAGCTGCGCCGCGCGTTGAGGTTCTAGGGCTGGTTCCCTGGACGCTGCCACGGGCAAAAGTCTAGAGGGCCGCCACTCGGCCAGAACCCCTTAACCGGCTGGGAGAACGCTTCGAAGTATCCTGAAGCAGGCACGCTTGGGTTTGATGAGATGAATCGCTATCTGGTGGTCGTCGAGAAAGCGAAAAGCAACTTCGCCGCCTACCTGCCGGACGTTCCCGGCTGCGTCGCCACTGGCAAGACACGCGCAGAGGTTTTGGATCGAATGCGAAAGGCGTTCGCGATGCACATAGTCGGGCTCAAAGAAGACGGCGTGCCTGTGCCAGAGGCGGTTTCAAGCGCCGACTACGTAGGGATCTAGAGGCGCGGCCGTCGCTGGTCGTCTCGTTCAGGCCTGCCCGATCATGCGGGTGATCACCTCGCCAAGGTTCGGGCCGCCCTTGCCGAACGGCACCGAGTGCACGCGGTGCGCGAACACCATCTCGGCGACGTCGCCGACGTGGTTTACCCCGACCTTCTCCGCGCTGTCGTAGGCCGCCTTGGCCTGGGCGGCGCGCGCGCACACGAGGTCGGAGCGATGGCCGTCCACCTCGAGCGCGATCGATATCTGCGCGATCAAGCGCAGGATCTCGCGCGGCAGCTCGACCTCGGGGAAGGTCGCGATCGCCTCGGCGATCTGCGAGCGGACGCCCTGCTCGGAGGCGGCGTGCTGCTGGTAGAAGAGGTTGGGATCGTCCTCCCAAACGGCGCGCTTCTCGACGATCGCCACACGCTGGTCCAGGTCGCGGATGCCCTCGACGTCGACGCAGAGCCCGAACCGGTCGAGCAGCTGCGGCCTGAGCTCGCCCTCCTCGGGGTTCATCGTGCCGACGAGGATGAAGCGGGACGGGTGCGACACCGAGACCCCCTCACGCTCGACGGTGTTGATCCCCATCGCGGCCGCGTCCAGCAGCACGTCGACGATGTGGTCGTCGAGCAGGTTGACCTCGTCGACGTAGAGGATGTTGCGGTTGGCCTCGGCGAGCACTCCTGGCTCGAATCGCCGGGAGCCCTCCTTCAACGCAGCCTCCAGGTCGATCGTTCCGACGACGCGGTCTTCCGAGGCGTTGATCGGCAGCTCGACGACGCGCATGCGGCGGGTGGTCACGGGCAGCGCTCCCGCACGCGCCCGCTCGCGGCAGTCGAGACACCAGTCCTCGGGATCGTCCGGATGGCATCCGAAGTGGCAGCCCTCGACCACCTGCTGGTCTGGCAGCAGCTTCGCCAGCGCGCGGACCGCGGTGGACTTCCCGGTCCCCTTCTCACCGCGGATCAGCACCCCGCCGATGGAGGGGTTGATCGCGTTGAGGACCAGGGCGAGCTTCATCTCTTCCTGGCCGACGATCGCGGTGAAGGGGTAGGAGTAGCGGTCGAGTGCCATTGCCAATGAGATGTTACCGGCCTCTGCCCAGCTCTCTTTCCACTGCAGAGGCGATCTCGTCGCGCGACAGGTCGTACAGGCCGTAGTAGCGGGCGCCCATCCGCTCCGCCAGGTCCGCGCATGCGTTGATCGCGTAGGTCTGATACATCGGCGCGACCCTCGCCAGGTGCTGCACCGAGGGCAGGTGGCTGTAGTCGCGCGCCGAGTCGATGACGAGCGCGTCGATGTTTTCCGACTCGATCAGCCCTGCCACCTTCTGGGCCTCGACCAGCGGCTCCTCCTTGAACATGGAGATGTTCCCCCGGCCATCGCTGATGAGCACGAGCAGCGGGCGTATGGTCGGGTCGCGCAGGAGCTCCGTCTTCACGACCTTGTAGCCGGCCATCAGGCCGTGCGTCAGCGGCGTCGTGCCGCCGACCGACAGCTTCTCGAGCCGCCGCCGCGCCAACGAAACGCTGGAGGTCGGGCGCAGCACAACCTCAGCGGTCCGGTTCTTGAAGATGACCACGGCAACGCGGTCGCGCCGCACATAGGCGTCCTGGAGCAAGGACAGGATGGCCCCCTTCGTCGCGGCCATGCGCTGCTCCGCGTCCATCGAGGCCGACGCGTCGACAACGAACACGATGAGGTTGCCGACCTTCCGCTCGCGGACCTTCTGGCGCAGGTCCTCGCGCTCGAGCTTCAATCGCTCGCCCGCCAGGCGGCCGCGATCCTTCTGCATCGGTGCGGCCGCGCGTACTGTCGCATCGATGGCAAGGTCGTTGACCTTCGCCTTCGGCTCGGCCCGCACGTACCGGCCTCGGCGATCCGCGGCCTGGCTCGCCGAGCGTTTGCCGCCCTGCTTGCGCACCCGGCGCTGCCGGGGCAGATCGATCCGCTTGAGGTTGAAGGTCTCGAGCGCGTCGGGCGAGGATTCGTGACCGCTCGACCCGCCGGTCGTCATCCCCTGGTCGCTGCCGGCCGACTGCTCGCCGCTTTCGGTCGCGCTGGCATTCGCCTCGGTCGCCGCTTCCGCGGCCGACTCGCTCTCCGAGGCCTGGGGATCGCCGGCCTCCGACTCGGCCGGCTTGGAACCTTCCTGTTCATCGCCCTGGTCGGGCGAGCTGGTCTCGTCCTGGTCCCTGCGCACGGGCTGCCGCGCCCGGTGTGCAAGCGCGAGCGTCGCCACGTCGTAGATGTCGTCCCGGGTCGGCGAGGCATGCCGCCTGTACGCGGCGACAGCACGCGAGGCGTGGTCGATGACGACGTCCGCGCGGTGGCCGAGCACCTCGGCCTCGACACAGATCGCCGAGATCAACCGCGCGTGGCCGCGCGTGACGCGCACGTTCTTCACGGCTGCGAT
>JBGQGS010000211.1:0-3183 GCA_041497555.1 Candidatus Dormibacteraceae bacterium | reverse complement strand
TCGTCGACCCGGCCAAGGTGACTCGGTCGGCGCTGCAGAACGCCGCGTCGATCGCCGCTATGGTGCTCACCACCGAGGCGATGGTCACCGAGGTTCCCGAGGAGAAGAGGGGCGGCGGCGGCATGGGCGGCATGTCCCCCGACATGATGTAAGAAGGCGCGGGGGATCAGGATCCCCCCAGGTGCCCCCCTCTCCTTGCGGCGCTTGGAGAGGGTGGGCGCCGCGCTGGGTGACGGCCGGAATGAATCCGGCCTACCGGCAACGCTGGCATCTAGATTAGGAAGGACGACCTAAACGGGCCCCTCGCTTCGGCGAGGGGCTCCTTTTATATCGGGCAGGTCTGACGACCCGCTCGGTGAAAAGTGACATGTTGTCAGGTGGGGATTTGAAGGGGCATTAGTGACGGCCGGAATAAATCCGGCCTTCCGGCAACCCTCAGGTTCTTTTCTTGAGAGCGGCCGCGCCTTTCAACGTTGTTCGCTCTCGCGAGGGGCTCCTTTCTTTTCCGGGGGGCTCATCGACCGGCATGATCCCGCCCAGGCCCGCCATCCGCCGCCCGGCGACCGTGACGGCAAAGGGCAGCAAGAGCATGAAGCTCGCCACGACGACGGATAGCGAGTCAGGCAGGTGACGCGGGTCGCGCAGCCCGAGGTAGGTCAGGTAGCCGCCGCCGCCGGCGGTGAGGAGCACGATCAGCACCGCGACCCCGATCGCCCACCACCGGTATTCCCGGTAGAGCGGCGGAGCCGTGCGGCTGGCCAGCCTCAGCAGCCACCAGGCGGTCAGTCCGTTGAGCACCAGGCCGCTCACGAGGGCGCAGCCGGCCATGCCGACTCGGAACTGCGCCAGGTGGACCATGACGAACGCCGACCCGTTGACTGCGAGGATGCCGACGGGCGTGATCACGCCCAGGGTCAACAGGACGATCTCGCGTATGCGACGGGATCTGAGCATCTGCTTAGAAAAAGATAAGGCGCCGGAGGACCGGCGCCTTGGTTGGGATGCTTAGAGTGTTAGTGGCCGCAGCCGCAGGCCTTGGCGCCGCCGGCGTCGTCGCCGGTGTCGAAGGAGGTGCCGCACGAGCACGAGTGCACGGCGTTCGGGTTGTGCACCGTGAAGCCGGCCCCCATGAGGCTGTCGACGTAATCGATCTCGGAGCCGCGGATGTACGGCGCGCTGTAGTCGTCGACGACGATCTGCACGCCATCGTGCTCGACGACGAGGTCGTCTGTGCGGCGGTTGTCGTCGAAGGCCATGCCGTACTGCATGCCGGAGCAGCCTCCGCCGCTGACGAAGATGCGGAGCGCCAGCTGCGGGTTGCCTTCCTTGGCGAGCAGTTCCTTCAGGTGTGACTTGGCGTCGGGCGTTAACGAGACGACAGCTTGTTCGATCACGTTTGAGATGTTACCAGACGCACTAGCCCCGTCCGAGCTTGAAACCCTTCTTGGCGGCTTTGGTCTCGGCTGCGGCCGACCCGGCAATCAGCTGGGCCAGCTGCTCCGCGCCTCGCGAGATCGCGCTCTTGGGGTCGGTCAGCACCAGGATCTCGCCCTTTACCGCGGCCTCGTCCGGCTTGGTGCCGTCGAAGTCGATCTCGACCGCGAGCTCCTGCTTGAGCGTGCGGACGACGTCCTCCTTGCTGACCACCGACTTCGGGACCTTGTTGTTGAGCGCCAGGATGACGCGCCCCGGCACTATGTTCAGGACGTTGGTGAAGATGTTCAGAAGCTCGCCCACGTCCTTCAACGACGAGAGCTCGGGCGTGACCAGCACGAGCACCCGCTGAGAGTGGTCGAGGACGCTGATCACGATGTCGGTGAAAGCGACGCCGAGGTCGAAGACGATGTAGCGGAACGCGTTGACCAGGATGCCCATCGCCCGGTTGACCAGGTCGACTGTGATGAGGTCTGCCTGCTCGGCACGCAGTACGCCCGGCAGCAGCATCATGCCGCCAGGGTGGTGCAGGATCGCCCCGAGCACGGCCTCTTCGAAGTTGGCGGGCGGGACCTGGCTGGCAGCGGCGAGGCAGCCGGTCGGCGTCAGGTAGGAGATCAGCGCCGCGTGGTTGTACGGCAGCGCGAGATCGACCAGGAGGACCTCGCCGGGGAATCGCTTGCCTAGAGCGGCCGCCAGGTTGACGGCCATGGTCGTGCGCCCGGAGCCGCCCTTGGGCGAGTAGATAGCGACGGTAGTCGCCGCCTGCTCCGGGGCGACCATGCGCGCGCGGGCGATCAGGTTGGGGAGTGTGTCCTTGCGCTGCTCGACGAGCTTGGTGAGCTCGATGATCGCGTCAGAGTCGGGCGGCAGCGTCTCGTAAAGCGTCTTGCGGTCGAGCGTGAGCAGCTTGCAGTCCTCGAGGGCGCGGACGCTGGCGGTGCGCGTTTCTTCAGAGATCAGAGCCATCTCGCCGAAGAAGTCGTCGGGGCCCATCAGCGCGATCGTGATCGTGTGACCTGGAGACTCCTCGACGAAGACCTCGCAGCGGCCCGATTCGACCACGAACATGGTGTCGCCCGGGTCGCCCTGGTGCACGATCACCGACCCCTTGGAGGCCGAGGCCGGAGCCAGCCGGCGGGCCAGAGCGTGGAGGATGTTGTCGGGGAGCGTGAAGAAGATCGCGACGCGTTCCAGAATCTGGAAGCGCTTCCGGAGTTCGTCCGGTGATCCCCCTCCGAGCCGTTCGGTATCGCTCACGCCGATGGAATTATAGGTGTGAGGTTCCGGAGCCCCGCATGCTGACCGTCTGCGGGTCTTAGTTCTGGCCGCTGGTAGACTTTTCCGCCGTCGGTCCCGTGGTGTAGCCTGGCCAAACACGCGGCCCTGTCAAGGCCGAGAACGCCGGTTCGAATCCGGTCGGGACCGCCATCCAGCATTCCGGTGAGCAAGGGTCTATATGCTCACGATCGGGCTGAGGAGAGGTGGCCGAGTCCGGTTGAAGGCGACGGTCTCGAAAACCGTTATGGGTCACTGGCCCATCGAGAGTTCAAATCTCTCCCTCTCCGCCACTACCTACGGGGGCGGTAGCAAGCTGCTGAACACAACCAGTCGATGGTCGTACGTGCGGGTGCTTCGCGAGTACTGACCGAATCACGTGATCAACACCAGCTGCTGCTGGGTGGTGGGACCGAAGACCTGGAGCTGCGTGGCCACGCTCAGGTCCATCGAAGCGACGCGGGTGACCTC
>JBGQGS010000210.1:0-3193 GCA_041497555.1 Candidatus Dormibacteraceae bacterium | reverse complement strand
TCACGGGCAGCGGGAGGGACACGAGAACGCCCAAGCCCAGCCCGGCGATTGCCATCAGAGCCGCCAGGCTGTAACGCACCGCCTGGAACCCGGCGGGCGTCAGGCCCCCTGGGTCGCCCGCTCGGCTCAGCTTCTGCCGGACGTGGATGGTGGCTTCGCTCGGCATCCCGGAGGTGAATGGCCGGGCCAATGCTTCGAACCGCTTGACGAGCGTTGGCCTTCCGGCCTGGGGGGCGAAGTTCGCGCTGGTGGCGGCCATGGTCGTCCGGTACTGGTCGATGGCGATGAAGTACGCCATCACGACCACGCCGCAGATGATCCCGGCGGAGACGGCGATCAGGAACATCAGGCGTCGAGGGTGGTCATGCGCTGGATCAGCACGTTGCCGACCAGGATGAGAAGCGCCGCGACGCCAAGGAGCACGTAGCCGATGAACGTGCTGGTCATGGGCGCGAAGTAACCGGGGACGAAAACGTAAAGGCCGAGCGCGAGGAGGATGGGCAGCCCCGTGATGATCGTTGCCGACGCGCGCGACTGTGCGGTGAGCACGCTCATGTCGCGCTTTGTCTGCAGGCGGTCACGGAGAGTGTCGGAGATCGTGTCGAGCACCTCCGCGAGGTTGCCGCCGACCCGAGTGTGGAGCAGGATCGCCATCACGATGAACTCCAGGTCCGGGCTGTTGATGCGAAGCAGCAGCGCGCTGAGCGCTTCTTCGACCGAGGTGCCGAGCGTGATCTCGGTGGCGACGCGTTCGAACTCTGTCGAGACCGGCGGTTGGGACTTCGACGCGACGGTTTCGAGCGCCCGGTCGATCGCGTAACCCGTCTTGAGCGAGTTCGAGAGCAGCTGAAGCATGCCTGTCAGCTGGTCGTTGAACCGGGTTTGCCGGCGCCGCTGCAAGAAGCCCAGCACCAGCGGTGGGCCGAGGAAGCCGACCAGCCCAAGGATGACCGGTCCAAATGAGATTCCGAAGCGGAAGAGCCCGATCAGCGCTCCGAGCGCCACCGCCCCGATTCGGATGAGCAGGTACTCGGCAGGCGTGATGTTCAGGCCCGCGCGTGCCAGGTCCTCGGTCAGCGTCGGCTTGCCGCTTGCACTTCGGCGCTGACTGAGGTTCTCTGCGGCCGGCCGCAGCAGCCTCTCGACGAGCTCACGAGGCGTTGCCCTTGGCGTGGCCGCCACCAATGGCTGGGCGACCCGTTCCTTGCGGATCCGGTCCAGGCTCCAGAAGAAGACGGCGATCGCGGCCGCCATCGGAAAGGCGACGATGACCTGGGGCGGCAGGTTCATAGCACCAGGGCGCTAAAACAGGGACGGGTAGGCGGCCTGGATGACCTGCAACGTCACGCCCTTCGCTGCCGTGACCGTCGGGCACCCCGGGTCGGGGTTCTGGGCGCCGGGTTGAAGGTAGTCGTGAAAGGACTCGAGAACGTACTTCAGCGCCGCATAGTTCAGAAACCAGGCGATCACCTCGGCCTGGCACTCGGTCACGACGACCGTCAGGCTGCTCGCGTTCGATGTGTTGGAGCCGGTGCTGCCCTGCATCCCGACCCGGACCACGTGGAGGTTGGTGAAGATCGTCTTGGCTGCCACCTTGCCGGCGGTGGACACGGTCGCGATCACCGAGATGTAGTCCTCCGGCTGGATGTAATTGGCGACGCCCTGCTGCTCGCTGGTCGGGATGGTCACGGCCACGTAGCCCGAGGGGATCGGCAGGTATTCCGACTGCGAGCCGAGCGCCTGGCTCGGCTTGGCCACGTCACTGGACGTGATCGCCTGGCCCATAGGGATTGTCACCAGCGGAACCAGGCCTTGAACATCCTGGAGGCGGGTGAAGTAAACCTTGGGATAGGTGCCCGGCACCGGGATGCTCGTCAACACGAGGGATGCCGAGTCGATCGCGACCCTTGGCTGGAGGTCCCTGCTCGCCACGACCACGTTCATCGAGGGACTGGCGGCTGAGTTCTGAGCGTTGAGAGCTACGAGGACGAAAGCCGCGATCACGAGCAAGGCGAGAAAGATTCCGAGGATCGTGAACGGTCTTGTGAACCGAAGGCCGCTCATAAGGGGGCGCACAGCCGACCAATCATAGGCAAGATAGTCCGGTGCCGCGCCCCCCTAAGGGGCCCATGCTGAGAATGAGTCAGCGGGGCCAGTCCATGGTCGAGTTTGCGCTGTCATCTGTCGTGCTGCTTCTGCTCGTAGGAGGCCTGGTCGACATCGGCCGCGCGATCTTTGTCACCGAGTCGCTGTCGAACGCGGCCCGCGAAGGTGCGCGCCACGCCGTCTGGTTCGACGCGCCGAAGGTCGCACATCCCTACCTGTACGACACGGAGATCGAGAGGACGGTGGACGCCGAGCTCGCGACGATCTCGCTTCCCGCGTCGGTGCTGAAGAATTCCACCACGACGTGCCCCACGCCGACCGACGGCAACGCCTACCACAACCCGCCGTATGCGAACTCCGCATATCCGCCGGCGGCGAACCAGACCTGGCTCTACATCTGCTACAACAACACACCCGGCGTCGACTTCACATCGGCAGCGACGAACGAAAGTCAGCAGGACATCAATGTGATCGTGCTCTACACGTATTCGCCGCTCACGCCGATGGTCGGGGCGGCGTTCGGAACCTTTCACCTCGCGGCCAACCAGCACATGACGGTGCAGGGCCCGTGAGACACGGCATCTCTCGGGCCTCGCAAAGGTCCCAGGCGCTGATCGAGTTCGCGCTCATCTCGCCCGTACTTTTGCTGCTCCTGTTCGGCATCGTCGATATTGGGCGGGCCGTTTTCTACTACGACACGCTCAACCACGCCGCGCGCGAGGGGGCGCGTACCGCGGTGCGAGCTTCCAGCCCGCTGCCCACAAACGCGGACGTCCTGGCGACCGTGACCACCCAGCTCATAGGCACCCGGGTGACGGAGCCGTGCCCGCAAGGCCCCGTGACGTCGGCCACGCCGCCCGCCAACGCGGCATGGCTGTATGTCACCGAGCCGAGCCCTCCCGCGTCTGTCGAGACGACGCCTCCTCCCAACGCTCCCGGCGGAGAGTACCCGGCCCTCGCCAGCGGACCGTGCAGCGCGGTCAACCCGGCGAGTGGAAACGCTCAGCTGCAGGTGACGCTTCGATTCAACCTGGTGCTGATCACTCCGGTTGTCGCGCAGGCGACGGCGAACCACATCGTCATCACG
>JBGQGS010000209.1:0-3219 GCA_041497555.1 Candidatus Dormibacteraceae bacterium | reverse complement strand
TGGCGTGACCCGCTCTGGAGATCCGCCGCGTATTCGCGGCACCGGCGGCCGGTGCCAAGGAAGGGGTGGCGCGACGAGGAGCGCATCCGTTGATGCGTGACGAGGAAGCGACAGGCCCCCTGACGCCGGCATCAGCGCCGGAGGCGCCCGGCCGTCTGGGCCGATGAAGACGCAAGGAGCCTCCGGAGCGGGGCACGCATTACTTGATAGGTGGTCCCGAAGTCCAGTCGTACCCGATCGTGGGATCGTCGTGCGGGATCCTGCCCTCGTCATCCGCCGTGTAAACGCTGGAAGTGATGTAGAGGATGTGGCTCATCTCGAGCGCCCGGCATCCGTGCGCGACCCCAGGCGGGATCTTGAGGCAGGTCGCGCTGCCGTCACCCATCAGGAACTCCATCAGCTTGCCCTTGGTCGGCGACCCGTCGCGCGTGTCGTAGAGCGCGACCTTGAGCGCCCCGATCACGTACCACCAGTCGGTCTGCCGCTGGTGGATGTGCCAGGCCTTGGCGGTGCCCGGGTACATGAGGGAATGGCTCCACTGGCCGAAATGGTCGAAGAACTCGTCGGTCTCGCGTATGACCTCGCGAAAGAAGCCACGGTCGTCTGCGTGCGTGACCAGCTCCTTCAACACAACGCCCTCGATGGTCGCCGGCTTCAAGGTCCCTCCTCCTGGTTTGCCCCGTGCGCGCGCACGAAATCGTTGGCCGCGTAGTACGCCTCCATGGATTCGCCCGCGTCGCCCCAGAAGCCTTCGAGGACGTCGTACTCCATCACGCCTCGCTCGAGGTACCAGTTGTTGACGTCGGTGATCTCGAGCTCTCCGCGTCCGGAAGGTTTGAGCTCAGGCAGGACCTTCCACACGGTGTCGTCGTAGAAGTACACGCCGGTGACGGCGTAGTCGCTTGGTGGTTGCTCCGGCTTTTCGACGATCCGCTCGATGCGGCGGCTCCCGTTGAGCTGAGCCACACCCAGGTGGCGCAGGTGCTCGCGATCGCCTTCTCTTGAAAGCACCACCCGGGCGCCGCGCTCCTGCTTGCGGAAGGCCTCGGCGCAGTGGCGGATCGACCGCCCGAATATGTTGTCGCCCAGCAGGACCACGACGCGATCGCCTCCGACGAACCTTTCCGCCAGGCCGAGAGCCTCGGCGATGCCGCCCGGCTTGTCCTGGTACGCGTAAAACAGCCTGTCGATCCCGAACTCCTGCCCGTTGCCGAGCAGGCGCAGAAACTCGCCCGCGTGCGTGCCGCCTGTGACCAGCATCATCTCGGTGACACCGGCCTTGACCAGCGCCTCGATCGCGTAGCTGATCATCGGCCGGTCATAGATGGGCAGCAGGTGCTTGTTTGTGATGCGTGTCAGAGGATGGAGCCGGCTCCCCGTTCCCCCCGCCAGGATGACCCCTTTCATCGCCTGCAGGGATTCTACTTGCGGGTTCCGGCTTGGTCTCGGCTAGGCTTCGGTCATGGGAGATCCAACAGCGCAGTCACCCGCCGCGCGTCAAACCCGTTTTTCAGCGGACGGGTTCTGGTGGTGGGACGGGGCCGAGTGGAAGCCGGCGCTCTCGCAGGACCGGCTGTGGCGCTGGAACGGACAGTCCTGGGAGCCGGCTCGCCTGACGGCGGCCGTTTCCAGGTCCGGCTCCGGTGCGGGAGTCGCGATCGGGATCACGGTGGCGATCTTTCTTGGCGTTGTCGTCTTGGTGGCGCTGTTCACCCTGGTCGTGCTCCTGACCATGGGAAACCAGATCGCCAACGTGTTCTCCAACGTGACGGCGGCGCTCGGCAGCTCCCCTAGCCCATAAGGGTCGCCCGAGGGTCGCCGCATATTCGGGGACGGGACCCTCAAGCTGCGCTCGAAGGGGGAGTAAGCCACAAGGTGTTGTGGCAGACTGGCCGCGACACAAGAGCATGCCTAGACCCGACAACTGGCCCCGAACGATCCTCCACGTCGATCTCGACGCCTTCTACACGTCGGTACATCAGCGAGACGATCCGAAGCTTCGCGGCATTCCGGTGGCCGTCGCGGGCCGGTCGAGACGGGCGGTAGTCATGGGCGCGTCGTACGAGGCGCGGGCTTTCGGCGTGCGCTCCGCGATGCCGCTGCATGAGGCCTTGCAGGCATGCCCTCAACTGATGGTTGTGACACCGGACGGCGCCCGATACCGCGATGCAAGCCGGTCGGTGCATCAGATCTTTCGCCGCTTCACCTCACCGGAGCTTGTCGAAGGGATTGCGCTCGACGAGGCATACCTGGATGTCACGGCGCGGACTCGCCACGGAACCTCCAACGCAGACGAGGTGGCGCGCCGCATCAAGTTTCAAGTCCACACGGAGGTCGGCCTCACAGCGTCGGTCGGTGGCGCGACCTCGAAGCTCGTGGCGAAGGTCGCGAGCGGGACTCGCAAACCTGACGGTCTAGTCCTCGTGCTGCCGGGCGCGGAGGCCGATTTCCTGGCCCCCCTTCCCATCGGCGTCATCCCGGGCCTCGGGCCCAAGACCGAGGAGCGGCTGCACGCCATGGGTCTCCGCACGGTCGGCGAGCTCGCCGCCTATGAGACCCAACGCCTGGTCCAGGCGATTGGCGTGGGCGGCGCCGTGCTTCAGCGGTTCGCGCAGGGTCGGGACCGATCACCGGTGGACGGGAGCAAGCCGGCGAAGACCATCTCCGCCGAGACGACCTTCGAGCGGGACGTCAGCGACCGCGGACAGCTGGAACAGGCCCTGCGCGAGCTGACCGATCGCGTGGTCGAGCGACTGAAGGCGGACGGCGTCCGCGCGCGAACGATCTACGTGAAGTTGAAGCTGCCGGACTTCAGGCTCGTCAGCCGCCAGGTGAGCCGGACGAGCCCGACCGACGACGCCGAGACGATCTTCCGCGCCGCGCGCTCGGCGCTGGAGAAGTCGCACGTGGAGTCACGACCGGTGCGTCTGATCGGGGTGGGGCTTTCGGGCCTCGAGCACCCGGAGCCCGACCTGCAGATGACGCTCTTCGACTAGGCGCCGTCCGGTCGACTACCGGCCGCGGCAGAGCCGCCAGGACTTCGCCCACAGTCGTCCACCCGAACTTCTCTTGGGTAAGAGCGATCAGGGCGCGGAACACCATCGCGGTCGCGCGCGCGTCGTCGAGCGCGGCATGCGCGGGCGTGACGTCGAGGGCGAGCTCCTGGACGAGCCGCGCCAGGCCAGGGGTCTGGCCCTTGGGGAACTCCAGCACGAGCCG
>JBGQGS010000208.1:0-3357 GCA_041497555.1 Candidatus Dormibacteraceae bacterium | reverse complement strand
TGGATGGCGGCCCGAGTATCTCTCCGTTCATCACATTGCCCAGGCGGCCGATCGGCTGGCCGACGGCGCCGAAAAGCACCCCGGCATCGAGCAGGTCCCAGAAGTTGATGTGACGCCGGCGCGCCATTACGAGCAGGACGATCAGGGCGGCGAAGATCGCGCCGAAGAACGCCATGCCTCCTTCCCAGAAGGCAAAGATGTGCTGGGGATGGGTCAGGTACCACCACCAGCCGGACTGGACTACGTAATAGAGCCGAGCTCCGATCAACCCAACCACGATCGCCCAGAACGCGATGCTGTTGGTCACATCCGGAGGGATCCCCTTGCGCGCGAGGTGGCGGCTGGCAACCGTCGTCCCGACGATGAAGGCGATCGCATAGGCAATCCCATAGAAGCGAATCTGCAGCGGGCCGATGAAGAAACCGGGCGGAAACGGATCGGTTATGACGAGCCAGGGCACCTGTGCAGCCTACGACGGGCTGTACCGGGTATTAAGCACGCGGAAATCGCGCGAATTACAATGCGGCAACGGCCAGCCAACGCTGCCATGGGGAGGCTCTGCAATGAACCTACGGAAACCGTTATTGGCGATCGCGGCGGCAATTGTGCTCGCCGCGTGTGGATCATCGAGCTCAAGCCCGTCGGGGACCGCCAAGGTGAGCCCGCCGCCCGACAGCGCGCTCTTCACCGCCGGCACCTTGACCGTCGGCTCTGACGTCTCCTACCCGCCGCAGGAGTTCTTCCCCGTGGGCTCGACCACGGCATCGGGCTTCGACATCGACGTGGGCAAGGCGCTCGCCGACACGATGGGCCTGAAATACGCTGTCGTGAACACGCCGTTTGACGGCATCATCCCGGCGCTCAACTCCAAGAAGTTCGACATCATGATCTCGGCCATGACCATCACCGACGCACGGAGCGCGACGGTAGATTTCATCCCTTACTTCATCGCGGGCGAGTCGTTCGTCGTCACCGCGAACTCGACGGTTCTGCCAACCAAGCTCGCGGACCTGTGCGGCAAGAAGGTCGCGGCGGAGTCGGGCACGGCGGAGCTGGACGAGGCCAACGGCCTCAACGCGGCCGGGGGCGCATGCGCCTCAAACCACGTCCAGGTCGTGACCTTCCAGAAAGACACCGAGGCCCTGGCCGAGTTGAAGAAGGGAAACGTCGACGTCCACTTCACCGACTCGCCGGTCGCCGCCTACGAGGTCCTGCAGACCACGGGCCTGAAGGTCTCCGGCGGCATCATCGAGGTCGCGCCGGAAGGAATCGCCCTCCGCAAGGGCGACTCGGCCCTCGCGGACCCGGTCAAGGCGGCGTTCAGCCAGATCAAGAGCGATGGCACGTACGCCAGCCTGCTCAAGAAATGGAACCTTGCTGACGGGGACATCACCAAGGCGACACCCTAGTCACGCGTCACGTCGATGAAACTGATGCCGCCCGGCCGTCACCGGGCGGCATCTCCATAATGGGCAAG
Source organism: Candidatus Dormibacteraceae bacterium (assembly GCA_041497555.1). GTDB lineage: Bacteria > Chloroflexota > Dormibacteria > Dormibacterales > Dormibacteraceae > Palsa-870. The sequence continues at coordinate 1,880 of JBGQGS010000208.1, read as the reverse complement.
CCGCGATGACGCCAATGTTCGGGGTCTACGCCGACTTCGACTCGCATTTCTTCTTTCAGATCCTGTTCAGCACGGCGTTCATCTGGCCCGCGATCCTCGTCATCGAGATCACGCTCATCTCGCAGACCGCGGGCATCATCCTGGGATTCCCGCTCGCGCTCGGCCGCATGTCGCGGAATCCCCTGTTCAAGCTGCCCGTCGACTTGTACCTGTGGGTGTTTCGGGGAACTCCGTTGATCCTGCAGATCCTGTTCATCTACGACGGCACCGCCGAGCTGTTCAACAACCCTCCCATCCTGTATCCGATCACCCGCAACGCGGTCGTCGCCGGCTGCCTGGCGCTGGCGCTGAACGAAGCCGCGTACATGACCGAGATCATTCGCGCCGGGCTGCAGGCGGTCGATCCTGGGCAGGTTGATGCCGCCAAGGCGCTCGGCATGACGCGGTGGCAGGTGATGACACGGATCGTCATCCCGCAAGCCATGCGCATCATCGTGCCGCCAACCTTCAACGAGTACATCAACATGAGCAAGAACACGTCGCTGCTCGTGATCATGGGCGGCGTCGCGGAGCTGCTGTACACCGCGCAGGCTTTCTACTCCGCGAACTTCCGCGTCTTCGAGGCCCTTGGCGTGGCGGCGATCTGGTACCTGATCATCACGTCCTTCCTGACCCAGATCCAGAGCTCGATCGAAAAGCGCTTTGGCGAGCGGCAGGACGTCGCAGCCGTTGGAAGATCGAATTTCTTGCGCCGCGTGATCGTCGGCGGTGCGGGGCGGCGGTGAACGCGCCCGTGATCAAAGCGGAGGACGTGCACAAGCGCTTCCACTCGCTGGAGGTGCTGAAAGGAATCAACCTGACTGTCAATGGCGGCGAGGTCGTCGTGATCATGGGGCCCTCGGGCTCGGGCAAGTCCACGTTTCTGCGGTGCCTCAACCACCTGGAGAAGATCGACAGCGGCCGGATCGAGATCAACGGCCACTTCATCGGCTACCGCCAGGCGGCTGACGGCCGCCTGATCGAGGAGAGCGACCGGAAGGTGGCGCGCCAGCGCCAGGAGATCGGCATGGTCTTCCAGCGCTTCAACCTCTTCCCACACATGACCGTGATCGAGAACGTCATGGAGGCGCCTGTCCAGGTCAAGCGAATTCCGAAAAACGTCGCGCGGCAGCGCGCGATGGACCTCCTGGAGCAGGTTGGCCTACCAGAGAAGGCCGACGTCTATCCCGCCAAGATCTCCGGCGGCCAGCAGCAGCGCGTGGCGATCGCCCGCGCCCTGGCCATGGACCCCAAGGTGATGCTGTTCGACGAGCCGACGTCGGCTCTCGACCCGGAGCTCGTGGGTGAGGTGCTCGACACCATGAAGGCATTGGCCAGGAGCGGCATGACGATGGTTTGCGTCACGCATGAGGTCGGTTTTGCCCGCGAGGTGGCGGACCGTGCGGTCCTGGTGGATGATGGCGTGGTCGTCGAAGAGGGAGAGCCGGAAGCCTTCTTCACCTCTCCGCAGCACAGCCGGACGAAGCAGTTCCTGTCCAAGATCCTGTAGGGCCGCCGCGGCCGGCTAGTGCAGAGACTCCCCGGGCGCAACGCCCTCCCACGCCGCCAAATTCATCAACCCGCTCCTGTGGTCAGCAGCGCTGACTTGACACCCGCCGATCACGGCAACAGAATTCGGGTCGGTCGTGGGCCTGGTGCCGGCGTACTACACCAAAGAAAGCGCTCCACAACAACGCCCCAGCAATCAACTCCGAAGGTAGGTACGTAATGAAACTGGCAAAGTTGGTTCCCGCTCTCGTCGTCGTGGGACTGTGCCTCACGGCGTGTGGCGGGAGCGATGGCGCCGGGGTGACGCTCGGCAAGAAGATCGCTTTTCTCTT
>JBGQGS010000207.1:0-3363 GCA_041497555.1 Candidatus Dormibacteraceae bacterium | reverse complement strand
TGCAGGCCGTTCTTTACCGCGACCTCGCGCATGATCGTGATGATTCCGCCCGGGTTGTTGCCGCGCGGGCAGCGAAGGCAGGAGAAGCACTGCGAGCAGTCCCAGACGTCCTTGTTCATCTGCTCCCATACGAGGTCCACGTCCTGCCTGGCGACGGCCTGGGTGATCTTTCTAGGGCTGAAGTCGTAGAAGCGCGCTGACGGGCACGCCGCGACGCAGATGCCGCACTCGTAGCAGCCCTTCAAGTACTCGGGAAAGCGAGCGTCGGCCTCTATCTCGGCCAGCATCCGCTCTTTGACCTCTAGTGTCGCCTCCGGAACCTCGGTCGGAGAGGGCACCTACTTGTTGCGCCTCACCAGAAAGCGCATCAGCTTGCCTTCCTGCTCAAAACCGACAAGGTCGTGGCCCATACGCCGCGTCCATGTCTCCATGTCGGGCTTTGCGCCGGGGTCATCCGCCAGCATCAACAGGGTCTGCCCGACCTCCACCTCCTTGATCGCTTTGGAGATCTTCAAGATCGGCATCGGGCACAGCATGTGCTGGCAGTCGAGCGTCTTATCCGCCGTTTCAAGCGCCATGTCTCTCCTCCTGTGCGCGGGTGGTGGTCGACGAGTTGCCGTCGGGCTCGAGCAGTCTCGACCAGTCGACTGTCTCTCCCTTCATGAATGTCCTTTTCACCCAGGACGGCGCCAGTTGCCAGCAGGCCGTGCACACCTTCTTGCCGTCCTCCACCGGGTTGACCTGGCAGAGCATGCAAAGCTCATCAGTCGGCACAGCGGTAGCACCTCAGCTTGTCGTGGTCGATGCGATCGCGGATGGTGGCGAACGCTTCGCGGCCCGGCACCAGCAGCGCCCGCTCTTCCTCTAGCGCGGTCGGCTTCAACCGAAGCAGCCAGCCGGCTCCATATGGGTCGCGATTGGCGATGAGGATGTCCTTGCCGAAGGTCTCCTCGTTATTGGCGACGATCTCACCTGACAGCGGGGTCGGGAACGGGCCGACCCACTTAGCGCTCTCGATCGTCGCCGCGCTTTGACCGCTCCGCAGCACCTTGCCCGGCGTCTTGAAAAGGATGCTCACCAGCTTCCCGGCCTTCGTCTGTGCGACATCGGTCATCCCCAGCGTCACCGTGCCGTCCTCCTCGAAGCGGGCCCAGACGTCGCGCTCGACGTCATAGGACAGCTCGGGCGGAACCCAACAACCCTGGTAGACCTGCTCTGGAATCCCCATCTCGTCACGTCCCGCAGTCGATGCCCTCCGCTTGCAGCAGAGCGCGGTAGGCCTCCACCCCCTGCTCTCCGGTCACCAGGTCCTTCGCCTCCTCGTCCCAGTTGCTGGGCGCGAGCTTGACGATCCAGTTCGAGTAGGGGTCGGCGTTGAGCGCCGTCGGTTGGGCAAGCGGGACTTCGTTGACTGCAACTATCTCGCCGGAGAGCGGGCTCGGGATCGGCCCCACCCACTTCGATGATTCCACCGTGCCCGCGCTCTGTCCTCGGGTGATCGTGCGACCCACCTTCTTGGGTGTTACCACAATGATTTTGCCCGCGAGCTTCTGCGCTGGATCGGTCATGCCGATCCGGGCCGTGCCATCCGGGTCTCGCTTGACCCAGACGTGCTTGTCGACCTGGTACAGGAGGTCATCGGGGATGTTGCAGTTGTTGATGGTCGTCATCAGCTCGCCTCCTCGACCGTCGCCCCGGATTCCTCGTGGGTCTCCCAGTGGTAGAGCAGCAGGTCGTAGCCGACCATTCGGATCTCGTCCGCGAACTTTTCGAGGAACGCCTGGTCGCGCCCGCGAGGGTTGACCTCGCGAGTCATGCCTTCGGCGCAGAGCGGGCAGTTCACGTCGAAGAACATGCGGTCGCCGTCGTGACGTGTTTGAAGGCTGTCCTTGTGCGCGCTCACCATGTGAGCGTGAAGCTTGGTGCGCGTACCGGTCTCGTCGCAGAAGGGACACTTCATCCCTCCGGCTCAGCCTCCCTTACTGCCGACTCGAACACACGCATCAGCTCGACCAGAAGTGGTGTCGGCCGCATCGAGTCCGACCCTGGGTCCCAGTTGACAAGCCCCGCCTGGGCGAAATCATCGCCGGCGGCCACCTGCTCGCCAGCGGTGATACGGCAGGCCAGCTCAAACGCCTCACGACTGCTCAGCACCAGCAGAGCGCGCCGCAGGACCGCCTTAGCGTCTGGCTGGCCCACAACGTGATCGTTCGGCTCGCGGTAATCCTCCAATGCCTGCAGCCGTTGGGTGGTTCGCGCGAGCGAGAGCACCCGCTCCGCGAGAGCCTCACCCAGAGCGCTGCGGTCGAGCTTGTTCATCCCACCGCCACCAGGTGTGGGTCGAGCGCCATTTCCACGAGCTCGATGATGTCTTTGACCTGGATCCGGTCCTCCATCCCAAGTGACTGCACCGCGGCCGTGTACATAACCACGTCTTTCGGGCAGGCGACCACAAAGTACTTGGCGTCTCCCAACGCGACAGCTTCCCGGATGCGATTCTCGCTCGGCCGCTCCTTGATGCCCTTGTCGTCCATCCAGATGCGCCCGCCGCCGGCGCCGCAGCAGAAGCTGTTCTCGCGGCACCGGCCCATCTCGTGCACGCGCACCATCAGCCTCTTCATCACTTGCCGCGGCGCGTCGAAGCCCCCGTTGTAGCGGCCCAGGTAGCAGGGGTCATGGTATGTGGCGACTTTTCCGATCGGGCCCGCCGGCTCCAGCGCCCCGCTTTCCAGCAGCTCCAGGAGAAGCTGCGTGTAGTGCATCACTTTGTACTTCCCGCCGAACGCCTGGTACTCCTGGCCGAGCGCGTTCAGGCTGTGGGGGTCGGTCGTCATGATCCGCTTGAACGTGCACTTCGACAGCACATCGACGTTGTGCTGGGCAAGCATCTCGAAGAGTCCCTCCTCGCCGACCCGGCGAACATCGTTGCCGCTGTTGCGCTCAGACTCGAAGAGGATGCCGAAATCTACGCGCGCCTCGCGAAGGACTCGCGCCACCGATTGCGTGAGCCGCTGCACGCGAGGGTCGTATGACGCGAAGTCGCCGACGAACCAGAGGACGTCGACCGGCTCCTTGCGGGCGTCCTTGATGGCGAAACCGAGGTCCTTGGTCCACCGCGCGCGCATGCGCTCTGACTGGTTGAAGGAGTTGCCATGCTGCGCCAGGCTGGCGAGCGTGTCCTGCAGCTTCGGTTCCATGCGGCCCTGCTCGACGAGCTGCCGCCGCATGTCGACGATCTTCGGCACGTGCTCGATATGCAGGGGGCAGACCTGCATGCATGCGCGGCACGTGGTGCATGCCCACAGCGTCTCGTCCTGGATCGAACCGCCCAGCAGCTCGCGATGCCCGTCGCCATTCCCATGC
>JBGQGS010000206.1:0-3374 GCA_041497555.1 Candidatus Dormibacteraceae bacterium | reverse complement strand
GTTGGCCGCAGCCGGGATCCTGGCCTTCTTTTCAACACCGCGGGGCACATCGACCCGACTGCGGCTGTGGCTCGACGGCGCGATCGTCTTACTGGCGTTGTTCTTCGTCAGCTGGACCCTGGGACTGAAGACGGTGTACGAAGACTCCGCGGACCCGTGGCTCACCAGGATCGTCAACATGGCCTATCCGGTCGGCGACATCCTCATCGGTACCATCCTGGTGCTCGCCATCCGACGAGCCAAGGATGAAGCGCACGGCCGGCTGCTTCTGGTCCTCGGCGGGCTGGCGGCCAACTCACTCGCCGACAGCGCGTTCGCCTACCTGAACGCCACCGGCAACTACGGCTCGATCGGAAGCGTCCTGGACACGGGCTGGGTGGCCGGCTACCTGATGATCGCGCTAGCTGCGTTGTGGCCGTCGAGCGCTATGCCGGAAGTCGTGCAGGAGGACCCGATCGACGTCTGGCAGCTGGCGCTGCCATGGGTGGCGATCCTGGCTGTGGGACTGACCGCCATCGGGATGGGGCTGGCCGGTTACACAATCGGTCCTGTCCGGACTTCCCTCCTCGGCATCGTTGCAGTCCTGGTGATGGTGAGCCAGGTGTACGCACACAAGGAATCGCTGTCGCTGCTGATCAAGAGCCGCCTGGACGCCGCGACGCTAAACGACATCATCGTGTACGCGCCTCTCGGGGTGGTTCGAATCGGATTGGACACGAGAATCATCCAGGCGAACCCTCGATTCGCCGAGCTGCTCCGCAGGCCGGGGCGCGAAATCGTCGGGGAGACGATGGCGTCCTTCCTACCACCTGACGAGGGGCCTCAAGTCGCCCACCAGTTTCGTTCGCTGTCAGACGGCACTGTCACCACAACCGAATCGGAGACCGAGGCCATGCGCGGCGACGGCACCAGCATGTGGCTGCACTGGAGCACAACAGTGGTGCGCAGGGCAGATGGCGAGGTCGATTACTTCATCGCCATGTTCAAGGACACGACGGCCCGGCACGAGGCCGAAGTCGCGGCTGTGGCCAACATCAACGTCCTCGAGCGGCTCAACCGTTTGAAGAGCGAGTTCCTGACCATGGTCCGCCACGAGTTTCGGACCGCGCTGGTTGGGATCGAGGGATTCAGCGAGCTCATGCGAGATGCAGACTGGCTGGACGTGACAACGGTCAAGGGCTTTGCAAGCGATATCTACAACGACGCGCACCGGCTCGACGCGATGCTGGCCAGGATGCTCGACCTGGACCGGCTGGAGGCGGACAAGGTCGTGATTCACCTTGTTCCGATAGACCTCGGGGCCGCGCTGGGCGAGGCAGTCGCGCGCGCCAATGCGCCCGGCACGAAGCATCACGTCACCCTCGGCCTCGACTCTGACCTGCCACGGGTCGCCGGTGACGCAGTCCTGATTGGTCAGTTGATGACCATCCTTCTGAGCAACGCAATCAAGTACTCACCAGACGGGAGTGCGATCACCGTGTCCGGCCGCAGGCAACCTGGGCAGGTCGTGGTCGGGGTCAAAGACCTCGGCGTCGGCATGCCACCGGACTTCGATGACAAGCTGTTCGCCCGATACCAGTGGAGCGCGGACAACCCGACCACCAAGGTCATGGGCACCGGGCTCGGGCTTCCGATGGCCCGGCAGATCGTCGAGATGCACGGCGGCCGGATCTGGTTCGAGAGCAAACCGGGGATGGGCTCGGAGTTCCACTTCTCGGTGCCTTTTCAAACCAGCGGCGCGGCCTCTCACGAACAGCTCGCAGAAGCTATCCCGGTCGCGTAAGCATGATCATCCGCCGCGCTACGGCGCCAGCGCTGGCCGCCAGCCGCGTTGCGTCCGACTTGAACAGCACACCGACGAGCTTGCCATCCGATGTCGTGATCGGGACGCTGTCCAGGTCGTGCTCGACCAGGAAGTCGGCCATCTCCTTGATCGGGACGTAGGTCCGGAAGGTGCTGGGCCCAGCTCGCATCGCTTGCTCGACCGGCAGGTCCGGGTCCATCCCCATCTGTTCCGACCTCAGCTGCCCGAGCACGACACGCTCTTCGTCGATGACCACAACTACGTCCGAACCGGCCTCGTTCGTGCGAGTGCGGACGTCACCTAGACGCTCCTTCAGGCCACTAACGACGACGTCCTTGCGCGACGCCTCGCCCGCCCGGGGACGGCTCGAGTTTTCGCCTTCGGTCGGTAGCCCCGCCGCAAGCCAGTCGAGCTTGCCCGCCGTGTACTCATAGACTTCGCCGAACCCGAGGCTCTCGAGCCGCGACGCGGCCCTGGGCGCCATGTCTCAAGCGGCATCCCAGCAGTACACGATCACCGGGCGCCGGCGATCGATCTCACCGGCCTCTTTGTCCAGCTGCCGCAGTGGATGGTTCACGGCGCCAGGAAGGTGGTCTTCCGCGTACTCCTCCGCAGGCAGCACCTCGACCAGCTGCGCGCCCTGTTTGACCAGCTCTTGCACCGCCTCGCGGTCGATCGACCTCGCCATGGCAATCCCATCGTAGAGAGCGGCTTAGGGCCGCGCGTCGAACAGCTTGGCGAGGTCCGCCGGCAGGGTCAGCGCCGGGTCGAGCTGCGCCACTATACCTCCCGCTTGCAGCGACCGCACCACGAGCCCGGAACAGATCTGGTGGTTGCGACGGACCAGGCGCAGCGGCCATCCGAGCAGCAGGTAAAGGCTGGCCCCCAACATGTCCAGAAAGCCAAATCCCTGGCCGACCTGTTCCCTTGCGTAGGCGACGGCCTGGGCCCTGCCTTCGGCGGAAAGCTCCGAACCCAGGCGCACCAGGTGGTACTCGTCCGCGCGGTACTTGGAGACCGGGCTGAGCAGCACGCCCACGACCTCCGCCTCGACCAGCCCGCCGTCCTGCTCGACGACCACCGCGGAGTGACTCCAGTGCGCATAGGTGGCATCGGCGCCCTTGAAGCGCCGCTTCTGCGCCAGGCTGATGAGCCCCGCAATGAAATTGTGCCGGTGGGCCAAGATGAAGTCGCCCGGCACGAAGTCGCTCGCCTCGTCCCCTGGTCCGTAACGCTCGACCCTGGTCATGTCGTTAGCGGGATAACGGCCAGCGACATGCGCTCACCAGGTGCGCGTCACCTTGTTCGAGGCCCTCGGCCGGTCGGGGTCGATCCCACGGGCGAGCGCGACCCGGTTCGCAAGCAGCTGCCCGAGCACGGCAAGCGTCAATGGGGTCAGCTCCTCAGGCAAGCCCGAGTCGAGCCTGACGGTCGACTCCGAATCACCCTGCTCGCCGATTCCATCGAGCAGCCTGATGACCCGACTGCCTTCATCGGTCAGGCGCCGCCCGATCGATTCCATGTCCGCGGACACCTGCCCGCGCCCATCTACCAGCACAACCGGAAAGCC
>JBGQGS010000205.1:0-3433 GCA_041497555.1 Candidatus Dormibacteraceae bacterium | reverse complement strand
TGGATCTCGTCGACCGAAAACTTCGACCGCTGGAATCGCTTTGGCGCTCGCACCGCGGACGTGGTGGCGGCCGAGAAGTGGAAGCAGGTACTCGCCGAGTATCCCGACCCGGGCATCGATCCGGGCGTCGACGACGCGTTGCAGGAATTCATGACCAAGCGCAGAAAGGAAATCGGTCCTGACTGAAGATCCAAGTCTGGCCCGTCTCAACTACCTCCTGAACAAGATCGCGTCCAAGGAACCCGCTCCGGCCAGCGGCTCAGCATGCGGCGCGGTGGTTGCCGCCGCTGCGGCGCTGCTTGAAAAGTCGGCGAGACTCTCCGGCAAGCAATGGGACGGAGCCGCGGCCGCGCTCGAGCGCGCGAACGCGCTGCGGGTGGAGAGTTTTGAGCTCATCGAGGAGGACGCGCAGGCCTATCTCGCATTCGTAGACGCGGTGCGTTCACAAACAGACGTCGAGACCGCTCACGCTCGCACGGTCGACGTCCCGCTGCGGATGACCCGGGTCGCGGCCGAGGTTGTCGAGCTCGCGGTCCAACTGGCGAACAATGGCAACCCCAACCTGCGCGCCGACGCGGTCGTCGCTGCGACGCTGGCCGCTGCGGCAGCGGATTCCGGGCTCACGCTGATCGCGGTCAACGTCGGTGACGTGGCGGGCGATACGCGTTTGGCGGCGGCCAGGCAGTTGGCGCGAAAAGCGACCGGGCTGGCTGCCTCGCTCAGGCCTCAGGACTCATGAGCTTGGACCGCGGGTTGGCCGCGGTCAGCTCTTCCACCAGCGCGTCGATCACCTCGTCCGGCGTTCCGTCGCGCTCTTCGACCGGTCCGCGATGCCAGCCTTCGAGGTAAGCGTCCATCTCGGTGGAACCATCCTTCATCGCGTAAGCGTCGATCGCTGCCTGGAAGTAGTCGGGCAGCATGCGCTTGGCTTTCGCCTCACCCTCCCACGCCATCACCTGCGAGGGAATGTGCTTCCAAAACAAGACCTGGAACTGAGCCACTAGCTGGCACCCTCCCCCGCCAGGGGGAGGGCTGGGGTGGGGGGCGGTTCAACCAGTTCCGCCAGTCGATCCTCCAGCTCGCCGAGCCCGACATCAACGATCTCCAGCGGAAGGTCCAGGTACGCCGCAATCTGATTTGCCTTTTCCGCCAACCTTGGATTGGGCACCTGCCTCAAGTACATCAGCGCCTCGTAGTTCCCGAACACCATCGCTTTGAGCTCCGGGTCGCGGTCGAGCCCAAGACCTCGAATCACAGCCCGGTCGAAGTTGCGCACCAGCCAGTCGGTCAAAAAGAAAGTTCCGGGCTTTTCCTCCGAGGCCCGCCGGAACCGTTCCTCGCCGGCGAACATCTCGTAACAGTGCGGACCGCGCAGGCGCGACGCGCCGACCTCCTCGAGCAGCGGCTCGAGCTTCCCGGTCGTGCCGCAGTCGCCGTACACGACGACCAGCTTTTCGTAGCGCGGCCGCAGGTCGTGCAGCTTCACGCGCAGCTCGTCGACGATGCGCGACGGATACAGGTGAAGCAGCGCCGACACCCCATAGATGTCCACGTCCCAGCCACGCCGGTCAACGATCTCTTTCACTTCCTTTCCAAGCGCGCCGCACATCACTAACGCTGTGGCGGCACTCATCCGACCAGTTCCAGGTTAGGAAAGCCGAGCACCGAGACGAACGCGTCGTTGAAGTCCGCCCTGCCCGACAGCTCGACGTACTCGATGCGCGAAGGCAGCTCGAAGGCGACCTGCCGCTCGCGATAGGAGAGCAGCGCGATCTTCGCCCCCTCCCCCGCAGAGTTGCCGACGGCGATGATCCGGTCAACATCCACCGGTGGAACCAGCCCGATGATCTTGGCGCTCTCGGGATTCAGGTAAGAGCCAAACGAGCCGCCGAGCAGCACCTCGTCCAGGTCCTTGGTCTCGACCCCGAGGATGTCCATCAGCACCTTGATGCCCGTCGCAATCGAACCCTTGGCGAACTGCAGCTCGCGGATGTCCTTCTGCGTGAGATAGACGCCGTCGGCGAGCAAGAATGCGCGCACGCCGTCCACGTCGATCAGCCGGTCGCGCAGGGGATGACCGGGCACGTCTTCGGCAGTTTTCATGCGACCCGAATGGTCGAGCAGGCCCACGAGCAGGAGCTGCGCGACGGCATCGACCAGCCCCGAGCCGCAGATGCCCGTGGCTGGTATGTCGCCGCCGATGACCTGCAGCTCGACGCCGTCGCCCAGCTGCACGCCTTCGATTGCGCCGTCGGTCGCCCGCATGCCGCAGCGGATCTGGCTGCCCTCGAACGCGGGGCCCGCCGGCGCCGCTGTGGCCAGGGCTCGCTCCGCGCTGCCGAGGACGATCTCGCCGTTGGTGCCGACGTCGACGAAAACGCGCAGCTTGTCCTCACGCACGACGCTCGTCGCGAGCACCCCGGCGACGATGTCCGCCCCGACATAGGCTCCGAGCGCCGGGAGGGTCTGGATGTATCCGTTGGGATGGATGTTGAGCCCAACCTCGCGCGCGGCGACCACAAGCGGCTCCATGAAGGCCGGGGTGAAAGGCATCACGGCGAGCGGGCTCGGGTCGATGCCGAAAAGCAGGTGCAGCATGGTCGCGTTTCCGACGACCACCGCTTCATACGTGCGGTCCGGCGAGACGCCGGTCTGCTGGTAGAGGTCGGTGAGGATGCTGTTCATCGTCGTCACGACGGCTGACTGCAGCTCCAGGACCGAATCGGGGCCGTTCATCCCGTGGCTGACGCGCGAGATCACGTCCGCCCCGAACGGAGCCTGGCCGTTGAGCGTGGACAGCACGCCCGCCGCCATGCCGGTGCGAAGGTTCATCAGCGTTCCGACAAGGGTCGTCGTGCCAACGTCGAAGGCGACGCCAAAGCACACGTCCGTGGTGTCGCCCGGCTCGAGGGCGACCAGCTGCTCACCGGCCAGTACGGCCGTCACCTTGAAGCCCGAATCGCGGAGCGCGCCCGGAATCGTGCGCATCACAGGGACGCCCGCCTCCATGTCGTGGCCTTCTTCGGTCAACGCGTCCTTGAGCCGCATCACGTCGCTGCGCTGGTCCTCGAGCGTCGGCTCGGCAAGCTCGAGATACACCTTGCGCACGTTCGGGTCGAGGATGACGAGGCGGCCGAGCCCCATCGTCGCCGCCTTCGGCACGCGCAGCAGCTGCGGTACCTCGCAGGTCATGTCCTCGTAGATGCGCGCCTGGCAGGAGAGCCGCCAGCCGTCGGCAATCTCGGCCGCGCGAAGCAATCGGTGGTCGGCAGTTTCGGCGTCCTGCCGGCCCTCGACGACGCGGACCTTGCACTTCCCGCACGTGCCACGGCCGCCGCAGGTCGAATCGATGGGCAGCCCGATCCAGTGCGCGGCGCTGAACAAAGTGGTACCCGGGGGGACTCGCGTGGTCCGGTCGAACGGCAGATATTTG
>JBGQGS010000204.1:0-3520 GCA_041497555.1 Candidatus Dormibacteraceae bacterium | reverse complement strand
GCCAACCGGCTCGAGAAAGTCCTGCAGGACGGTCGCAAGCTCAGCACCGAGGAGGCGCGCGAGGTCGTTACTTCCGTGCGTGAGAGCAAAGCTCCGCAGCTCGCGCTCGATCACGCCCAAGAATTCGCATCAGCCGCGGGCCGGCAGCTCGATGCCGTCGCCGCGGGAGACGCCCGCGATGCCTTGGCCGCGCTGACCGGCTACGTGGTTTCCCGAAAGCTCTAACCTGTCAGCGTGTCCCGGGTGGGGATGGATACATGAGCAAGGTCAAGCTCGTGGGTGTCGGACCAGGACATCCAGGCTTGGCGACCGTCCAGGCAGTCGAAGCGATCAAGGACGCTGACGTGATCCGCCACAGCGATGGCTGTGGCGTTGGACTTCTGCACCTGGCGGCCGCGAATGCCGACATTGCGCCGCTCCTGTCGACCGAAGAGGTCGTGCGCCTGGCGCGCGCGGGCCGAAGGGTCACGGTGCTCTTTCCCGGCAACCCATACGCGTTCTCCAATGGCAGCGAGGTCGCGGAGAAGCTCGAGCGGGCGGGCGTGGACTTCGAAGCTGTGCCCGGGCTCATCGTGGAGCTCGCCGCGCCGGTGATGAGCGGCATCCCGCTCACCATCGAAGGGCGATCGGCGTCGATCGGCTTTGGGCTGGTCAAGGGCGCGGAAACGGTCGTGTTGAGGCTGGCGTCGGGTTGGTGGGAGTCAGGGATCTCCGCGCTGATGGCCGATGGGCGGGCCTCTGATACGCCTGCGGCTCTGATCCTCAATCCCGGCCAGTCCGGGCAGCACAGGGTGAGCGCCCCCCTGGGCGAGCTGGCACGCAAGGCCAGCACCTATGGATTGCGCGGCGACGCTCTCCTCGTGCTGGGACCCGGCGTGGACCTTGCCGAGCGGCTCGACACCATGTCGAAGCGGCCCCTGCACGGTCGGCGCGTCCTCATCACGAGGGCCAGGCACCAGGTCGACCCATTCCGGCGAGAGCTTGTGGACCTGGGCGCTTCGGTGGTCGAGATTCCGACCATCCAGATCCAGCCCATGCCGATCGACGACCGGGTGCGCAAGGCGATCTCGCATCTCGAGCGGACTGCCCTGGTCATCTTCGCGTCGGCCAACGCGGTCAACATCTTCTTCCAGATGCTGCTGGCGTCGGGCGCCGACGCGCGGGCGCTGCATGGTTCGAAGCTCTGCGCGATCGGCCACGAGACTGCTGAATCGCTCGAGGGGCATGGCCTCCGCCCGGAGCTCATCACGTCCGAGTACACCGCGGAGGGGCTGGCCAAGGCGCTCGAGGGCTGGGAGATGCAGGGAATGCACGTGCTCGTGCCGCGAGCGGAGGTGGCGCGCGACGCACTACCATCGCTGCTTGCCAACCGCGGTGCCGAAGTCGAGATCCTTCCCGTCTACCAGGCCATGTGCCCGCCTGAGGCGGGCGACGCGCTGCTGCGACTCTTCAACAACGAAGGCGTCGACGTGATCACGTTCACCAGCTCGTCTACCGTGTACAACTTCGTCCGCGCATTTCCGGAGGACCGCCTTCCCGCGGTGCTCGGCGACGCCGAAATCGCGTGCATGGGCCCGGTCACCGCGGACTCTGCGCGCAAGCTGGGCCTCACCGTTTCGATCGTGGCGCGGGAGTACACGACCCACGGACTGGTGCAGGCCATCGCCGAGTCGGCGGCTCGGAAATGACCAAGGCCAAGGTCGCTCCGCGCAGGCCGGCGGCCGTGGAGGCTGACGAGACTGAGCTTCAAGAAGCGTGGCGCCGGCGGCCTTGGGCGCCGGTTCTGATCGTTGCCGTCCTGATCGCGGCGGTGCTCGGTTCGGGCCTCCTCGTGGACAAGGCGCTCGAGTCTCCGGTGCCGGCGGGGCTCAGCGGCTGCAAGACGTCGACCCAGATCGGACCGCGCGTGTTCATCGGTCCTCAACCGATCTGCATCACGGCGAACAGCACTTACCAGGCGACGGTCAACACGACGCAGGGGTCGATCGTGATCCGGCTGCACCCAGAGATCGCACCGATCACGGTGAACAACTTCATCGTGCTGGCGACCCACGGCTACTACAACGGGCTCACCTTCTGGAAGAGCGAGGACTGGGTGGTGCAGGGCGGCGACCCGCGAGGCGACGGGCGCGGCGGTCCCGGTTACAGCCTGCCCGAAGAACCCAACACGGCGCCGGACTGGGGCCTGGGTGCGCTGGGCATGGCGCGCGTGCCTGGAGGCGCGGTGAACGGCAGCCAGTTCTTCATCGAGAAGGCGGCGTGGCCTGTTCCCGGACCGACGGCGATCTACAACCGGTTTGGAACGGTGATCTCCGGCATGGACAAGGCGCAGCTCCTGCAGGGGACCGACACGATCACCTCGATCACGATCAAGGTTTCTTGAATCCCGCCTCCTTTGGGGTGGGGGCCAGGGTGAGGGCTTAAAGCAGTGTTGCTGATCGTTGCCTGATCGGCTGTCTACAGGCTCAGGCTTATAATCGGCGCAAATGCCTATTCACCCGCTGTGGATCGTCGCCATCCTCGTGATCGTGCTCATCATCTTCGGTCCGGGACGGTTGCCGGAGCTCGGCTCTGCGGCCGGCAAGGCGATGCGCGAGTTCCGCAAGGCGACCTCGGAGCTGAGCGAGAGCGTGTCGTCGTCGGTGCAGACGACGCCGGCTGCGCCACCCGCCGCACCGACGGTCAGTTCGAGCGACGCCGCAGCCGCGAGCACAGAGTCGACCTCCTCCTCCAAGAGCTGAGGCTCACCCGGTGGCCCTCCTAGACAGGGTGCTCCAGCGCGGGCCTCGCACCTCGGCACCGGTCGAGGAGCGGCGCATGTCGGTCATCGAGCATCTCGAGGCGCTGCGCAGGGCCCTGATCGTGATCATCGTCGCCTGGGCACTCACGACGATCGCCGCGTTCTTCGTGTCAGGCCAGATCGTCGGATGGCTGGTCTCCCGGACCGGGGCGGGGCACGGGATCTATCTCAACCCAGCCGGCGGTGTGCTGACCGAGATCAAGGTGGCCCTCTACATCGGACTCGTCCTCGCAGCGCCGGTCGTGATCCAGCAGGCATGGTGGTTTGTCAGCCCGGGCCTGCACCGGCACGAGCGACGTTTCGTCCTGCCGCTCATCTTAGCCACCGTCTTCTTCTTCATGCTGGGCGTCGCTGCGGCGCTCTATGCGCTGCCCCTCTACCTGAACGTCCTCAACCGGCTGTCACCGCCAAACGTCAACTACCTCCCCGACATCGGCGAGCTGGTCGGCTTCATCCTCACGATGGTCATCGGGTTCGGCCTCGTGTTCGAGCTCCCGGTGGTGCTGTTCGTGCTGGGGATGCTGCGCATCATCAGCTCGCGCTGGCTTTACAAGAACCGGCCGTTCTGGTTTCTGGGCCTGGGGCTGTTGTCGAACTTCCTGACGCCGGGCGCTGACCCGCTGACTCCACTCATCATGTTCGTGCCGCTGTACATCTTTTACGAAGGGACCGCGCTGATCCTCAAACTGAGTCGACGATGACGTCACGGCCCGACGGGCG
>JBGQGS010000203.1:0-3564 GCA_041497555.1 Candidatus Dormibacteraceae bacterium | reverse complement strand
TCGGAGTCGTGCGACTCCCACACAGGTAGGAGGCTGTCGAAGTACGGCTGGATGAACGCGCTGAGCAGCTCCTGCTGATCGACGCGGTGGAAGCCCTGTGAGATCGCCCGCTTCATCGCCAGGGACGGCGCCCCGTCATGAATCACCGCCTCCCAGGCTTCTTGTTTCGCCGGCGCCAGCGGCCCGGCCGCGCGCGCCGCGGCCGCCTGCCTCTGACCCTGGTCAGTCGGGTCGCGTTCGAGCTCGCGAGCGATCAGGTCTTCGTCCGCCGCTCCGATGGTCGCCAGCGCGTTGACGGCCCTCCACCGGAGGTCGACGTCGATGGCAAGCCCATCAGGCTTGGTCGTGCCCTCGAGCAGCCCGCGCACCCAGTCCACGTCACCGGGTTGGCGGGCGGAGTCGATGAACGCGATCGCCCACAGCAGCTGCACGTCTCCGCCGGGTTGTGAGTGCTTGAAATGCTCTTTCGACGCTTGGGCCAGCAAGGCGCGAGCCGCGGGGCGGTGGGCGGGTTCGCTGAACCTTTCCATTGCGCCCTGGGTCCTGGCGATCAGCGATTCCAGGGTCGAAGCGTCGGTCTCGCCTTGAATGTTGTCCAGCGAGAGTGCGATGTAGTCACGGGCGCGTAGCTCGGCGTCCCGCGCCATGTCCCACAGCGCGCCCCACGCGAGCGCACGAGCGAGCGGATCATCGATGTCTCGGAGATGACGCTTCAGCGTCGCGAGAGAGCGCTCGTCGAGCCTGACCTTGCAGTACGTCAGGTCCTCGTCGTTGGGGAGCAGCAGATCAGGCACGCGCTCGCCGGCCAGCTGCGGGACCGGAGTGCTGCCACCGTCGATGTCCAACTCGACGGCACGGCGTCGCTGTAGGTGCCCGTCCACCAGGTCGAACAATCCGACGCGCAGGCGGTGCGGCCTCAGGGTCGGATGGGCTTCGGGCGCGGCCTGTTTGAGTTCTGCCGAGGTGACGACCCCGCTCTCGACCTCGAGCGCGGCCTCGATCGTGTTCACGCCCGCTGCCTCGAGCCATGCGCGCGACCACGACCTCAGGTCGCGGCCCGATGCATGCTCCAGCGCGTCGAGGAAGTCGTTGAGGTCGGTGTTGCCATACGCGTGAGCGGTGAAGTACGCCTCCACGCCTTTGAAGAAAGCCTCATCTCCGACCCATGCGACCAGCTGTTTGAGCGCCGCCGCGCCCTTGTTGTAGGTGATCCTATCGAGGTTGAGCGCGATCGCCTCGACGTCCGGGATGTCGGCGACGATCGGATGCGTGGTCGGCAGCTGGTCCTGCGCGCGCGCGCCTTCTTTCGTAGCGACGGCGAACTCGGTCCACGCCGTCTTGAACCGCGTGGCCTCCGCGACGGCAAGGTAGCCCATGTACTCGGCGAAGCTCTCGTTGAGCCACAGGTCGTCCCACCACCTCATGGTCACGAGGTCGCCGAACCACATGTGCGCCATCTCGTGCAGGATCGTTTCGGCGCGGTACATGCGGTCCGCCTCGGTCACCTTCGAGCGAAAGATCATCCGCTCGCTGTGCGTGACACAACCCGCGTTCTCCATGGCTCCCGACGCGAATTCGGGAACGTAGAGCTGGTCGTACTTGCCAAACGGATATCGGTGGCCGAAGCGCCGTTCGAAGAAGTCGAGTCCCTGGCGCGTGAGCTCGAAGATCTCGTCCGGATCGAGATACCTGGCCAGCGAGTGCCGGCAGTAAAGGCCGAGAGGGATGCCTCGGTGGTCCTGGTGGACGGTGTGGTACTCGCCGGCCACGACCGCTGTGACGTAGGTCGACAGCAGGCTGGTGGTCGGAAACGTCCAGACGCCGTCCGGGCCACGGACGCCTGGGGTGTTCGAGACGGCCACCCATCCCTCCGGTGTCTTGACCTTGAAGGCGAACGTCGCCTTGAGGTCCGGCTGATCGAAGCATGTGTAGGCGAGGCAGGTGACGTGCTCGGCGAACTGGCTGTGCAGATACGTGCGGCCGTCCACCGGGTCGCGGAACCAGCTGATGCCCGTTCCATCGCGCGAATAGGAACCGGTCGCCTTGATGGTCAGCAAGTTCTCGGCGGCCAGCCCGTCCAGCTGCAGCCTGCCGCCACCGGGCCGCGTTGAGAGCGCGCGCCCGTTGAGCTCGGCGGCGTGAACCGCCGGTCCGGCGAACTCGATGAAGGTGCCGCTCCCCGGCTTACGGCAGGCAAACGTGACGGTGGTGTCGGATCCGAAGGTCTCGTCGCCGGTCGTGAAGTCGAGCCGCACGTCGTAGTGCTGGACCGAGAGGAGCTCAGCTCGTTCCCGCGCCTCGTGGCGCGTCAGGTTGTTGTGTATTGGCCTACTACCGCTTCAGGCGCAGCTGTCGACGCCGAGCATCAGCGGAGCTGAGGCCGCCACCGCGGGCTGCTGGGCCACGGCGACAAGCGCGGCCGACTTCACGCCGCTGGGCAGGGTCACCGCCCAGTGGTCCGTGGGGATCACGATCAAGTAGCCCGGTGGCGTGTACGGGTTCGGTCCTGGCAGATCCGTGGTCGTACCGGTGCACCGATCAAAGAACTTGAGGACGTACGAAACCGGAACTCTCTGCGCCGCCGAGAAATAGATGCCCACCTCCACGCGGCAGGAGCTCAGGTCGCAGGCGGTGGCGGTCTCCGGCGAGCTGCCGGAAATATTGCACGGCGTGGCAACGCTGCAGATGATCACGCTGGTGATCGGCGCTGCGGCGGCGGGTCCGTAGTTGGGCACTGCCAGCGGCACCTTGGTCGTCGGCGTGGGGCTCGCCTTGGGGGATGTCTTGGGCGATGTCTTCGCGCTTGGAGACGCGTTGGCCGTACCGCCCCCAGTGGACGATCCGCCCCGGTTGGCCAGGATGATCCCCCCGCCTACTCCGAGCAGCAGGATCAGCACCACGGCGATGATCGCCGGAATCAGCCACGTGGGGCGCTCGGAAGACCCCCCACCGGCGGGCTTGCGCGCCACGGTGGGCTTGCGTGCGGGGGTGGGTGCCGGGGCACGAAGGGGAGCGGGAGCAGGCGCATATGTAGGGCTGGGAGCAGGCGTTGACGCCACGGAGGCCGCCGCCGCCGTGGCTGCCGCCGCATCGACCGCTCCAGGCACCCAGGGCGGGGGCTCGGCCGTCGTGTCAACCTTCCCTGGAGTCCAGGCCGGGGCTTCGACAGGGGTCCACGTCTGCTGCGCCGGGGCGGGCGCCGGCGGCGGCGGTGCTGGCGGCGCAGGCGCGGGTGGATTCGTGCTGGTTATGGGGGTCGGCACAGCGGTCTCGAACGGGGGTCGACTCACCGGCGGGGTGAATGGGGCAGGGGTGAAAGGGGCAGGCGCCGGCGGGAACGTCTCGCGGGCGGGCGCCGGTGGGGTGGTCGTCAGGGGAGACGGAGCGGGTGGAGTCACCGCCGGAGGCACGGCGGGCGCCTCGAACGGCGCGGGGGTCCGGGGCGGGGCTTCCGACCACGTCGGCACCGAGCTCGGGCGCGGTTCTGGCGCGGGGGGCGGAGGCGCGGGAGCGGCCGGAGGGCTTGGCGGCGGGAAGGTCGGAGCCGGGATCGCCGGATAGGTC
>JBGQGS010000202.1:0-3600 GCA_041497555.1 Candidatus Dormibacteraceae bacterium | reverse complement strand
GCACCTCAGAGCAGCTTGCGGATCTCCAGCGCGAACTGCAGCCGCAGCCGGGTCGCCGGCACCTCCAGCTCGCCGCCGAGAACCTCTCGCAGCTTGTCGAGGCGGTAAAGGACGGTATGACGGTGCAGTCCAAGAGCGGCCGCTGCGTCTTTGACCGACCCTCGAACGAGGTATGCCTCCAGCGTTTCCAGGAGCTGTCCGCGGTTGCGCACCTTGGGATCCATCAGGGGGCCGAGGCTGTGAGCGACAAAACGCTCCGCGAGGCGTGGGTTCTGGGTCAGCACGAGGTGAGGGATCAGCTCGTCGTGTCGGTGAATCACACCTTCAGGACGCAGCTTGCGGCCGGCCTCGATCGCCTGCTGCGCCTCGAGGTAAGAACGCGAGATGCCCCGCAGGCCTGGGTGGTACCCGCCGATCCCCGCACGCACTCGAGCCCGCACCAGACCTGAGCGCTTCACCGCCTCCTCCTGGAGCTGGGTCACAAACTGGCTCGCGGCGTCGACGTTCGCCACCGATTCGGCGGGCCACAGCACGACCAGCGTGCTCGGGTCAGTCGCGTGGTGGATCGCGCCGCGAGGCACCTCCAGCGAGGTGGCGACCTCGGCCAGCGCCTGCCCGCCCCGCTCACCATCGCGGGTGCCGACGATGAGCTTGCACACCGCCACCACGTAGCCGGTTGGAACGATCGGCATGTTGAGTGCCAGCGCCTGCTTCTGCAGCTCGAGCTCTGAGTCGAAGTTGTCGCTGATCAGGGCGTGGAAGAGGCGCGCATGCGCCCGCGTCCCGCGCTGCATGTGCTGCTCGCGCGCGTGAAGGTAGGTCTTTGTCACCTCGGCGGCGACCTGGTCGAGCGCGGCGAACACGTAGTTAGCGGTAACCATGATCGCCTCGGGCGTCGCCTCCGGGTGTCCCCGCCACGCGCGCAGGATCTCGTCCCAAGCGACTCGCGCCGCGATGCGATACGCGGCGAGGATAGGCTCGACCGACTGGCTGCTGCGCGCCTGGAGGATGCCGAGCTGTGCGACGCGGCGCAACTCTTCATTGGTCGCGGGGCGCGCTTCCTGAGCGGTGGCCAGGAATAGGTCCAGGCCGGCCTCGCACGCGCGGGCGATCGCCGAGCGCTGGGGAGGTACTCCCGTCGAGTCGTCCCAGCGCACGAGGCTCACCACGGCACGGGCCATGTGGCGGGCCATGCCCGAGCGGCGGTGCTCCAGTTCCGCGATCAGCGCATCGGGCAGCGTGGGGGCGGTTTTGGGTGGCCTAGCGACTTGGGACTTGATGGCCAGATTAGCCATGGCTTCAACTATACGGCGGCGCCAGTCTTAGGACCCCAAGTCGAGCCGCCGATAGGAGGGAAGCGCCAGAGGTTCCCTCTCATTCTTGGTCAGCTGTGCAGCTTGATAAAGGCGAGCATCCGGCGCCAGGCGTCGTCGCAAGCGTCCTTCCATTGGTCGAAAGTGCGGTCGAAGAAGCTGTGGGGTGCTCCCTCATAGATGTGCATCTCGTGCTGCACCTTCGCCTTGGTGAGCTGCTTGTCGAACGCGTGGAACGCTTCTTGCGGCGTGAAATCCGCGCCGGCGATCAGCATCAGCAGCGGACTCTTCAGCTTTGAGATGAAGGGTTCAGTCCGTTCTGGCCGGCCGTAAAAGCCGATTGCGCCGTTGAGACCGTGGCCGCCGGCGGACTGGTTCCAGGAGCTGGAGCCCCCGAAGCAGAAACCCACGGTGAACACTGACTTGACCGCTCCGCCGTCCTTTGACTTCAGGTAGGCAATGGCGGCCGCGACGTCCTGCCGGATGCTGTCCGGCGTCGTCTTCTCCACGTGTGGCATGAACTCAAAGCCTTCGCCGCGATCGCCGAGGCCGGCGGTTCGCCCGAAGTAATCGATCGCCACCGCGTCGATCCCCGCCTCAGCGAAACGCTGCGCCAACTCCTTATAGAAATGATGGAGCCCGCGGACGTCGGGCATCACAACCATGCCGGCTCCTGTCGGCTTTTCGGCCCGGGCGAAGTAGGCCGCGAACTTCGTGCCGTCGGAGGAGGTCAGGACCAGGTCACCCTGGTCGGCCGCGGCACCGCTGATTGGGGGAAGGGGCGGTCGAGCATCGTCTGAGTAGCACATGCTTCGATTGTCCACTAGATTGATGGACGCATGAAGATCGAGAGCACGGCTTTCACTCGCGCCGACGTCGAGCAGTTCCTCGATGGAATGCTCGACCACGATCGATACGTCCTTGCTGACAGGCTCGAGAAAGCGTCGGCGCGGCTGGCTGAGCTGGCTCCTCGGATCAAGGCGGGTCGTGGTGAAACCGAATGGTCGGAGCATGAGGTGCTCGCTCATATCGCCGTCCTGTCCAAGTTCTATGGCGTCCTGGTGCATAAGATCTCGAGCGGCCAGATGACCGAGCTCGACCTTCTCGAAAACGTCAACCTGCGCGACGTCGTCGGTGATCAGATGGCTCAGATCGAACCGGCCGAGCTCCTGCCCATGGCCCTCGCCGACCAGGCGCGCACCGTCAAGCTCCTTCGCACTCTGGAACCGACGGCATTGCGACGGCAGGCCAGGCTCGAGAACGGCGAGATGTTGAGCGCGATGGAGGTCGCTCGCCTCCCACTCGTCAACCACCTCGAGATGCACGTCGACCAGCTGGAGCTCTTGCTGAGCTAAAAGGCGCTTCCGGAAAGGCTTCGGCTGATCTTCGGCGCCCATGCGGGGCCTCTAGCCGAAGGTTTCGGCCTGCTTTCCTAGTCGCTGACCTGGGCGCAGCCGAGGTTGCGCAGCTCACGCCGGATGGTTTCCGCGGCATCATCCATCATCGCGGGATCGGGGTCGGGATCCTGGTTGCCAAAGTCGAGATCGTGGAGACCGCGGATCGGCACCACGTGGAGATGGCAGTGAGGCACCTCCAGGCCGGCGAGCATCACTCCGATCCGTTCCGGCTTGAAGCCCGCCATCTGCGCCTTGCCCACGGCCTGCGCCGTCTCAGCCAGGTGCGCCAGCAGCCCAACATCGAGGTCGAGCCAATGGTCGACCTCGCGTCGCGGCACGACGAGCGCGTGGCCTGGGCGAAGCGGGCGGATGGATAGAAAGACGACGCACGAATCGTCCTTCCACACGAACCGCGCTGGCAGTTTGCCCTCGATGATCATCGTGAAGATCGTGGCCACCGCACAAGCCTAAGCCGGTAGCCTTTTGGACATGCCGCCAAAGATGCCAGCCGCATGTCCTGGTCCGTGAGTGCGCCCGTAGTCGAGCTCGTCGATGCCTCCAAGCGCTACGGCGAGGTCCAGGCGCTCCAGCATGTCAGCGTGACCATCGCGCCGGGTGAGGTCGTCGCCATGCTCGGACCCAACGGCGCCGGCAAGACGACTTCGATCAGCCTGATGCTCGGCACCCGCAAACCGACAAGCGGCACCGCGCGCCTTTTCGGATTGAACCCCAGAGACCTCAAAGCACGAAGCCGGATCGGGGTGATGCTGCAGGAGTCAGGAGTGCCTGGAATGTTGAAGGTGCAGGAGATCGTCTCACTCTTCGGGTCGTACTACCCTGCTCCGCTTCCGACCTCGAAGGCGATTGCGATGGCGGGCCTCGAGGAGAAG
>JBGQGS010000201.1:0-3606 GCA_041497555.1 Candidatus Dormibacteraceae bacterium | reverse complement strand
GTCGGTCTTCTGGCCGACGAGGAGCGAGGTGATCGTGGCGGCTGCCAACAGGATCAACAACGGGTTGCGCAGCTGACGCCCGAGAATCGCAAGCGGCCGCGCCCCGTGACTCCGGATGGCGTTGGGGCCGAAGAGGCGAAGCCTGGTTGCCGCCATCTGGGCCGCAAGGCCGGATTCGGAGCTCTCCAGCCGGGAGAGAACGTCGGCGGCGGGCAGCCGGGCGGCTTCGATGAGGCCGATTCCTGCCAGCGCTGGTGGTGAGCCACTTGCGGCTTGAGCCGTCATGAAGCCCATTTAACGGGTAACGGATCGCGGCGCGTGGGCCAGTTCGCGATGGGCAAGGGCTTACTGGGTCGGGAAGTCGATGACCAGCCGTGTGGGGTTGCTGAAGATCGAGATCGTTGGGCAGACCTGGCGGTCGAGCCCGATGGCGATATCGGCCTGGCCCTCGAAATCAGCCATGAGCACGACCTGCTTCAGGACGCTGTAGCCCGGAAGCTGGTTGGCGCCGTGCTGATAGGTCGGCGGTATGTCCATGTTGTAGATGAAGAGGTGAATCCCCGCGTTGCCGGCGACGCTGACGGGGAGGCCGCTGAACGGGCCGACAAAGGTTGAGGGGTCCTGGGCGACGAGCTTGTAGGCCGGCATCCCGCCTGTGAACTCGACCACCAGCCGGTCATAGCCTGGATGCGAGCCGACGCGAACGTCTGAGATCGTCGCCCTGGATGAAGTCCCTCCCTGCAGCGGCAGACATGCCGGTGCGGGACTTGGCGAGGGCGATGCGATCGGGGACGGGCTGGGCGAGGGACTCGGTGACGGTGTGGGGGAAGGTGTCGGCGAGGCGATCGGACTGGGCGTGGGCGTCACCTGCGAGCTGCCGCCGGTTGCCGAACCGCAGGCCACCAGCAGGAGGACCAACGTCAGCAGTACACCCGTCTTCACATGGGTAAGGATTGCGCCCGCGCGCACGCGGTCACAGGGGCCGGAGGCTGGCTCTCCAAGGGACCATCGGCCCCCCGGTATTGCGTGGCCTGGCCACCGCGCTCAGCCCGAACACAACACGCAGCGCGCGGCTGCGGCGGACACCTTCGCAGAGCACCACAGTGAGCCCGATCGAAGCCACTGTGATGGCGATGAACTTCGGCCACAGACCAATGTCCCAACCGACCACGTAAGCCGCGAGGACGACGATGACCGGGTGGCTCAGCACGTAGAACGGCATCGGCATGTCCGCGCCCCATCGGGTCAGCGGGTTGTCGCTGTTCAACCACCTCGCACCGAGGTAGAGGAAGAACATCACCCACACCCACGTGTTGAGGCTCCGTAGAGCCTCATTGGCGAGATAGCCGGGGCTGTACTCAGGATGCGCGTCGCCCGGCAGGGCTCCGCTCAAGAAGAAGATGCCGTTCAAGACCGACGCAGCCGCGGCGCCGAGCAGGGCGTCGCCACCTCGGCGTCGCAGGGCCTCGGTGAACCGGGGATCCGAGATGAGTATGAATCCGATCAGGTAGAGGACCGACCAGGCGGCGATGTCGGACCAGTCCTGGTACGAGGGGAAACGAGCATTGAGCGCCATCTGCACCACAGCAAGGGGCAACGCGCCGAGCAGCAGCAGGCCTCCCGGCGCGGCGGCGATCAGCACGAGCCGCTCGATCAGCCCGCGTCCCGCCCGTGAGCGCAGCCAAACCGCGATCGGCAACGTCACCAGCGAGATCGCCAGGAGGTGGCTCAGGAACCAGAGGTGATAGAGGTAGCCGTACGCCGATGCCGGGCTCCAGGTGATCGGGATGGAACCCCAGAAGGTCACGTAGTTCCGGAGCAGGCCTCCCAGCTCCAGAGGACGGTTGTACTCCACGTAATTCTGCAAGGGCGACAGGATCGCGATCCCCAGAACGAGCGGTACTCCGAGCCGGAGGACCCGCGACGAGGCGAATTTACGAGCTCCGCGCGAACGGAGCCCGAACCAGGTCGCCGCTCCCGCGAGCAAGAACATGAGGGCGATCCCCCACTGGAAGGTGAAAGCTGCAAAGCCGCCCAAGATGGTGCTTCGCTGGGCGTTGTTGACCACCCACGACCCCGGCGAGAAGACCAGGCATACGTGGAAGAGGGCGATGCCTATGACGATCACCGCCTTCAGGGCGTCGATCCAGTACATGCGTCCCGTGGCTGCGGCGACCATGAATCTCAATCTGGCCGGCGGACCCACCGGCGGTAAGGGGCCGATGACCCTACCCACGGCGGGCGAAAGCCCGTCGTAACATCTCAGCCGTCGCTACCCAGGCCCTCCCGCGCGCGCACCGGGCACGCGCCTTCACCCTTCCCCGCTTCTCCGCCCGGCTCGGGCTGCGCCTTCTCGCCCTCCTCCTGGTGGGTTGGCTGGCGGCCAGCTTTGTCGCCGAGCGCGCGACGCTGCACCCGGAGCGCAGAGCTCTAGGCCCCACTCCCACCGCGCGCGGCATGGTCTACACCGATGTCAGCTTCAAGACCCGAGACGGCCTCACGCTACGCGGCTGGTGGATCCCGGGCACCCAACACGAGACCATCGTCATGATCCATGGCCTGTCCAACAACCGGGAGGAGCCGCTCAACAAGGCCGGTTACCTCCACGAGGCGGGCTACAACCTGCTCGTCTTCGATTTGCGCGGCCACGGTCAGTCGGATGGAAACGGCACGACGATGGGGTATCGAGAACCGGAGGATGCTCGAGCGGCGGTGGCGGAAGCTCGTGCCCTGGATCCTGGGCCGATCGCCCTGTTCGGCTACTCGCTCGGCGCTTCCATCTCCGTCGAAGAGGCGGCCACCAACCCCGACGTCACGGCGGTCATCGAAGACAGCGGGTTCAGCTCGGTCGGCGACGTGTTCCTCGCACGGTTCACAGAGGTGACCCGGCTGCCGAACCTACCGTGGGCGGCGCCGCTGGTGGCTTTCGGCGCTCTGGACCTCGGCACGTCGCTTTGGAACGTGCGACCGGCGGGCCTGGCCGCCCAGCTGCACAAGCCTCTGCTCGCGATCATCGGCACGGCGGACACCATCGTCCCTCCGGCCGAGGGCCTCGCCATCTTCGACGCGGCGCCCGGTCCCAAGCAGCTGCTGGTCGTGCACGGGGCGGGTCACGTGGGCGCTTACGACACGGCAAACGCGGAATACCAGCAGACAGTGCTGGGATTTCTAGCGAAGAGCATGCGGGTCGCCAGCTAGGTTTTCGCCGCCGCTTGGAGCTGTTCGCGCAGGTGGTGCTGCAGATCGCCTGAGGTCAGCGAAGCGGAAAGGTGCCCGGCGAGCGTTCGCTTGAGCGGCAAGGGCAGCAGGTGTTCGAGCTCTGCACGCGCTTCTTCCGGTCCGGCCACGAAGAGCCGCTTGAAAGCGCCTGACTGCATCCGCTTCTCGATGGTTTCGACCACCCGTTCGAGGTTTGCCCTCGTCCGGTTGTCGGCCTTGCGCTGGTTGCTCAATGCCGATGAGCCTCCCGCCTTGTGATGCTTGATGTCATTGCCTTTGAGCTGCTCGAGTGGGTAGACGTCGCCGAGGACCGCGGCGAACAGCTTCGCTTGCTCCTTGTCGACCACGGCGATGAGCGCCGGCGGGGACTGCTCGAGCATGCGCTCG
>JBGQGS010000200.1:0-3641 GCA_041497555.1 Candidatus Dormibacteraceae bacterium | reverse complement strand
CTACTCCGGAGTCACGTACGCGGCCGTGATGCCGCCGTCGACGAGGAACGTCGAGCCGTTGACGTAGCTCGACTCGTCGCTGGCGAGAAACAGCGCGGCGTTGGCGATCTCGCGAGCTTTGGCGAGCCGGCCCATCGGCAGATGCACGCGGCGCCGCTCGTACGCGCCAGGCGTCTCGGAGAAAAGCCGCATCAGCAGTGGAGTCTCCACCGGGCCCGGGCACAACGCGTTGACGCGAACGCCCTGCCTTGCGAACTGCACCGCGAGCTCACGGCTCATCGACAGCACCGCGCCCTTCGAGGCCGTGTATGCGATCTGGGACGTCGCAGCTCCCATCAGCGCAACGAAGGAGGCGACGTTGATCACCGAGCCCCCACCAGCCCTGAGCAGGTGCGGGATGCCGTACTTGCAACAGAGATAGACGCCTTTGGCGTTCACCGCCTGGACGCGGTCCCAGGCTTCAGGCTCGGTTGTGAGGATGGAGTCGTCGTCCGCCGGCATGATGCCCGCGTTGTTGTAGAGCACATCGATTCGCCCGTAGCGCTTCGCGGTCGCGTCATACATCGCCTGCACGCTCTTGGGCTCGCTCACGTCGGCCTGGAAGAAGAACGCGTCCCTGCACTCGGAGGCGGTCTTCTCGCCCGCCTCTCGACCGACGTCGGCGACGCATACTCGCGCTCCTTCCGACGAGAAGAGCAGCGCTGCCTCGCGGCCGATGCCGCCCGCCGCGCCCGTGATCACCGCGACCTTGCCATCAAGCCTTCCCATACATTGCCTCCATACTCATCCGCGCTCGAAGAGCCGTGCGCGTTCGTAGTCGGTCACGACCTTGTCGAAGAGCGCCTGTTCGGTTCGAGCGTAGTTCAAGTAGTGGTCGATGACGTCTTCGCCGAACGCCTCCCTTGCCATCTTTCCACGCTCCAGCTCCCCGATCGCGTCGCGCAGCGCGTGGGGAAATCGCTGCACGTCGGATTCGTAGGCGTTGCCCTTGAACTCCGGCGGAAGCTGCAGCTTCTTTTCGATCCCGTGCAGGCCCGCCGCCAGCAAGGCGGCAAAGGCGAGGTACGGATTGGCGTCGGCGCCTGGTATGCGCGACTCGGCCCTCAGGTGCTGGCCGTGGCCGACGATCCGAAACCCGCAGGTCCGGTTGTCATGGCCCCAGGCGAGCGTCGTCGGCGCCCAGCTGCCGGCTGCGTAGCGCTTGTACGAGTTGATGGTGGGAGCAAGAAAGATCGCCAGCTCCGACGCGTGGGCGATGTGGCCGGCGAGGTAATTCTGGAAGGTTTCCGACTCACCGTCGAAGACGTTGCGCCCGTCCTTCCAGAGGCTCGAATGGATGTGGCACGAGCTCCCGATCCAGCGGTGGTCGGGCTTGGCCATGAAGGTCACCGAGCAGCCGTGCTGATGCGCCATCTCCTTCACGCCGTTCTTGTAGATCACGTGGTTGTCCGCCATGGTCAGCGCGTCGGAGAAACGGAAGTTGATCTCCTGCTGTCCCGGCCATGCTTCTCCCTTCGAGCTCTCGACCTGGATGCCGGCCGCCTTCATGCCCTTGCGCACGGCGCGGATGAACGGCTCGTCGTAGGTCGTGGCGAGGATGTGGTAGTCGAGGATGTACGGGACCGAAGGGGTCAGGTCGATGTAGTGCTTGGCGTGCGCTTCGGCGAACGTCTCCTTGAGGAGGTAGAACTCGAGCTCCGAGCCGAACATGGGCTCGAAGCCGAGCTTGCGGGCGCGCTCGATCTGGGCGCGCAAGACCTGGCGCGGTGATGGCCGCACCGGCTTGCCGTCGTGCCACGCGACATCGCAAAGCACCATGACCGTCGCCTCGAGCCAGGGGATGATTCGCAGGGTTGCGAAGTCGGGCACGAGGTCGAAGTCGCCATAGCCCTGCTCCCAGTTGGCCATCTGGTAGCCCGGCACCGGGTCCATCTCCATGTCCAGCGCAAGCAGGTAGTTGCAGCCCTCGGTCGACTCACCTTCGAATGACGTCTCGACGAAATACTCGGCGTCCACGCGCTTGCCCATGAGGCGTCCCTGCATGTCGGTGAACGCGACGACAACAGTGTCGATGTCCCCGCCTGCAACTGCGTGCGCCAGGTGCTCCTTGGTCAACAAGGCTTAGCTCTTTGGACGGAGGCCGCGCGCCCGGGCCACGAACCGCTCGAAGAGATTGCGCGCCCACGGCAGGTCGCCCGTGAGCTCCTCCGGGTGGCACTGCACCGCGACGATGAGACCGTCGTCAGACTCGACGCCTTCCACGGTCCCGTCCTCGCCGCTCGCGGTCTGCTGCAACCCTTGAGCAAGCTTCTTGATGGCCTGGTGGTGCAGGCTGTTGACGCGGACCCTGTGCTCGCCAGCCGCCCGTCCCAGCTCCGACGATGGATCGATCTCGATCGTGTGAGCCAGATGGCTGCGACCGAGCGCGCGGACGTCGTGGTCCTCCAGATGCTGCACCAGCGAACCGCCCATGGCGACGTTGATGACCTGCTGGCCGCGGCAGATCCCGAGCACCGGGATCTTTCGTTCCCGCGCCTGGCGAAACAACTCGAGCTCGGTCTCATCGAGCTCGGGGTCGGTGTCACCGACCTTCTCGTCCCGCCGCTCTCCGTAGAAGGACGGGTCCACGTCCCAGCCTCCAGGCAGAAGGAGCCCGTCGACGTCCGGGAGCGCCCTGGTGCCCGGGACGAGGTCCACCGCTTCGGCGCCCGCGGCCGTCACCGCGCGGCGGTAGGTCCCGTAGTACTCCAGGCCCCGCCGCGGGTGGACGGTGATCCCGATCTTCGGACGGTGGTTCGCGTCCGCGGTCGGACTACCCGACCGCAGCGAGTTCGGCTTCGATCTTGGCAAGCTCTTCCGGAGTCCCTTGAACCTTCGGCCCCTTGAACCAGTTCTTGGCGGATAGGAACCAGTAGCCTCCTGAGTAAAGCAACACTACCCCGACCGCCACCGGTGCGTAGTTGAAGGTGGTGGCGGTGTTGCCAGGCGCGGCCTGAGGCAGAACGAACAGGATGGCGATGAATGCGATCCAGATCACCGCGATCCAGCCGACCACGTAGCTCCAACGACCCAGGTGCCACGGACCGCGCTGAAACCGCTCGCCGGCCAGGAGGCGCAGAAGGATCGGGATGCCGTAGGCGATGTACAGCCCGATCACCGCAATCGACGTCACGGCAAAGTAGGCGACGGGGCTGTATAGGTAGGGCAGACCGAGGATGAAGGCGCCGACCGCCGCGAACCAGATGGAGTTGGTCGGAGTGCGAGTGCGCGGGTTGATCTTGTGCCAGAACTGGGAGCCCGGCACCGCGCCGTCGCGCGAGAAGGCGTAGATCATGCGCGAGTTGGCGGTGACCGATGACATGCCGCAGTAGAACTGCGCCCCCACGACGATGAAGAGCAAGAACAGGCCCATGTCGTGGCCGACCGCGTCGATGAAGATCTGGGCGGCGGGTGTGACCGCGGTCCGCTCGGCTTCATAGTCCTGGATCGCGCCGGTGACACCGATCAGCAGTATCCATCCGGCGATGAGGGAGATGACGATCGACCAGACGATGCCACGCGGCCCGGCGATGGCGGCGTTGTGTGTCTCCTCGGTCATGTGCGCGGACGCGTCATAGCCGGTGAAGGTGTACTGGGCGAGG
>JBGQGS010000199.1:0-3665 GCA_041497555.1 Candidatus Dormibacteraceae bacterium | reverse complement strand
TACGTCGTTCCGCCGCCGGAGACCGACTGTCCGGCCTTGATGTTCACCTGGGACACGATGCCGGGGATCGGCGCGGTCAGGGTTGCGCCGTCGAGCTGATGCTGCACAGAGTTGACGTTCACCTGGTCGATCTGGATCTGGGCGTCGTCCATCTGGATGGTCTGGGGTGACGTGCTCGTCTGGAGCGCGGCCAGTGAGTTCCTGGCCGCCGAGTACTGCTGCTGCATCGAGGCAAGCGTGGCCGCCGCCTGGTCGTTGCTCTGCTGAGCTTTCGCGGTCGCCGCGGCGAGGGAGCTCTGCGCGCTGGCGAGCGCCGCCTGGTCCGCAACGATCGGCTGCTCGTCAGTCGCCAGCTTGGTCTTATCTGAGTTAACCGTCGCGGTATCGGCGATGCAAGTCGCCGTTGTGGGATCCGGAGTGCAGGCCAATTGCATTGCCGTGGTGTCTGTAGCCAGGGTCGTGGTGTCCAGATTGATCGTCGGCTGATAGGTTGCCTGGTCGGCCGTGAGCTTGTCCTGCGCGGCGGTCACCGGTGTCTGGGCCGCCGCGACCGACTGTGCGTTGATCGCCTGCGTGTCGGCCAAGCTGGTCTGTGCGTTGCTCACGGCGACCTGTGCGGAGCCCACCGAGTTCTGGGCCGAGGTGAGGCTCTGTGCGGTCGCCCCCGCCCTGTCCTGCACCAGCTTGGCCTGAGCGCTGGCCAGGGTTGCCTGCGCCTGCAGCAGCTGGGCCGAAAGGAGCGTGGAGTCCACCGTGGCAAGAGTGGCTCCC
The DNA here is from genome assembly GCA_041497555.1 of Candidatus Dormibacteraceae bacterium. Lineage (GTDB taxonomy): Bacteria > Chloroflexota > Dormibacteria > Dormibacterales > Dormibacteraceae > Palsa-870. The sequence continues at coordinate 2,894 of JBGQGS010000199.1, read as the reverse complement.
GCAGTCACGGGCTGGCCGACCTGCACGTACACGGATTGGACGGTTCCCGCGGAGGCGAAGTTGAGATCGGCCTCGGTGACGGGCGTCAGGTTGCCCGCCATGCCGATGCTCTGGGTGATGGTCCCGTAGGTGACGAGTGCTGTTCGATATGAGGTCGTCACCCTCGACGCCTGGGCGTAGACGATCGTGCCGCCGAGGATGGCGGTTCCCAAAACGAGTGCCGCAAGCACCCTTCTTCTGAGGAGGTTCTTCAACGGGAGGTTTCTCAGCAATACCGTGATGCGCCCTGCGCGCGCCAGGCGGAGGGAGCCTGGCAAAGATGCCGCCGGATCCTTGGAGAATCCTGTGGGGGGCCTCACAGACTGCTGAGATCGGCCGCTCCCGACGCCGACCGACCCTACAAAAGTAGGTCGCAAGGCACTGCCCGCGGCGGCGGGTCCGCGCGAGACTCATCTCATCGGAGGTAGTGATGGACGAGCAAGAAAAACCCCTTTCCCTGGTGCTGTTCTCGGGCACGGACGACAAGCTCACGGCTGGCGCGGTGCTTGCGGTCGGTGCGGCCGTGATGGGGCGCCCGGTTCACGTCTTTCTCCAGTACTACGCACTCGACGCGTTTCGCGAGACCAAGGTTCGAACCGACCATGCGATCTCGCCTGAGGCTACGGTGTCGCAGGCCTCTTTGGTCCGCGCGCACCCGGGCCAGCACTGGATCGAGCTCCTGAAGCAGGCCAAGGACGTCGGCGAGGTCGACATCCAGGCCTGTGCGCTGTCGATGGACATGTTCCACCTGAAGCAGGCAGACCTTGACCCGATGGTCGATGGCGTCGAGGGCGTCGCTGCATTCATGGCCTCGGCCGCGGAAGGCCAGGTCGTATTCATCTGAGGAGCAATGAAATGAGCACAATCCAGGTCGACAGGACGATCGATGCGCGGGGGATGGCCTGCCCAGGACCCCTGATGAACCTGATCGGCGCGATCCGGCAGGGCCAGGTCGGGCAGGTGTTTGAGGTTCTCTCGAGCGACGAGGGCTCGAAAACGGACATTCCCGCCTGGGTCGCCAAGGCCAGGCACGAGCTGCTCGAGGTGGTCCAGGACACCAACTGTGCGCACTTCATCGTGCGCAAGGCGAGGTGACCGATGGGCACTGAAGTCGTGATCCTCGGTGGTGGCGTTGGCGGCACGATCGTTGCCAACCTCGTCGCCAAGCAGACGCATCGAAGCGCTCACGTGACCGTCGTGGATGCCACCGGCGTCCACGTGTACCAGCCAGGCTTTCTCTACGTCGCCATTGGCCAGGAGCAGCCGGCAGCGCTGCAGCGTCCAGAGGCGCAGCTGCTTCGACATGACGTGTCTCTCGTGGTCGATCGCGCCACGCGGGTCGACCCGGCAGCGCAAACGGTGCTCCTGGAGTCGGGCCGCATGTTGCGCTACGACCAGCTCGTGCTGTCCACCGGCAGCCGGACGGTGATGGAGGAGGTCCCCGGCGCGGTCGGCGCCCACGATTTCTACACGATGGCAGGCGCAAAGCGGCTCTTCAAAGCTCTGCAAGAATTCCAGCACGGGACCATCGTCATCGGCGTCGCGGGCATCCCGTACAAGTGCCCGCCGGCGCCTGTGGAGTTCGCGTTCCTGCTCGATGACTACCTGAGGGCGCGAGGCATCCGCGACAGGTCGGAAGTCAAGCTCCTCTCTCCACTCAACCGCGCGTTCACGATCGAGGCGACGTCAAAACTGGTGCAGCCGATCCTCGCCGAGCGCGGAATCGAGCTGCTGGGCTTCTTCAATGTCGAGTCGGTCGATCCCATCGCCAAGACGGTCACCTCGCTCGAAGGCGAGACAGTCGAGTACGACCTCCTTGTGTTGGTGCCGCCACATCGCGGACAGAAGGTGATCGAGACCTCGCGCCTCGGAGATGAGCGAGGCTGGGTCCCGGTCGACAAGAACACCCTGAAACACAAAGAGTTCGCGCATGTCTGGGCGATTGGCGACACGACCGACATCCCGATCTCGAAAAGCGGTTCGGTGGCGCACTACGAGGCCACCGTCGCCGCGGCTGAGATCGTGGCCGAGGTGAAGGGCGAAGCCCCTCCCACGCATGTCTACGACGGCAAGGTCATGTGCTTCCTCGAGACCGGCCAGGGACAGGCGACGACGATTCGATTCGACTACGACCATCCGCCCGTGTCGCCCTCGCCGGCCCGGCGCTGGCACTGGGCGAAGGCGCTGTTCAACAAGGCGTACTGGCATACCGTCCCACAGGGACGCCTGCCCTAGGCAAGGAGACTTCGATGAGCATCACGATCGCGACGACCCTGAACCTCAAGGGCCTTTCCTGCCCCCTTCCGATCATCAAGACAGCGAAGGCGATGAAGGAGCTGGCGCCCGGCCAGCTGGTCGAAGTCTTCGCCACCGACCCCGGTTCTGTCCCCGACTTCAAGGCCTGGGCTCAAGCGACCGGCAACCCGCTGGTCGAGTCCACCCAGGAAGGCGGAGTTTTCCACTTCATCCTCAAGAAGAAGGAGATCTGAGATGAGCGTCAACACGATTGAGAAGCCGCCGCTGGCGCAGTTCGCCGAGCAGCTTGCGGAAAAGAAGCCGGAACAGGCCGAGAAGCTGGTCATCTTTGCCTGGAGCGGCGAGCTCGACAAGATCTGGCCGACGCTGATCCTGGCCACGACCGGCGCAGCGATGGGGAAGGAGACCACCGTCTTCTTCACGTTCTGGGGCCTTTTCCCGCTGGTCAAGAACCAGGTTCGAATCACTGGCGAGAACTGGATGCAGAAGATGCTCTCGATGATGAACCGGGGGGGCGACCAGCACCTGAAGCTCTCGAAGATGAACTTCGCGGGCGCAGGGCCCGCAATGATGAATCACCTCGCCGGCGAGCACCACGT
>JBGQGS010000198.1:0-3694 GCA_041497555.1 Candidatus Dormibacteraceae bacterium | reverse complement strand
GTCCGGTGAACGATCGTCAGGGTCTGTCCCGGCAGCCCGAAGATGACCTCCTGGTCGGCGACAAAGCCCGGCAGGCGCACGCTGTGAACAGCGACGTTCCCCTCCTCCCCGCCGCGCGTTCCGGGCAGCGTCTCCTTTTCCGGCTTCTGGTGACTGAACGGCTTCTCGCGCCGCTTAGCGGCGAGCCGTCTCGCCGTGGAGAGCGCTGTTCCCGACGGCGCGTCCAGCTTGGTCGCGTGGTGCATCTCGATCACCTCGACCGCGTCGAAATGTGGAGCGGCGATGTCGGCCAGATGCATCATCAGCACGGCGCCGATGGCGAAGTTCGGGGCTACGATCCCGCCAAGCCCCTTGCCTTTGCAGGCTGTCTCGAGCTTGTCGACCGCGTCGGCGGCCAAGCCCGTAGTGCCGATCACAGGTGATGCGCCTGCCGCGACCGCCGCAAGCGCGTTGTGCAGCGCTTCTGAAGGTTTCGTGAAGTCGACCAGGGCTTGCGGCCTCTTCTCGCGCAGGAACGCGGCGAGGTCGTCGCCCAGTTCGACTCCGCCGACATACTCGATTCCCGGCTCCGATTGAAAAGCGGCGGCGAGCACCGAACCGACCTTGCCGCGGAAGCCGGCGACCGCGACTCGGATCGACTCATTCAATCTGGGGTTGCGGCCGGAGGGCCGGCCGATCCGCTTGGCATATCTGGCCGTAACCCTTGGCTTAGTTCCGGCGTGGACCCCGCCCGCCGCCGCCGTTTCGCCCGCCGCGGTCCCGACCGCCGAAGCCACCCTCTCGGGGAGGCGGCGGCGGAGAGGCTAGCGCGACCGCCATTACCTCTTGGTCGATCTTCTCCTCGATCGGCAGGCCCTTGGCCGTCAGCTCCTCGATCGCCGCCTGGCGGCTCAGATTGAGGCGGCCCTGGCTGTCGATCTCGACGGCCTTGACCACGATCTCGTCGCCGATGTTGCAGACCTCCTCCACCCGCTCGACCCGGTGGTCGGTGAGCTTGGAGATGTGCACGAGGCCGTCCTGGTTGGGCAGCACCTCGACGAACGTGCCGAAGGGCATTATGCGGACCACCTTGCCCTTGTAGATCTTGCCGACCTCGACTTCGTCTGTGAGGCCTTTGATCCAGTCGATCGCGCGCTTGCCTCCTTCCTGGTCGACGGCGGCGATGAAGACCCGGCCGTCGTCCTCGACATCGATCTGTGCGCCCGTCTCCTCGGTGATCTTGCGGATCATCTTGCCTCCCGGGCCGATGATGTCGCGGATCTTGTCGGGGTTGATCATGATCGTGGTGATGCGGGGCGCGTAGGTGCTCATCTCGCTCCGAGGCCTGGGCAGCACGGCCAGCATCTTGTCGAGCACGAACAGGCGCGCCTCTCTAGCCTGCTCCAGCGCCTGCGCCAGGATCTCGTGCGTCAGGCCCTTGACCTTGATGTCCATCTGCAGGGCGGTGATGCCGTCGCGCGTGCCGGCGACCTTGAAGTCCATGTCGCCAAGCGAATCCTCGACTCCCTGGATGTCAGTCAGCACGGCAAACTTGCCTTCGCGCGTGACCAGGCCCATGGCAATGCCGGCGACCGGTGACTTGATCGGGACTCCTGCGTCCATCAGCGCGAGTGTCGAGCCGCAGACCGATGCCATCGAGGTCGATCCGTTGGAGCTGAGGATCTCAGACACCAGCCGCATCGTGTAAGGCCATTCCTCGATCGGCGGGATCACAGCGAGCAGCGCGCGCTCGGCGAGAGCGCCGTGGCCGATCTCGCGGCGGCCGGGACCGCGCAGCGGACGCGCCTCGCCGACAGAGAACGGCGGGAAGTTGTAGTGGTGCATGTAGCGCTTGAACTCTTCGGCCGTCAGACCGTCGAGCTTTTGCTGGTCGGACATCGAACCCAGCGTCGCGATGGTCAGCGCCTGGGTCTGTCCGCGGGTGAAGAGACCAGAGCCATGCGTGCGCGGCAGGACGCCGACCTCAACGGTGATGGCACGCACGTCCTTGAGGCCACGGCCGTCAATGCGAACCCCCTCCTCGACCACACGCTGGCGGACCCTGTCTTTGAGCGCCTTGTCGAAGAGCTTGCCCAGGATGTCGACGTGTTCGGGAAAGCGGTCGCCGAGCTCGGCGATGGTCTTCTTGCGCAGGTCGTCCAGAGCGGCCTCGCGGGTGCTCTTGTCCGCGCTGTAGAGGACCTTGTCCAGCCGCAGCGCCAGGTACTCGCTGACCACCTCGACCACCTGGTGTGGATAAGTGGCCGAGGCGAACTCACGCTTCGGCATGCCAACCTGCTGCTGCAGCTCGACCTGGGCAGCGCAGATTTGCTTGATCTCGTTGTGGGCCATCTCAAGTGCGTCGAGTACCACCTGCTCGGTGACGCCCTTGGCGCCGGCCTCGACCATCAGAATGGCGTCGGCGGTGCCGGCGACCACCAGGTCGAGCTCTGACTCACCGATACGGGACATCGACGGGTTCACGACCAGCTTCCCGTCGAGGAACCCCATCCGGACAGCGCCCACCGGGCCCCCGAATGGGATGTCCGAGATCACCAGGGCCGTCGATGCGCCGTTGATGCTCAGGATCGTGGGGTCGTTCTCCTGGTCCACCGAAAGGACCGTAGAGACGACCTGGACGTCAAGCCGGAAGCCTTCCGGAAACAGCGGTCGCAGCGGACGGTCCGTCAGCCGCGAGGCGATAATCGCAGTCTCGCTCGGGCGACCCTCGCGGCGCATGAATGCGCCAGGAATCTTGCCCGCCGCGTACAGCTTCTCCTCATAGTCGCAGGTGAGCGGGAACCAGTCGATCCCCTCCCTGGGCTCCTTCGCCATCACCGCGGTGCTCAGGACGACCGTGTCGCCCTGCCGCAGGATCACCGCGCCGTTTGCCTGCTCGGCCACCCGACCGGTCTCGATCGAAAGCCGCTTGTCGGCGACCTCAACATTCTTCGTGACGATTGCCACAGCAATACCTCCATGTTCTGGGAGGACGGCCCCCGGAGGTGCGACCTGGGTCAGGTTCCTAGCAGCCGCCGCTTAGGTCTTGCCGGAATGCCGGCGCCTGAGTGAGAGCTTCTAAGAGCTGACCCGCGCTAACCAGCGTGGGGTCCTCCCGATTGACTTACGTGACCGGCTCTTCCGGTCCGGCTGGTGCGCTCTCCACCCCACGAACTCCGAGGCTGCGCCGTGCGTTCGCGGGGACCTCTGACTGCGCGCGCCCCGTTGGTTTGGCGCGCCCGGCTACTCTGATCCCCAGCTTGCCGACCAGCGCGCGATAGCGCTCGATGTCGGTGTCCTTCAGATAGTTCAGCAAACGCCGTTGCTTGCCCACCAGGAGAAGAAGGCCGCGGCGCGAGTGATGGTCCTTGGCATGCGTCTTCAGGTGCTCGGTCAGCTCCCGGATGCGCGTGGTTGAAAGCGCAATCTGGACCTCGGGTGAACCCGTGTCCTTCTCAGCGCGCTTGTACTCCGCGATCAGCTTGCCCTTGACGTTCGTCTCTACTGCCAAACCGAAGAAAAGTATACGTGCGACGCAGGAGCGGCCGTTGAGCGCCCCGATGAGAGGAACCCGCCGAGGTTTCCTCTCATACGAATTCGACCGAGCCGTCGGACCTCGGGTCCGCGCCGGCGCGCCATGCAGTCGGACCGTCGATCACGATCGCATGGGCGTGGCCGAACGAGTGGTGTCTCGATGGCATCAGCTCGAAGGCTC
>JBGQGS010000197.1:0-3789 GCA_041497555.1 Candidatus Dormibacteraceae bacterium | reverse complement strand
CGCGTTCTGGTCGCCCGCCCGTCGGGCCGCGAGCAGGTGGTCGCCATCCTGGGCTGGGCGGCCACGAACCACGTGATGGTCACCCCGATGGGAGGAGGCAGCGGCGTGTGCGGGGCGCTCTCGCCTCAAGCCGGCGAGCTGGTCCTCGACATGAGCGCCTTCGACCGCATCCTCGAAGTCGATGAGGCGAACCTGACGTGCCAGTGCGAAGCGGGCGTCAACGGCCTGCGCCTTGAGAAGCACCTGAACGAGCGAGGTTTGACGCTCGGCCACTTCCCAAGCTCACTCCCGGGGACGACCCTGGGCGGACTCATCTCGACCCGCTCCTCAGGCCAGGAGTCGAGCCGGTACGGCAGCATCGAGGACATGGTCCTCGGACTTGCGGTGGTGCTGCCTGACGGGACCTTCGCAGCGCCTAGACCAGGGCCGAGGTCTGCGGCCGGTCCCGCTTTGCATCAGCTCTGGCTCGGCTCAGAAGGCGCCCTCGGCGTTGTCCTCGGAGCAGTGCTGCGAGTCCATCGTCTGCCCGAATCGGTCATCGGCCGCGGCTACGGCTTCCCAGACCTCGCAACCGGCCTGGAGGCGATGCGGGCGATCATGCAGTCGGGCATCAAGCCGCTGGTCATGCGTCTTTATGACGCCGAGGACACAGCCTTCAACGGCTACGACCTGGCGGCCGGTGGATGCCTGCTCGTGGCCGCCAACGCTGGGCTTTCGGGCGTCGCCAGAGCCGAGGCCGACGCGGTCAAGAGCCTGGTCGGCGTTTCGACCGACCTTGGTGAAGAGCCTTGGACCCGGTGGCAGAAGCATCGCTTTGATCTCTCCGCGGACCGCTTGAAGTCCTTTCTCGAACCGGCCGGTGCTTACCTGGACACGATCGAGCTGGCAGCACCCTGGACGGTGCTGCACGGACTTCACGCGAGGGTCAAGTCCGCAATAGCTGTCGGCGGACTGGCGTTATGCCATTTCAGTCATGCCTACGAGCAGGGCTGCTGCGCGTACTTTACGTTCGGCGGTTCAGGGGACACCGAGCAGGACGCTCGTTCGGCATATACGCGGGCGTGGGAGGGCGCGATGAGCGCCGCCCTAGAGCTTGATGCGACCATCACCCATCACCACGGAGTGGGCCGAGTTCGCGCCCGTTGGGTCGCCGATGAGATGGGAGGTTGGATGCGAGTGTGGCGATCAATCAAGGACAGCCTTGACCCGAAAGGGATCATGAACCCGCACGCCGTCGGAGGCACACCATAGCTGCCCAGTCCGGCGCCCCGGTCCTGTTCATCGTCAATCCCGCGTCCGGTGCGGGCAAAGCGGGACGGGAGTGGTCGGCGATCGAAACCTGGCTGCCCGGAGCTGGCATGCCCTACGAAGCAGCCTTCACCACGCGCCCGCTCGAAGCCACTGAAATCGCGCAGCGGGCGGTGAGGGAATCGCGGCCGGTGGTGGTCGCCGTCGGCGGCGACGGAACCTTGAACGAGGTGGTCAACGGTTTCTTCCACAATGGCGCGCCGATCCCGACGACGACCCGGCTCGCCATGGTGCCCCTCGGAACTGGTGGAGATTTCCGGCGCACGCTGCGCATTCCGCTCGACACCAGGGCGGCCATCCAGGTCATCACGACCGGGCTTGTCAGGCGGCTCGACGCCGGCTGCGTCACGTATCAGGACCATGACGGCGGCACGGCCGTCAGGCATTTCATCAACATCGCAGACGCCGGCTATGGCGGAGAGGTCGTCCATCGCGTAAACCGCAGCAGCAAGCGGCTCGGAGCCGCCTCCTTCATGCTCACCGCCTTCTTCTCGTTGATGGCCTACAAGAACAAACCGATGACGGTGGTCATCGACGGCAACAGCCATGACCTGGTCGCGCAGCAGGTCGTAGTCGCGAACTGCCAGTACTTCGGCGGCGGCATGCGGATGGCGCCTGCGGCATCGCCCACAGACGGGGTGTTTGACGTCATCCTCATCGGGGACGCGGGCAAGCTGGAGTCCGTCCGCGGCATGAGCCGAATCCGGAGCGGTAAGCACCTGGACGAGCACAACCCAAAGATCCAGCTCATGTACGGCAAGCGGATCTCGGTCTCCTCGACCGAAAAGGTGCGCATCGATCTCGATGGCGAGGATCCGGGTTTCCTGCCGGCGCTCTTCGAGATCCAGCCTGGCGCGATCGAGTTCATCACGCCTCGATAAGAATCCCCACGAAAAAGCCCCACGAACTCCGAGGCTTCGCCGTGAGTTCGTGGGGCCCCAAATGGGACGCCGTAGATAATTCCCTTCGTGACCAAGGGAGTCATCGCCACACCCCACCGAGCCGCATCCGAAGCCGGCGCGCAGGTTCTGCGCGATGGCGGCAACGCGATCGACGCAGCGATCGCTGCGAATGCGGTGCTGTGCGTGATCTATCCCCATATGACCTCCGTGGCCGGCGACCTGATGGCGATCGTCTGGCCGGCAGGCGCCTCGGCGCCGGTGGGGCTGATCGGCGCCGGACGCTCGGGCGAGCTCGCCACGATCGCCGCCGTGCGCTCGCGCGGGCTCGAGGAGATGCCCGAGCGAGGCGTCCTGACCGTCACGGTGCCAGGCACCGTCGAGGCTTGGGGCCGCCTCATTGAGCGTTTCGGGACACTTGGACTGGGCGCTGTCCTGGAGCCGGCAGCGTCGCTTGCGCGGGACGGCTACGTCATCACCCCGCAGCTTTCCGCGTTCCTCAAGGCGGGGGCAGAGCTGTTGGGCAAGGAGCGCGCGGCGCAGACGCTGTACCCGCCGATGGAGCCCGGCATGCTCCTGCGGAACCCGGATCTCGCATCGGTGCTGCACGAACTCGGTCGCAGCGGAATCAACGGCTTCTACCGAGGCGAGATCGCCGCTGCCATCGTGTCGGCGATCAAACGACGCGACGGTCTGGTGACGGCTCAGGACCTTGCCGTGCACCGATCGCAGTGGGTGGAACCGCTGACCGTTAGTTACCGAGACGTGACCGTGTACGAGCTCCCGCCTCCCACCCAGGGCCTTGCCGCGCTAGCCATGCTGGCGAGGCTGAACGAGTTGCCGCGTGATGAGCTGCAGCCCGGCCCAGGATTCGTCGACCGTTTCAAACGGATCCGGGATGCGTGCTATCCGCTGCGCGATCGGTACATCACCGACCCGGACTTCGCCGTCGCTCCCGTCCAGCCGTTCCTCGATCCGCGACATGCGGCTGCAGGCGGTCCTGGACTCCGCGAGGGTGGGGACACCATCTACCTTTGCGCCTCGGACGAGCACGGCAATCTGGTGTCACTGATCCAGAGTGTCGCCTTCGACTTCGGGTCTGGCATCGTTGCGGAGGGCACCGGCATGCTGCTGCAGAACCGCGGTTCGTATTTCAGTCTCGCTCCAGACCATGTCAACCGATTGGAACCGCGCAAGCGGACCATGCACACGCTGATCCCGGCGATGGCGATGCGCGGTGGACGGCCGTGGGCCATCTTCGGCACCATGGGCGGCGACGGCCAACCGCAGCTGCAGACGCAGGTGCTGATCAACCTGGTCGATCATCATCTCGATCCGGCGGAGGCGGTGGCGCGACCGCGGATCCGGGTGCAGGCCGGTGGCGCTCGTACGTCCGTGGAGGCCGACTACCCGCATGCGGCAGAGCTCGCACGATCGGATCGAGCCTTCGAGCTGATGCCATCGAGACACCACTCGTTCGGCCACGCCCATGCGATCGTGATCGACGGTCCGACTGCATGGCGCGCCGGCGCGGACCCGAGGTCCGACGGCTCGGTCGAATTCGTATGAGAGGAAACCTCGG
>JBGQGS010000196.1:0-3954 GCA_041497555.1 Candidatus Dormibacteraceae bacterium | reverse complement strand
CGGGTTGAACCCGGCCGCCCCTGCCACGCTTGGACGCACTTTCGTAGGACTATTGAGCACGTGCTAGTTATCCCTGCCCTCGACCTTCTCGGCGGACACTGCGTTCGCCTGGTGCAGGGCGACTACCAGCACCCGACCGTTTACTCGGAGAATCCCCTCGAGGTGGTGGCCGAGTTTGAACATGCCGGAGCCGAGCACCTGCACGTGGTCGACCTGGACGCCGCGCGCGGCACGGCTGACAACAGGACGGTGATCGAGTCGATCCTCGAGAGGCACAACATCAAGATCCAGGTTGCCGGTGGAATCCGGACCGCTGAGGCGGTCGACGCCTGGCTCGGCGCCGGGGCTCACGCGGTTGTGATGGGTACGGCCGCGGTACGCGATCCCCGCCTGCTCGAGCGATGCACGCGCCGGCACCCCGCGCAGGTGCTGACCGCCCTCGACGTGCGCGACGAAAAGGCGGCCGTCAGTGGTTGGACCGAGACCGAGCCGGTTTTGATCGGGTCTCTCCTCGCAAGGTGGGACAGGTTGCCTCTTGCCGGTGTGATCCTGACCTGCATCGACAGGGACGGCACGCTCTCGGGACCGGACCTCGGAACGCTGGCCAAAGTTCGCTCGATGACCAGCCTGCCAGTCCATTATTCGGGTGGCGTTTCGTCAGTCGATGACATCGCGCGCGTGGCCGCGGCTGGAGCGCAGGCGGTCATCCTCGGCAAGGCTCTTTACGAGGGCCGCATCACACTGGAGCAGGCGCTCGGTAAATGAGGCGGCTCTGTATCGCCCTGGCGATTGCGCTCACCGTGGTGGCCTGCGGCGGACGCGATGTACCGGACGACCAGGCGCTCCATCAGGACGTCGTCAACGACACCAACGGTGCGGAGGTGACATTCGACGCGACCGTGCTGAACGACCCCGTAGAGTCCGGAGGGCACGAACGATTCGAGGTCAAGACCCCCACCGGCGAGATGCTGGAGGTCGATCACAACACGAGCCTCGCGACATATGTCCCCGCTCATGCCGGTGACCAGCTCGTGATTCACGGCCAGCTCTACATCGACCCAGGACCTCGGCTCGGCGTGCACTGCACGCACGCGCACACCTCGAGCGGCTGTCCCAACCCGGGCTGGATTATGTTGGGGCAGAGCTACTACGAATGAGCCGAAAGAAACGACGGCCCATTGCGTCAGCGACGGCCCAGTTCTGGCGCAATCTAGCCGCCGGCCAGCATGGTCCCATGGATCGCGCGCGCAGGATCGCCGGCAACCTGTTCCGGCGCAACTGGGGAGGGCGCGTGGTCTGTTGCGGCCATTACGGGGAACCGGGCTGTTGAATGACGAAAGACGAGGCCCGTGAGGCCGGCCTGATCGACTAGCGCTTCAAGCCTTGGGTTTCCGCGCCACCAGCCAGCTGGTGGCTTGCGCGACCGGGCGCACCACGATCTCGTCGATGTCTACGTGCGGAGGTCGCGTCACGGCGAAGACGACACAATCCGCGACGTCTTCTGCGGACAGCGGCTTCAATCCCTCGTAGACAGCCTTGGCCGCCTTGCGGTCGCCATGGAACCGCACGACGCTGAATTCTGTCTCGACCAGTCCCGGGTCGATCTCCGTCACGCGGATCTGTTCTCCGTTCAACTCGAGACGGAGCGTGCGGGTGATCGCCCGCACCGCGTGCTTGGCCGCCGTGTATCCCGCGCCACCCTTGTAGGTCTCAAAGCCGGCGATGGATCCGATGTTCACGACGTGCCCGTGTCTTGCCTTGCGCAGCAGCGGGAGGCACGCCCGCGTCATCCACATCAAACCGAGGACGTTGACCTTCCACATGCCAATCCAGTCCTCGTCCACCGCCTTTTCGATGGACGCGAGCCCGAGCGCGCCGCCCGCATTGTTGACCAGGACGTCGATGCGGCCGAATCTCTTGGAGATCTCGCGCACGAATGCATCGATGCTCTTCTTGTCGGTGACGTCGAGAGCCATCGCGATGCCTTCCTCGCCCGCCACTCGCTTGAGGCGATCCAAACGCCGTGCGCCGACGACGATCTGGAAGCCCCGGCGCCCGAGCGCCACCGCGGTGGCGGCGCCTATCCCCGACGACGCTCCCGTGATGACCGCGACCGGCGTGGCTTTGCTCGTGCCCCCACCTCCGTAAACACCCCTACCCCGATGACAATATCGATGCCGTCAAAGCGTACCCTAGGGAAAATGCTGGAGGTCCTGGTGGGGTTTGTCGTCGGCCTCCTCGTCCTGGCCGGCGTCCTGGTCATATTGGGCCCGAACCTGACCGGTGCCATCCGGCGCCTCCGCTCGATGCGCCGCCCAGCCCGCGTCCCGAAGGTCTTTCAGAGCCGGCAGCGCGAATCCGTTTCGCCAGGCTTGAACCCGAAGACCCAGCGGGCGCTCGTGGCTGCCGCCCGCCTGTCCAACTGGTTGCGCTCGCACGGTCATGACGACCTGTCGCGCGAGCTTCGCGGCGCTGCGGCACGGATGGCGAGCAACGAGCCGGCGGGGCTCTACGCGCTGCAGACCATGCTCCGGAAGGTGCGGGCTCTGGACATCGAGGACGGCTCCAAGGAACGCTTGAATGCCCTGGCGAATGAGCTGCGGACCGCGGTTCAGGATCGCTTTGAGCAGCTCGAGCTGCTGCCCTTCAAACGCCCCTAGGTGGCCCGGTCCGCTAGATAGGCTGGCGACGCAGCACCTCGGGCCTCATTTCGTCTGGAAGCTGAATCTCTGACGGAGCGACAAGGCAGAACTCCGGCGGCGGCCCCAGGACCATCATCCGCCGCCACAGCGTGAGCTCGGGTCGATCGGTCCACGGCTTGAGTCGCTCGTAGAGGTCGCCGTAGCTCATGCCCGCGGGCTTGGAGAACCGGATTTCGAGACCCGGTTCTGTCCGTGGGCGCCCGGACATCAATGCGAGCAGCTTGCCTGCGCCGTCCCTGGACATGTGCGCCACAGCGTCGTGGCCGGCCGATCTCGCGCCGGTGACCGCAGCCTCGTTCAGCGGATCAAGGGCCGCCGAACTCTCGACGAAGTACCAGTCACCGTAGCCGTCTCCGATACGAAACGTGTTCGATCCGAAAAAGCCCGGCGGAGGCGCAACGGCGAGCGATTCGTGGAATCGTCGCAGCGCCGCCTCGTAGCCCGAGACCTCGACCCTCGGTGCGGCGCGATGGAAGAAGACGTAGGCCAGCAACCTAGTGCCCCACTTAGTCCTTGGTCTTCGGTCCCTTGCCCGACTCCACGTACTTCTTCAAGGCTGCCATGTTCTTTCGAATGCCTTCCGCGTACTGCCGCGCAAGCAGCCCGCCGGTCAGTCGCATGAGGCCCCCAAGCTCGTAGTCCATCTCGTAGACGAGATGAGTGCTGCTGTCCCTGTGCTCGGTATACGTGTAAGACCACGTGCCCTTCAGCGGACCCTTCGTGAACCTGCCGGCGCACCGCTTCGGCTTCGCATATGCCGTCTGCTCCACCTCGAGCGTCGCCTTGAAACCACCGGGAAGATCGAGGTGATACCGGTAGCGCGTGCCCTTACCGGAAGGTCCGTCCCCCAGCTGCTCGACCTTGGCGAGGTTCGACGACCACCTCGGCGCGTGGACGGCATCTTCCTGCACGACCGCCCACACACGTGAGGCGGGTGCCTTGATGTCCACCGTCTCGCGAATCTTGCTCACCCTGCGATGATCCCAAATGTGGACTGTAACGGTCGGATGGGGACCAGGCCGAAGGCACGAAGTCCGGCGTCACGGCCGCATGGGGCGGCGGATGGTACTCATGCGGCCGGTGCGGTCCACTAAGTGCCGGAAGTCGTACCTCGTCGATTGCTTGGCGCGCTCCGATACAGGAACTACCGGCTCTTCCTGACCGGGCAGATCATCTCTACTGTCGGGACCTGGATGCAGAGCGTCGCCATGCCGTGGCTCGCGCTGCAGCTGACCCACAACGGTCTCCTCGT
>JBGQGS010000195.1:0-4024 GCA_041497555.1 Candidatus Dormibacteraceae bacterium | reverse complement strand
GTCCAGCCGGCCGTCCCGCAGGACAAAGGGCTGAGTGATGTCGCGGTGGTAGTAGCGGTCCGACGCGGACGTGTCGCCGGGTAGGCTGAAGTTCGGCATCGCAGCCATGGCGACGTTGCCGGCCCGCCCGATCCCCGTCTCAAGCATCCCGCCCATCCAGACGGGCACCCGGTGCGCTGCGCAGAGGTCGTGGATCCTGCGCGCCTCCAGGTAGCCTCCGACTCGGCCCGGCTTGATGTTGATGATCCGGCACGCGCCCAGCTGGATTGCGTCAGCGGCCGCCTGCGCCGAGGTGATCGACTCGTCGAGGCAGATCGGCGTGCGCACTAATTTCGCCAGCTCCGCATGCGCGAGGACCTGCTCCTCCGGAAGAGGCTGCTCGATGAGCAGCAGGTCGAACGGGTCCAGCCGAGCGAGCTGCGCGGCGTCTGACAGCGAGTACGCCGTGTTGGCGTCGACCTGCAGTGGAACGTCGCCGAAACGCTCGCGCACCGCTCGCACCGGCTCGACGTCCCAGCCCGGTTTGATCTTGAGCTTGATCCGCCGGTAGCCCTGGTCGAGATAATCGCCGACGGTTTTCAGCAACTCTGGAATCGATCGATGGATGCCGACCGAGACGCCGCAGTCGACGGCGGAGCGCACCGCGCCGAAGTATTTGGCGAACGATTCATCCCGCGCGCGGAGCTGCGCGTCGAGGATCGCCATCTCGATCGCCGCCTTCGCCATGTGATGTCCATGCACCGGCCGGAGCATCCGACCGACGTCATCAGCTTCGATGCTTGGCTGATCGAGCAGTCGAGGCAGCAGGTGATGGATCAGGACGTGCTGCGCGCCATCGACATATTCGTTCGAGTAGGTCGGTTCCTCGCCTGCGACGCATTCACCCCAGCCCGCACCGTCTGTGGTGATCGCCTTCAACAGCAGCACGTCGCGCTCCGTCTGGACGCCGAACGACGTCTCGAAAGGCGCCACCAGCGACAGGTGGATGCGGCGCAGCTCGACCGCTTCAACCCTCATGCGCTGAGGCTATCCAGCCGGGACACGTCGTCCTGGGAAAGCTCGATCTCGCTGGCTGCGACGTTCTCCTCCAGCTGGTGCAGGCTCGAGGCACCCGGGATCGCCACCACGTTGGGCTTGCGGATCAGCCACGCGAGGGAGACCTGCGCCGCCGTCGCGTCATGCCGGCTACCGATTTCACGGAGGGCGGCGATGAGCGGCGTGAGGCGAGCCCGTCCCACGGCGCTGAAGTTGCGCCTCATGCGCCGGAAGTTCCGGGGCGCGGAGTCCTGGTACTTCCCCGACAGCAGCCCCTGCCCGAGCGGGCTGTAGGCGATGACGATCCGGTCCTTTTCCTGGGCCCACGGCACAAGCTCGCGTTCCGGCTCGCGGTGAACCAGGCTGAAGAGGACCTGGTTCGACAGGACAGGTGCGCCCAGCGCCTGCTCAGCGCCCTGCCAGGCACTCAAGGAGAAATTGCTGACCCCCACGTGTCCCACCAGGCCCTCCTCGACGAGGCGGCGCATGCGCGGCATCGTGGCCCGGGCTGGAAACAGCGGGCTGGGAAAGTGCTGCTGGTACAGGTCGAGACGGTCGACCCCGAGCCGCCGCGCGCTGCCCCGAGCACGCGAGCTGACCATGAAAGGCAGACCGATCGGAAAGAGCTTGGTGGCGAGGAACACGCTCTCGCGGCGGCCGCTGATCGCCTCGCCGACGATGCGTTCGGAGCCTCCGAGACCGTACATCTCGGCCGTGTCGATGAGGTTCACGCCCAGCGCGAGGGCGCGACTGACGATCGCGCCGGCCTCGTTGCGGTTGTACTCCGCCCCGTAGCCCCACTCCCGCGAGCCGAACTGCCAGGTGCCGAGCCCGATCGCCGAAACCCGCACGCCGCCCACCTCGACGTACTTCACGATTCGCCTCCAGATGAGAGGGGTCCCCGCGAACTCACGGCGCAGCCTCGGAGTTCGTGGGGAATTTCAGCCGGTCGTAGACCATCTGCGACCACGATTCCATGCCCAGGTAGTAGATGCGCATCTCGTCGAGCGTCAACAGCTCGCCGGCAAGCTTGTCGGTCTCCCGGATGGCGATGTTGGGCGAATCGCCGTCGACGAGGAACACCACCCCGAGGTGGACCTTGGAGACCGGCGAGGAATCGTCGTTCAGGAGGCCGATCAGCTCGGCCTCGAAGCGGCCGGCGTAGACGACCTCCTCCCGCCACTCTCGCTTCAGGCCGTCGAGGATCGGGTCGCCGGCCTCGAGATCTCCCGGGTTGATGTGACCGCCGATTCCGAGCGAGTACTGCTTGCGGAGCCGCTTCTCCGACGACGCTCGCAGCCGGTGCGTGAGGAAGTAGCTGGCGTCGTGGCGGAACACGACGTAGGGGATGATCTGCTGGTAGGCTGGGTCGTTCTCCACCGCGGCGCGCGGCATGAAGAAGTGGTGTTCGCGGATCACCGCCTGGTGGCGTTCGAGGTCCTTGCTCACGAACCCATGCCACGCGCCGTCGGGAAACATGTCTTCCCGCTTGACGCAAAGAACCTGCTCCGACGTTGCGCTCAAGCCACTGTCACCATCCTGATCAAGCCACGGCCGAAGACGGCCACCAGCTCCGCGGTGCGATCGATGTCGTCGTCTCGAACGGGCAGAAAGTAGATCCAGGCCGCGTGCTCGGTCTCGGTGGTAATCATCGTCCGCGCCGAGTCGGCGCTTGGGTTGCCGCACGGCCCATCTGCGTCGGCGACGCAGATGCGGCCCGCCACGTTGACGTGCTCCTTCCCGATGCCGGTGTATCCCTCGCCCTCCGCGCCGAGCCTGATCACGAGCTCCTCGCCCTTCACCTTGTCGAGGTCGTAGAGCCCGACCGGAACCTGCAGCTGCACCGACAGCGCGTTGGCGACATCGACGAGCGAGTTTATGCGAGGCAGCGGCTCGCCTTTCTTGAGGCGTCGCAAGAGCGCTTCGGACGACGGCCGCACTCGGGTCGGGTCCAGGCCGAAGCGCCTATACAGCTCGCGAGCGCGGCCGACCGCGCCGACTTCGCCCGACCTGGCGACCTGGATCGTCCGGGCGACCTCGAGCTCGAAGTCCTCGCGCGGCGTTGTCACCTCGAGCTCGTACAGCTCGAGGACGATCGGCTCGATGTCGATGTCGCTCCGGACTTTCAGCACAGGTACTCGAGATGGTCGAAGAAGTCCGGGTAGGAGATCTCCACGCACTCGGCCCCGTCGATCTCTGTCTTTCCGTCCGCGATCAAGCCCGCCACCGCGAGCGCCATCGCGACGCGGTGGTCGCCATGCGCGCTCACCCGCGCGGCCTCCAGAAAGCGCGGACCATTGATCACCCACCCGTCGTCGACGGCGGTGATGTCCGCGCCCATCGCGGCCAACCCTTCCTCCATCGCCGCGATGCGATTCGACTCCTTCACGCGCAGCTCGGCTGCCCCCGAGATGACGCTCCGACCCGGCAGCTGCGTCGCGGCGACGGCCAGCACAAGCAGCTCGTCGATCATCTCTGCGGCGGTGCCTCCGCTGACCTGAATCGGGCGTAAACCGGCAGCCGAGCTCACCTCAAGGTCGGCGACGGGCTCACCGCCTACATTGCGCCGATTGGATTCGCCGATCTTGAACCCGGCGGCGCGCAGCAGCCCGACGAAAGCGGTCCGTGTGGGGTTGACCCCGGTCCCCTGCAGCCGGATCCGCGAACCCGGTGTCAGTCCGGCCGCGACAAGCCAGAAGGCGGCGGCGCTGATGTCGCCGGGAATGAACATGTCTAGGGGCTCGAGTCGGCTTGCCGGGTCGACCTGGACACGGAGCCCGTCGACCTCGACTGCGATGCCCATCGCCCGCAGCATCAGCTCGGTGTGGTCTCGGGTCTTAACCGTTTCGACGACGGATGTCGGCCCGTCGGCAAGCAAGCCGGCAATGAGGATGGCGGACTTCACCTGCGCGCTCGGCACGGTCATCGTGTGGTCGAAGCCGTGCAGAGGCGTTTGGCCACCAACACGAAGGGGAGGCCAGGTCGCATG
>JBGQGS010000194.1:0-4051 GCA_041497555.1 Candidatus Dormibacteraceae bacterium | reverse complement strand
CTCCCGTACTTTCACCCGCCTTACTACACGCTGCTGATAGCACCGCTCGCCGCGCTGAACTACCGCCAGGCCTACTACGCAATGGCGGCATTCAATCTGCTGCTCGCTGTTGCCCTCGTCGCCCTGTTGGTGCGGAACAGCCTCAGCATCCACGGTCGCGCGGCGATCGTGGCCGGCGCCTTGATCGCCGGTTTCTTTCCGCTGTTCGTGACCGTGCTGCAGGGCCAGTCCGACCTCGTCGTCCTGGTACCGCTGGCGGCTGCTTACACGGCGTGGGCACGCGGACGGCACGGCTGGGCCGGCGTTTTTAGCGCCCTTGCGCTCGCCAAGCCACAGCTGCTCCTGCTTATACCCGTGCTCTTCCTGGCCCGTCGGGCCTGGCGTGCGCTGGCAGGTTTTGCGGCCGTCGTGGCAGCGCTCGGCATCTTCTCGGTTGCCGGTTTTGGCTTCAGCGTTGTCTGGGGCTACCTGGGCGCTGTCGGTACCTGGGCGATTGGCGGCAGGCTGCCTGCGGGCGGCGAGCTCGTTTACACCGACACCGCCGTCTACTCGCTCCGCAATATCCTCGAAGCGCTGCCAGGAGGCGGCAAAGCGGTGGCGCTCGTGATCCTGGTCCTCCTGCTGGCTCTCGCAGCGCTCTCGCTCAGCTGGCGCCCCGACAAGCCACGCCTCGACTTCGCCCTGGCAGTCGCCGCATCCCTGGTGTTGAGCCCGCACCAGAACGTGCACGACCTCGCGCTCATGGTGATTCCCGGCTTTGCGCTGGCCGACCTTGCATTGGGCGGACAGCTACGCTGGCCGCGAGCGGCGGCGGTCGTGCTGGCCCTCGCGTATGCCGCGATCAACATGACGCTCGCGATCAACCTTTGGTCGGCGGCCCTGGGAGCGCTGCTGGTGGCCGCCTACCTGACCTTCGAACGCATGTCGGTGCGGCCGGAACCGATCCCGCTTGGCGAGCTGACGTGGAGCGGGCCGCGCCCTCGCCGCGTCATCGTCCTGCCAGCCTATCGGGCTGCGAAGACCCTCGGGGAGGTTGTCGGCGACATCCCACCGGGCCACGCTGACAGGATCCTGCTCGTCGACGACGCGAGTGCCGACGCGACCGTGAGCGTCGCCACGGCGCTCAGGCTGGACGTGATCCGCCACAAGCGCAATCTTGGTTATGGCGGGAACCAGAAGACCTGCTACCGCCAGGCCTTGAAGATGGGTGCCGACGTCGTGGTCATGCTTCACCCTGACGGCCAGTACGACCCGGCCATCATCCCCAATCTTTGTCGTGTCATCGAGGATGGCGCGGCCGACATCGTGCTCGGCTCGCGTTGGCTCGGTCTTGACCCGGCGAAAGCAGGAATGCCCTGGTGGAAGCGCATCGGCAATCGCTTTTTGACCGCGAGCGAGAACCGCGTGCTGGGCCTGCGCCTGTCCGAGTACCACACCGGTTATCGCGCCTATTCGCGCCGCTTCCTCGAGGCGATTCCCTTTCTCGAGAACAGCAACGACTTCGTCTTCGACACTCAGGTCCTGATCCAGGCCGCAGCATTCGGATTCAAGATCGGAGAGGTTCCGGCTATCGGCAAGTACCACGGGGATGCGAGTTCCGTCAGCTTCGGAACCTCGACGGTGTACGGGCTCAAGACCCTGGCGGCACTCGCCAGGTACGTGAGCCATCGCGCCGGCTTCAGATGCTCGTGGCTGACACCAGCTTCAGATGCCCACAAACAGGCGCTTTCGGTAGGCCAGATAGCCCACGACGGCTAGGTTCAGCAGCAGGGCTCCTGCCTTGAACAGCGTTACATCGTGGATCACCTCATAAGCCTCGTACGGGATCAAAAGCCCAGTTGCGATCACGGTCAGGTATTCCGCCCAGCGGCGTCGCATCGCCAGGCCCACTCCCTCGGTGCCTTCGAGGAGGGCGTACACGACTGCGCCGAGCGCCAGCACGGTGACGTGATTGAACGAGCCGATCAAGAGCAACAGGCGGAGCAGGAGCTGGATGATCACACCGTGCCCGGCTTCGAGGTTTAGCTCGTCCTGGGCATATCGTGCCCAAGTGGTAAGCAGGCCCTTTTCGCCGGCCACCAGCAACCCGACAGCAAGCGCAATCAGCACGATCGCCTTGACGATGCGCTCGACGATGATGACCTTGATAAAAGCGTCGTGCTCACCGCCGAGCCTTCCGAGCTCGGCCCAGAGACGGCGGAGATAGTGCGGCCGGCTGGAGGTCGCATGGGTCATCGACCTGACCTTAACAAGCTGGGTTGTGAAGTTCGCTTGAGCCTTCTAACGTGCTATTTCAGGCTCGGCAGGCTGGGGGAGGGAGCGGCTGGGAGAGGGAGGGCCCCAAGAGGGGGCCGGAGTTGGCTCAGACTGGGTGTTCGCGGTGCTCCCGGAACAGCATCACCCGGCAGTTGGCGTTCTTCAGCACGTACGGCACGGTCTTGCCCATGTTGAATTCGCCGAATCGCCTCTTGTAGGGCAGGCCCATCACGATCAGGTCGGCACCCCACTCGACCGCCTCGTCCACGAGCGCCGGGCCGGTATCGCGCGCCTGAACCAGCTCGGTCTCGACGGCCAGCTGAGACTGCGCGGCCAGCTGCTCCACCTCGTCCAGGATCTTCTCTCCCCGTTCGACGACCTCGTCCAGCACCGCCCCGAGG
The DNA here is from genome assembly GCA_041497555.1 of Candidatus Dormibacteraceae bacterium. GTDB lineage: Bacteria > Chloroflexota > Dormibacteria > Dormibacterales > Dormibacteraceae > Palsa-870. The sequence goes on along the minus strand of JBGQGS010000194.1, from coordinate 1,394 downwards.
GGCAGCGACCGATTCACCTCGATGATGTGGACGCCATAAAGCCTCCCGCCCTGGGTGTCTGTCATCCGGCAAGCCAGCCGCACGGTCTCCGCGTCGATTCCCTGGCCACCCACGGCGACGAGCACCTTCTTTGAGGTCGGCGGGTGCGAATGATCGGCCATCAGTGCTGCGGTCCCCGCCTTATCCGCCGGACCAGGACGTACACCCCAAAGCTCAACGAGAGGACGACCGCCGCTACGGCGATCCCCCGCGAAGCAGGTTCGAGTTCCCGGTGACCGGCCAGGTAGACCAGCACCCAAAGGCCCAGTCCGAGCGCCATGAGACCCATGAAGGTGAATGGGAAGCGCAAGCCTTCAAATCCTAACAAGCCCAGGCGGAGGCGCCATGAGGGCCTCCCTATAATCAACCAGCTTTGAAGCTGTTGATCGTGGGGTGCGGGCGGGTCGGGTCGCAGATCGCAGCAGACATGGACCGGTCCGGCCACCAGGTGGTCATCATCGACCGAGATCCCAACCAGTTTTCACGAGCGGCCTCGCGCGGTGTGCTGACCGTCGATTTCAAGGGCGACCAGGTGGTCGGCAACGGTACTGACGCCGACGTCCTCAGAAGGGCAGGAATCGAAGATGCCGACGGCTTCGTCGCGGTGACTGAGGGCGACAACCGCAACATCATGGCCGCGCAGGTCGCGAAGCACGTCTTCAAGGTCCCGCGCGTCGTGGCCAGGATCTACGACCCCGAGCGTGCAGAGGCTTACGAGAAGCTCGGTCTTCACACCATCTGTCCCACCATCGAGGGGGCAAAGCACATCGAGAAGACCTTGCTGGAGACCCACTAGGTGCCCCGCGGATGTATGTGATCGTCGTTGGCGGCGGCACCGTCGGTTACTACATGGCGCGCGATCTGCTCGAACGCGGGCACGAGGTGACCCTCATCGAAAAAGAGTCACGCCGAGCCGACTGGTTGGAGACTCAGCTCGGGAGCATCGTGATGCGCGGGGATGGATGCGAGGTGAAGTTTCTCTCGCAGACAGGTATAGAACGCGCAGACGCAATCGTGGCAGTCACCGCCGACGACGAGGACAACCTGATCGCCCTGCAGATGGCAAAGCGCCACTTCAATGTCAAGAAGACCATCGCGCGAGTCAACAACCCTTCCAACGTCGAGATCTTCAAGATGCTCGGCGTCGACGAGGCGGTATCGGCCGTCGATGTCCTGCTCGCGGCGCTCGAGCCACCGATCACGACCTGATTCAAAGAAAAAGGACCGCTCACGTGGAGCGGTCCTCTACGAAAGCCTGATTACGTACTTTTGCCGATCCTGTAGATCTTGGTGCCGCAGTGGGGGCAAGTGCCCACCGTTGCCGGCTTGCCGTTCTTCATCGTGATCGGCTGAGG
>JBGQGS010000193.1:0-4087 GCA_041497555.1 Candidatus Dormibacteraceae bacterium | reverse complement strand
TGTAGAACTCGTAGAAGGGCACGCGCGAGAAGATGAGGGCGAGCGCCACGCCGTCCTGCGGCAGTGTCGCGACCAGCATGTAAAGGAGCTTGGCGCCCGGCGACAGCCGCCAGCGCGCGTGCGACGACGTCGCCTCGAGCATCGGCCAGTACATCGCCAGGCCGGCTGCGGTGAACATCACGTGCTCGAGCACGTGGAGCCATCCGGAGTAAAGGGTGGCGTCGTACAAGGGCGGCACGTGCCACACGATCATCACCAGCCCGGCGATCACCTGCGCCGGTATCGGTTCGGTGATGGCTTGAACGCCCGCCACGCGCACCAGTCGCGCGACCATTTTTGGCGACAGGCCGAGCAGCATCAGCGGCGGGGCGACGAAGCCGAGCAGGACGTGCTGCAGCATGTGCACGCTGTCCAGGTAGTAGTCGCTGATCGTGTCCAGGGGCGTCTCCAGGGCGATCCACAACGTCACGAGCCCGAGGCCGAAATAGAGCGAGTGCTTCCGCTGTGCATCGGACACCGAGCCCGCGAGCAACGCGTGCCCCAGGTACAGGACCACAAGCCCCGCGTAAACGCTGACGTCCACCGGCCAGCTGATCACTACCTCACCCTATCCTCCTGCGGCCGCGGCAAAGCAATCAGGAAGATCAGCAGCACTAAGGCATGAGCGGCCGAGCACCAGATGCAGACGGCGCCCAGCTGGACGATCTCGACGTAGACCAGGTACAGCACGGTCACGAGTCCGATCGCAGACCAGGCCAGCTGGACCCTCGCGAGCTGCGGCCCCGGGCGGAGCCACAACGCGAGTGCAAGACCGGCGCTGATCGCAAACCACAAGATGCCGGCCGCCGACGTGGGGACGCCGGAGCCGCCGATCACCGCGTAGGAGCTGGACAGGACCTGCTCGCAGTTGACCACGGCATTCGCAGGGCAGGCGAGCGGGATCGTGGCGTAATGCACGACCGTCAGGTAGATCGAAATGCCGACGCCCGCCAGGCTGGCGACCAACGCCAGCTTGTGCCGCACCGCTAGCCCAGCTTCTTCTCTATTGCCTGGATCGCAGAGGATGAGCAAACAGAGGCGGGTTGGTCTGCGGTCAGGCGGCAGATGGCCGCCGTCATGAGGTTGGCGGATCCCAGCACCGCTTTCGACTGCGGCGAGTCCGGCTGCACCAGCGAATCGGCGATGGCCTGCCAGCTCATCCCGCTCAGCACGTCGGGCAGGTACATGGCGCCGGAAATCGCGTACCGGTTGCCGAAGTCGACGAACGGTATCGAACCGGAGGTGTCGTACTGACTCACCAGCGCCTGCTGCGCCGCCGTCGGGGTCTCCAGCGGCTTCTGGTTCCGGTCGGTGGTCTCGACCGCCTCGAAGTCGATGTACTGGCTCGTGAACGTCGAGTTGTGGAACGTGAATGTGGGCGTGTTCGGATAGATGTCGGATGAGGACGAGGACGTGGTCTTGAGACCGGAGAACGCGCCGAATCGCGACAGGGCGATGATCATGGGCCACCTTTGGGCCGCGCAGTATGGACAGTACTCGGCGCCGAAGTAAAACACCTCGGGCCGCCCGTTCGGGCCGGTGAGCGGCGTCCCCGACACAGCCTTGATCAGGTTGTTCGCGGAGCCTGCGCCGACCGCATCCAACTCCGAGGGCGAGAGGGACGTGAGGCTCGAAACCAAGCCCTGGGTCGCGTCGATGTTCAATGGCGGCGGGGCGGCGGGGGTCGTGTACCACCTGATGACCAGGAACGCGGCCACCAGCAACGCGATTGCGGCCACCACCGCGACCGGCGCCGCCCAGGACGGCGTGCGGGACACCGGCTTGCGCATGGGGCGGGTGCTTCTGGTTGGCGGTTGGCGACTCACCCGGTCTCCCTCGTGATCGGCTGGGCCAGGATCCACAAGCTGGTCATGGTGTACAGCACCATCAGCAGCAGCATGGGGTATTGGCTGAGCAGCGCGCGCTGAGCGGTCCGGAACCGCTCGCCCGCCCTGAGGTGTGCCAGGTACACCGCGACCACGTGGCCCAGGACGATCAACACCACCTGCGCGTACCAGACCGTCGATGCCTGGGCGAGCACAAAGCTCGGCTTGATGCTCGCCACCGCCGGCCAGAGCTGCCAGCCTTTCGCGAGCGGGTCGTTGAGCAGCGGGATCAGACCCTGCGACTGAACAACCACGTAGCTGTAGTTATGAGCTGCGTTGTAGACGAGGGCGATCGGGACGAGCGTCAGCGCAAATGCCGAGACCGTCGCCTTCAGGTCGACGTTGCGCCTACCCAGGTAGACGACCAGCTCCATGAACGTGATGAACACGAGCAGGAAGGCGGTGGACAGCAGGACGAGGCCAAACGTGCGCACAAAGAAGAATCCGAAGCCGCCCATTGGGAGCCAGATCGGTTCAAGAGCGATCGTGAAGTCCTGCCATGCTGGCGTGGCGAGGATGCCGTCGAAAGCGAGGGTCGAGAGCATCAGGATCACGAAGACGACGCGGTCCCAGCCGGTCGGTGACGGCTTGAGGAGGCCCACACCCAACGGTCGGAGGTAGACCATGCTGATGCGCCCCGCGTCGTCACGCTCCGCCTCGACGGGGCCGAAGCGGGCGACGATGCCGAAGAGGACGGTGAAGCCCTCGCAGTGCTCCAGCCATTCGTCGCGGCCGAAAAGGATCATCCCGGCGAGGGTCACGGCCGAGTAAACCACGGCGAGAGTGGCGACGAGCCACGGCCGGTTGGCCATGCCTGTGGTGAGCTCCAGGCAAGCGAAGGCGAAGTAGGCCCCAATCGCGGGCCAGACGCCGACGTTGGGCAACTTCCAGACCGGACCGGGGCGGACGAACCTATGCAAAGCGTCGTAGGCGGCCGCCCAGGGATTGAGCAGGTACCACAGGTTTCCCACCAGCCCGGTGAGGATCACGAGCCCGGCCCAAAAGTAGATCCAGGTGAGGTACTCCGCCGGGTTGAGCACGGGATTGGTGGAACCGAACAGCCCTGTAACAACGCTGGCTAGCAGGCCGGCAAACCCAATCGAGCCGCCGACGATGCGCGGCCAGGGCGCACGCGCAATCGACGCGAGGGCGGGTACAGACCGGCGTGGGTACTGGAGCGCCTTGGCGCCGACCTGGTCACCCGCGAAGAGGACAACGAGCACGAACGAGATGACGACGACGCCGGCCGCGGCATAGAGGTAGAGCGCGAGCGAGATCGGAAGGTCGTAGCGCTGTCCGAACCCGTGGAGGAGAATTCCGGCGGCGGGAATCACAGCGGGTCCTCCTTCAGTGACTCCATCATGGGCTGACCACCAGGACGCCCAGCCCGGCGCTCGTGCTCTCCCATTCGATGTCGCACGTGCACGTCTTGTCGGCTTTGAACGTGTGGCTGACCACTTGACCGGCTTTCGTTTCGAAGGCGACGTCGTAGACATGCACGTGGACCTCACCGTCTGTGTCGCTGGTGATGTTGATCGTCACTGTGTCGTTTTGATGGGCGGCAAGATTGCTCGGCGACATGGTCTTGGCGCCCGTGACTGTGACGTTGAAAGTCAGGTTCTGGCCCCCGTGATGTTGATTCGCGACGATGATGATGCCGCCGACGACGGCGAACGCCACCAGGACGGCGACGACGACGGCGACACGGGTACGGCTCATGTTTTCCTCCTTGTTTAATGCGCGCCCAAGCGCGCCTGCGATCAGCTCGAGCTGATCAGGGGCCCTCGCGAACTCACGGCAAAGCCTCTGAGTTCGTAGGGCTCTCGCAGGGAGGAGGGTGGCCCTCGTTTGGCGAGCGAAGCGCCTGCCTCGGACCTGAGCGCGAGCCGGCCGCTGTCGTGGCCCCAGGCGGGCATCGCAATCGCGATGGGTGAAACCTGCTTGGGATGCGCCGCCAGCGACATGCGAATCCCGGTGATTGCGGACTCAAATCGGGCCAGCATCCACTTGAGGGCGAGGGCGCCGAGTGCCGCCACGGGCAGCTGGCCCACGGTGCCCAGAAGAAGAAGGTGGGGAGCCGAAGCGACGGCCATACCTGCTGCCACAGACTCGACCGTCTCCTGCAATCCGAAGCAGGCCATCTGGACCGTGAACATCAACGC
>JBGQGS010000192.1:0-4125 GCA_041497555.1 Candidatus Dormibacteraceae bacterium | reverse complement strand
GGCCATTTCGGGCGCACCGACATCGACGCGCCTTGGGAGTCGACGGCGCGGGCCAAGGACCTCGCCGAAGAGCTCGTCGCCCACCGCGCTTGACACGCACTGTCGCGGTTATCCCGGCGGGAGGCTCAGGCACGCGATTGTGGCCGCGGTCTCGCAGGTCGACTCCGAAGCACGTGCTGCCTCTTGGCGATCGTGGGCAGCCCTTGCTGAGGGCCACCTACGATCGAGCCAAGTCCCTGGCCGACGAGGTGTTCGTGCTGACTGAGGTCAGGCAGCGTCCTATCATCGAGTCCGTTCTTCCTGAGGTCGACCGCGCGCATCTCATCCTCGAGCCGGAGGCGCGCGGGACGACGAACGCATACGGCCTTGCTGCCCTCACGCTGCTCGAGCGGGACCGATCCACGGTGATGCTGACGCTGCCGGCGGACCACGTGGTTCACGGCACCGCCAAGGTCGCGCGGGCCGTGCGGACGGCCGTTCGCGCCGCGGATACGAAGGACGCGCTTGTGACCGTGGGGCTGAAACCCACGTTTCCGTCGATCGGGCTCGGATACATCCACGCGCCGGGTCGCGTGACCGACGGCACCCTGCGGGTGCGGCGCTTCATCGAAAAGCCGGATCTTGCCGCCGCGAAGCGGTACATGCGGGCCGGTGGGTACTACTGGAACCTTGCCTGGTTCAGCTGGCGCATTGAGGTCTTCATCGAGGAGCTGGCCCGCTTTGCTCCGCGCCACCTGGCCGGTCTTCGCAAAGTGGTCGCCGCACGTGAGGCGGGTGACGACCCGGGCGCTGCCCGCCTCTACGCTCGGCTGCCGGTCGAGGTCGTCGACCGGAGCGTGATGGAGAAGACGGACCGATTGCTGCTCGTTCCAGCCGAATTCGATTGGTCCGACATCGGCAATTGGTCCGAGCTTGGCGACCACGTCCGGGCGGATGAACGCGGCAACTCGGTGGAGGGTGAAACAGTCCTGGTCGACACCCGAGGCAGCCTTATCCTGGGCGAACGGAGGCTGGTGGCCGCGATCGGCCTCGAGGACATGATCATCATCGACTCCGAAGACGCACTGCTGGTGTGTCCCAGGTCCCGGGCGCAGGACGTTCGGAAGGTCGTCGAGGCACTCAGGCGGGCGCGCAAGACCCGTTACCTATAGTCACCCTACGAAATCTTCGATTTCGCGGGGGACTCGACAGCTAACCTTGGATCGGTGACTGTCATGCAACAGATCAAATTCGGCACCGACGGCTGGCGTGGCGTGATCGCCGACGATTTCACTTACGCGAACGTGCGCCGCGTCGCGCAGGGCATCGCCGAGTACATGCGGTCGCGGTCGAATGACCCGCTCGCCGTCGTTGGCTACGACTGCCGGTTCGCCTCCGAAGACTTTGCCCGCACTGTGGCTGACATATTCGCGACCAACGGCGTGCGGACCCTGATCTTCGATCGTCCCTCGCCGACGCAGGTCGCGTCCTGGACCGTGATCGACCGCAAGGCGACCGGCGCGGCGGTGATCACGGCCAGCCACAACCCGTACCAGTTCAACGGCCTCAAGTACAAGCCTGAGACCGGCAGCTCGGCGCCGACCGAGGTGATCGCCGAACTCGAACGCCGGATCAACGCGCTGAACGACGTGCCGCCAATCGACCACAGGGCTGCTCGCGACCTGGTTTCGACGTACGACCCCCGACCGGCTTATTACGCGCAGATCGCTCGCATGGTTGACGTCGACGCGATCAAGAATGCTGGGCTGCGGGTCGTCCACGAGTGCATGTACGGCTCGGGCTACGGCTACGTCGCCGACCTGATCGGTGGAGGGCGCACGACCGTGACGGAGCTCCATAACCAGAGGAACCCGCTGTTCGGTGGTATCAGCCCCGAGCCGATCCGACCCAACATCGATTCCGCGCTCGCCTTCATGAAGGTGGGCGGGCAGGACCTGTGCATCTGCACCGACGGGGATGCCGATCGGGTGGGGATCATCGACGAGACAGGCGGCTTTATCAACCAGCTCCAGGTCTTCGCGCTCCTGATGCTTTACCTCTTCGAGGTCCGAGGGATGCGGGGTCCAGTGATCAAGACGGTGAACATGACTGCGATGGTCGACAAGCTTGGCGCCGACTTTGGAACCAAGGTGTTCGAGGTGCCCGTCGGTTTCAAGTACGTGGCTCCGAAGATGATGGAGACCGACGCCGTGCTGGGTGGCGAGGAGTCGGGAGGATTTGGCGTCCGCGGCCATATACCGGAGCGCGACGGGATCCTCGTGGGCCTGTTGTTCGCGGACATGATCGTCAAAGCCGGCAAGCCCCTATCCGCGATCCTCGCAGACCTCGAGCGGCGAGTTGGGCCGCACGCCTACGCGCGACACGACATCCACCTCGTCCGCGAGACCTATGACGCGGACCGCAAGAGGATCCTCGAGACGCTCGAGAAGAACGAGCCGCAGGAGGTCGCCGGAGTCCGGGTGCAGCGCGTCCGCTCCGACGACGGTTTCAAGTTCTATCTCGAGGACGGCAGCTGGGTGCTGCTCCGAGCGAGCGGTACGGAGCCGCTGATCAGGGTTTACGCCGAGGCGGCGGACGGCGCGGCGGTAGAGGCCCGGCTCACCGCGCTCGAGGACATCGTCGGGATGAGGGCTCATGCTCCGTCCTGAGTTCGGGCGGGCCGAAACATCGCGGGTCGAAAAACCGTGGGGCTACGAGCTCCGGTGGGCGATCACGGACCGCTATGCGGGCAAGGTGCTTCACATCAACAAGGGCGAGGCGCTGTCCCTGCAATACCACGAACTCAAGGATGAGTTTCAGTACGTCATCACAGGCGCGGTGGACATGGAGCTCGGCGGACCGGATGGTTCGCTCACCAAGCACCGCATGCACGCTGGGGACACGCTGCACATCACCCCCGGGACGCGACATCGCCTGACCGCAGTCGAAGACACGGACATCTTCGAGGTGTCGACGCCGGAGATGGATGACGTCGTCCGGATCGAGGACCGCTACGGCCGTGCCGGCAGCTAGACTCGCGCTCTAGACTTCCACGGGTCAAGTGAAAGTCCCACCCGTTCCGGCTGACAGGATCGTGCCCGCCCCGACGGCGGTCAAATCCGAGCGCGACCGCAGCTTCCTCGTCTTCACGGGCGTGGTGCTGGTCGCCATCGCCCTCGGCTTCAAGTCGGAGCTGCTCGGGCAGGGCCAGGTCTGGGCGCTGGGCCTCGGGCTGGTCGTCGTGGCCGCCCCTGCGCTGCTCGCCTACTTGCGCGCAAGCGAGGAGCTTCCTCCAATCGAGCACTACGTCCCGGTGGCGCTGGGGGCGATCACGCTGGCCGGGCTTTCGCTGTTGGTGCCCGAGCTCTGGAAGTACCTGGTGCTGACCGCCATGTTCGGCGCGGGCTTCGTGATGGCCGCGCGACTCGATTACCTGCGCCTGCGCGATGAGGAGAAGCGCGGCCATGTGGTGCTGCAGGAGACCATCGTCATCCTGGCGCTGGCCGGTGCGTACGTGGTCGTGGTGGCCCTTCATTTCAACGCGATCCTCGACCTGTTATGGGTCTTCACCATCACCTTCATGGCCTCTTATCGCAGCTTCCGCATCAACGGTTCGGCGATCGGCCCTCGGCGAGCCTTCATCTTTGCCCTGTTCGTCGCGCAGGTCGTCACGTTCCTCGAGTGGGCGGTCACCGCGCTGGGGATCTACCTGCAGTTGAACGAGGGCCCGCACGCGGTCATGCTGATGTTCGCCTGGTACATCAACCGAGGCCTGGTCCGCCACACGGTCGAGGACAGCTTCACGCGCAACGTTGTACTCGAATACGGCTTCTTCGCCGTGTTGCTGGTCTACCTGTTCGTCTCGAGCTATCAGCCCGGCAGGTAAGCTCAGGGGACCCCACCCCCACCCTGCCCTCCCCCTGGAGGGGAAGGGGAAAATTACATGCCCAGGTAGGCTTTCTGGACGTCCTCCGACGCAAGCAGCTCTTTCCCCGTGCCCGACTTGACCACGACGCCGGTCTCCAGCACGTAGGCCCGATGCGCGACCTCGAGCGCCTTGTTCGCGTTCTGCTCGACGAGAAGCACCGGGGTGCCCTGCGAGTTGATCTCCCGGACGATGTTGAAGATCGTCTCGACCAGGATCGG
>JBGQGS010000191.1:0-4131 GCA_041497555.1 Candidatus Dormibacteraceae bacterium | reverse complement strand
GGGGCCCTTGACTCGGCGCCGTCCGATTCGACGGGCGCATTTCATGCATACCGCGATGTGCTTGCGCACAGCTTCGGCCTGGTTGCGGCGAAGCTTGCCTGCCAGGTATGGGGCCAGCAGTGGAACGGCCTCCGAGTGGCTAAGCTCGCCCTCGCCTTCCGCCGCGATGTACTCCTCCTTGAAGCGCAGGCGGGCGCGGTAGAGAAGCGTCTCGACCGCGCTTTCGGACATCTTGAGCGTGCGCGCGATCTGCCTATAGCTCAGGTCCTGGAGCTCGCGAAGCGTCAGCACGAGCCGGTACTTCTCCGGCAGCCGCTGCGCGACCGCCCAGACCTGGCGGCGCATCTCGTTCGACTCCTGGACCAGGACCGGGTCGAAGCTCTTGCTGGTGGATGGTAGGTTGGCGAGCAGCTCGCCCTCTTCTTCCTCGACGCCGTCGGCGCGCAGGTCACGCTGGCGGCGCCGCAGCTCGTCGAAGCACAGGTTGCGCGCGACCGTGTGCACCCAGCCGCCGAAGTTGAAGGAATCGTCAACTCGGTCCATCATCCGCAGCGCCTTCATGAAGGTTTCCTGCGCGATGTCTTCGGCCAGCAGCGCGTCACCGAGCTTGCGGCGCACCAGCCGATAAATGGACGCAACGTAGCGACGGTGCAGCTCCTCGAACGCGTGGACGTCACCGTTGCGATACGCCTTGACCAGCTCGACGTCCGAGGGGTCAACGCCCTCTTTCGTCGGCGGCTCCGTCTCGTCTACTCCCAACCGTGTTCCTGGCAGGCCCGCACCGTGGCGCGCTTGAGCATTTCCCCGGCATCTCGCATGAGCTGCTGCAGATTGTCACCTTCCTCGTCGAGTGTCACCACGGCGGTGACGCCTAGATCGGTCAACGCCTCCCAGCCGGGGCCCTTGCTTCCGGCGATCAGGAGAACCGGGATTCTAGCCGCTTTGGCGCGTTTTGCCACCTCGCCCGGCGCCTTCCCGAACGCCGTCTGGGAGTCCGCCCGACCCTCCCCGGTGATCACCAGGTCGGCATCTTTCATCTTCTCGTCGAAGCCGCTCGCCTCGACCACGAGCGGCGCCCCGGGGACAAGTTTGGCGTCCATGAAGGCCATCAGCCCTGCGCCGGCGCCGCCGGCAGCCCCCGCTCCAGGCACATCTGCCACGCGCTTCCCGAGGTCGCGCTCGATGATGGCCGCCAGCTTTGCCAGCGCCGCATCGAGCTCGCGAGCCATGACGTCATCGGCTCCCTTCTGAGGTCCGTAGACGGCGCTCGCGCCCTGGGGACCCGTCAGCGGATTGGTCACGTCGCAGGCCACCATTACCTTCACCGAATGCCAACCGGGATCGAAGCCCGCATGGTCGATTCGCTCCAGGCCGACCAGGGCCGAACCTCCGCGCGGCAGGTCGCGGCCGGCCGCGTCCAAAAGCCGATAGCCAAGCGCCTGGGCCATCCCGGCTCCGCCGTCATTCGTGGCAGATCCACCGATTCCAGCAATGACCTGGCCGGCGCCCGCCTGCCGAACCGCCTCCAGCAGCTGCCCGAACCCGTACGTCGAGGTCTTACGCGGGTCGCGACGCTCGGGCACGATCAGAGTCAAACCGCTGGTGGACGCGAGCTCCACGACTCCCGTCCGACCCGTTTCGATCAATCCATACTTGGCTTCCACCGCTTCTCCAAGCGGTCCTTCCACTCTGGTTGTTCGGTAAGCGCCCCGATGGGCGCTGACAAGCGCTTCGACGGTCCCCTCGCCGCCGTCCGCCACAGGAACCTCGACCACCTCGGCCCCCGGAAATACCTCGCGCACACCGCGCGCGATAGCACCGGCAGCCTGTGAGGCCGAAAGCGATCCTTTGAAAGCGTTGGGGGCGACGACCACCTTCATTCAGCGCACCGCACCGGAACAGGCCGGCGTCCGAGGCTTAATAAACGGGGATCGTCCAGTCCTTGTACTTCGGTGACTCGCCGCGCACCGCACCGAAGTAGATGTTTTGCAGCTCCTGGGTGAACTCGCCGACCTTGCCGCTCCCGACCCGGCGGCGATCGATCTCGATCACCGGCGAGATCTGCGCCCCCGTTCCACAGAGCAGCACCTCGTCGCACGTGTACAGCTCGGTGCGGTCGATGCTTCGCTCGACGACGGGGATGCTCAGCTCGTCTTTGATCAGGCGAATGAGCAGAGCTCGGGTCACCCCTTCGAGGATGTCGTCGGTGACCGGAGGGGTGACGAACGTGCCGTCTTTGAACATGAACAGGTTCTCGGCGGATCCCTCGGAGACGTGCCCGTCGACCGTGAGCACGATCGCCTCGTCAAAGCCTGCCTCGACAGCCTCCGATTTCGCGAGTGCGGACTGCGCGTACGAACCTGTCACCTTGGCTCTCGCCGGCAGCGACTGATCCGGCACCCTCCGCCACGTGCTGACCATGCAGCGAATGCCGGATTCGATCTCGACGTAGTTGCCGAACGGTATGGCGTAGATGAAGAAGCTGTGCGCGAGGTTGTGGAGGCGAACCCCGATCTCTTCGCTCGACGTGTAGAGAAGAGGGCGCACGTAGACGTCGGACTTGAACTCGTTGCGGCGGAGCAGCTCGAGCGTGAAGTTGACCAGCTCCTCCGTCGAATACGGGAGGCTCATTCGCATGACGTTGGCCGATCGACGCATGCGCTCGTAATGTGATGGCCCCTCGAGCAGGTAGAGCTGCTCGTGCTTGGGGTTCCAGTAAGCGCGGATGCCTTCGAAGACGCCCGTGCCGTAATGGAGCGCGTGCGTCATGAGGCCAAGCCTGGCGTCGTGGTAGCGAGCGAACTCACCTTCGTAAAACACCCATGTGTTGGGGTGAACGGTGGGTTTCTTGGCGGCGGGCTTCGATTTCGTCTCCACACTCATCTCGAAATAAGTGTAGGCCTGGCCGGTCGGAAGGCTGCACGGTTCGCCCGGCTTCTGTTATGAATCGGGACTGTGAGCCTGTACGGCATCATCGCCGACCTGCGTCGAGAGCATCCGACCCCTGCCACCACCCAGACGCTCGACATGGTAGTGGCCGAACTCGGCCGGACCCGAGACAACCTCAAGGAGGCGGTCGCCGCCCTGAGTGGGAAGCCCCTTGCGCCGGGGGGCAAACCCGTGCTCGACGAGCTGGTCGAACGGGCGCGCCAGGAGGGCTTGTATGACCTGGACTACGGCCCCGACCCGTACGACAAGCCGGCCGTGGAGCCGCTCGACGAGGGGACGGCAGGCATCGGCGCGCTGCTCGCGCTCACGTCCGTGGCGGGCATCGCCCTGGCGGTGGCCGCGGTCGTGGCAGGCCTGAACGCGATCTTCCACTCCGGCAGTGGCTGAGTTCTCCTTCGACGTCGTCTCGGAGTTCGACGCCGCCGAGCTGACAAACGCCCTGGACCAGGCCCGTCGCGAGGTCGGCACGCGCTACGACTTCAAGGACACCCAGACCGCATACGACCACCGCGACAACCTGATCCTGATCGAGTCCGCGAGCGAGGAGAGGGCCAAGGCTGCGCTGCAGGTTTTGCGAGAAAAGGCGGCAAGGCGGCAGCTTTCGCCCAAGCTCTTCAAAGCAGGCGACCCCAAGACGGTGGGCAAGGGTCGCGGCCAGATCGAGGTGACCCTCAACGCGGGCATCACCGACGACATCGCACGCGACCTGCGCAAGCGGATCCAGAACGTGACGCCCAAGGTCCAGGTGCGCATCCAGGGCGAGCAGCTTCGGGTCGTCGGTAAAGACAAGGACACGCTTCAGCTGGTGATCAAGGCCTTGCGGGACGCGGAAGACATCCCGGTTCCCCTCCAGTTCACCAACTACCGGTAAGCGTTATGAGAGGGAACCCCGGCGGTTCCCTCTCATCGGTGCGCTCAACGGCCGCTAACGCTTGCATTGCTTCCATGGACATTTCGGCCGGATTCGCGCACCTGCTCTCCTTCCGCTGGATTGGATTTATCAAGTAGTCACTCCTGGCCACGCGTGGCGACGTGGAGTACACAGGGGCGGCCGGGTTGAACTCGGCCGCCCCTGCCACGCTTGGACGCACTTTCGTAGGACTATTGAGCACGTGCTAGTTATCCCTGCCCTCGACCTTCTCGGCGGACACTGCGTTCGCCTGGTGCAGGGCGACTACCAGC
>JBGQGS010000190.1:0-4226 GCA_041497555.1 Candidatus Dormibacteraceae bacterium | reverse complement strand
CGGCGAACGATCGACGACGCGTTCACGCATGACACGCGCGCGGTCATGGAGGCCGCCCAGGGCTTCCGCCTGATGTTCCCCACGTTCGCCGACGTCCCACTCGAAGACGCGTGGGGCGGACCGATCGACGTCTCGCCGACGCACCTGCCCGTGTTTGGCGCTCTCGAGCCCGGCAACCTCTACTTCGCGCTGGGCTACACGGGGAATGGCGTCGCACCCACCCATCTCGCCGGGCAGGTCCTGGCCGACCTGGTGACCGGCCGCGACACCGACGCCGTCCGGCTGCCCATGGTCAATCCCCGGCCGAGGTTGTTTCCGCCTCAGCCCTTCCGATCCTGGGGCGCCGCGGTGGTCAGGCGGGCGATGATCGCCAGGGAGACGGCGGAGGAGCAGGGCCGGCGGCCCAGCTTCTTGGTTGCTCAGCTCGCCCGGATGCCCCGGCGGATGGGATACCTGCTAGGCCACTAGGTCCGTCAGGCCTTCTTCAGGTCTCCCAGCAGATGGACGCCCCATCCCTTGGGCATCAACCGATCGGCGAACACGGAGGTCCTGAACATGAAATTGTTCAGGGCGAGGTATGTCGGGTCCGGCACCGCGCGAAGCTGGGCAACTTCCAGGCCGCTGGCGGCCGCCAGCGTCCGCAGGGAGCTCACCGTGTTGGCACGGTACTGCACCGGGAAGGTGTCAGCCTCGCGGCGCCCGTACAGGCGCGGCACAAGCCGCCGCTGAAGCGACGGAAGCGCCTTTCCGATCCGGTTGAGGAGCAGCAGCGGATTGCGCAGGTTGGGAGTGAGAAAGACGAAGTGCCCGCCCGGCCTCAGCACACGCCGCACCTCGCTCAGCACGGTCAGCGGCTCCTTGAGGTGCTCGAGGACCCACAGGCAAACGACCACGTCGAACGACTCCCCGGTGAACGGCAACCGCTCGCCGATCCCGCGGAGGATCGGCATGCCGGGCGCGCGGTGCTCGGTGAGCGACGGAGAGTCCGGGTCGAGACCTGCGGCGAGCTTCACGTCGCGCCAGAAGAGTTCCACGACGCCACCGCGGCCGCAGCCCAGGTCGAGCACGCAGCTCTCCCGTGTCAGGTGGGTGCGAACCAGCGCCTCGAGCTGGTCGCCGCTCGACTGCCATCCGGGCCGCATCGCCCGGTACCTCGCGCGGTACGCGTTCTGCCGCGTGAGCGGCAGCAGCGCCCCCGGCGCCGAATCCCCGACGTCGGACGCGCCCATGCTGGGCGCATTTTGACGGCCAGCTTTACCCGGCCGCAACCTCCGGTTTCCGAGCCCTGATGTAGGCGCTTCCCACCTTGCCCGCAACACCGGGCATCGTCTCCGTCGCGTGGACCTGGAAGTCGGGGTCTGCGAATCCCGCGTCGAGCAGCGCGGCGCGGTATTCATCGATCGGGATCGTGCCCGAGATGCATCCCGCCCATGCATCGAGCCGCTGCTTCAAGTCTGGGTCGAGCGCTTCGAGCTCGACCATGTCGGCGACCGCAAACAGTCCGCCTGGACGCAGCACCCTGAACGCCTCATTGATCACCGCACCCTTGTCTTCCGCCAGGTTGATGACGCAGTTGGAGATGACGACGTCGACCGAAGAATCGGGCAGCGGAACGCTCTCGATCGAACCCTTCAGGAACGTGGCATTGGCGATGCCGGCCTTCTTCATGTTGCCGTTCGCCAGCTGCAGCATCTCGTCCGTCATATCCACCCCGTAGGCGTGGCCGCCCGGCGCGACTCGCCTGGCCGAGAGCAGGACGTCGAGACCTGCGCCAGATCCGAGGTCGAGCACGACCTGGCCTGGCTCGAGCTGCGCAAGCATCGTCGGGTTGCCGCAGCCGAGGCTGACGGACTCGGTCAGTCCGATCTCCTTCAGCTCGTCGGCCGAATAGGAGCCTGCGCATCCACAGTCCGGACCGTCCGCCTGGCAGCATCCCGCGGTGGGGTCACCCTGGAGAACAGCAAGCTGCTTGGCCGCGCCCGCGTACCTGGATCGGACCGCCTCTTTAACGTCACTCATTCGTCCCGGCTCCTTTGATCGATGAACTTCGATGGGTAGAGCCTAACATATCCATCGATATATGTCGATGGGTATCGTATGATCCCCCTGTGGTGATGAAAGAGCTTCCGGTGCTGCGACAGCGCGGCGCGTGCTGCGAGCTTCCGGTCGTGAAGGAGAGCTGGGCGAACCAGGCTTCCGAGCTGATGAAAGCGCTCGCAGATCCAACCCGCCTCACCATGCTCGCATCGCTGTGGAAAGCCAAGGCTCCGATCTGCATCTGTGACTTCACGGCCGTGCTCGGGCTCAGCCAGCCGACCATCTCGCATCACATGGCGAGGCTCAAAGAAGCCGGGCTCGTGGATTCGGAGAAGCGCGGCATCTGGATCTACTACCGCCTGTGCGACAAGCTCGCGCCCGGCACGCGCGGCGTTCTTGCCCAACTGATCGGATAGCCGTTACCGTTACCGGGTGCGCTTGAGCCGGGCGGTGGTGGCGGCAGCGCTGGTGCTCTCAGCGTGCGGCGGATCGTCGTCCTCGAGTCACACATCGCCGAGCCCAAGCGCGCAACCGACTGTCACGTCGAGCACATCGTCCAGCCCGTCGTCCAACCCGACAGGGACGCCAGGCGGCGCAACACTGGTCCACTGCGACTCGACAGTGCCCGCCGGGGACAACCTGGTGATCGGGACGATCACAGGCGATCCCACGTTCGTGGTCCGCGACATCCAGGACCCCGCCAACGCCAAGAACCTGTGCCACTTCGATGCCGGAGCGATGAGCCCGCAGTTCGTCAGCGCGGCGCAGGTGGCCTATGAGACAGCGAGCAACCAGATCATCAGAGCAGACCTCGCGACCGGCACCACCACGGTGGTCGCGACCTTCAGCGGGGGCTTCGGTTCGGGTCAGTACTCGATCAGCCCAGATGGCCAATCGGTCACCTATCTAGACGGCAACGCCTGGCACCTGGTCACGCCTTCGGGCAATCGGGTCCTGACCACGCTCCCGCCCGTACCGGGACGCGGCACCAGCCCTGATGAGGACGACAGCTTTCTCAGCTTCTCGCCCGACGGTCTGTACATCGCCCTCGTGCAGACCTTTCATGTCGGCGGCACCGGCGCAACCGCACCCGACCAGGTGCGGCGCGCCAGCGACGGATCGCTCGTTTACTCCACATCCGGCATGACCATGGGCGTCTGGGCCTCCGTCCCGAGCCGCTTGTTCTTCAGGGACTCGGGTGGAACAGTGCACCGATGGGACCCGAGCAGCGGGCTCTCCTCGATGCTCGCGCTGCGCTGGATCGGCCCCAAGTCGTCGCCCGACGGCCGCTGGATCGCCTACACGTTCCGCACCTCGAGCGGGCTCGGCACCATGGGTCTCTACAGCGTCCAGAGCAACAGCGCCACCAACACATCACCGGCCGGCCGATCAGGCGTCAGGTTCCTCACCAACGACCTGTTCTGGTACATCGGCGAGAGGGCCTGCTCGACATGTTTTGGTGGCATGCCGACGCCGACGGGGGTGACTTACATCTACGACATCGCGGGGGCGGCAGAGGTCGTCTCGCGCCTGTCGGGCGTCCTCGACGCCTGGCCGCGCTCTACTCCACCCGGACTCTAGCCGCCTACACCAGGTTTCGAAAGGGTTCCGGCCAGTAGTCCGCCAGCGCCAGCTTCCAATCCTCGGGCAATGCCGCAATGACGACCTGGTCTTCCCTGGCAAGCCATGCCAGGTGCCGCAGGCCGTGCTCCAGGACCTGTGCAGCGGCGATGGTTTTCGCGCCGCTGGTGGGTCGCGACCGGGCCAGCTCGACCCTTGTGATCGGGACCCCGACAAGATGGGGCGCCTGATCCTCGTTGTTGACGACGACGAAGCTCAGCACGACCGCGCCTCGAGCGCGACGCCAGGACGTGGAGTGCACCAGGATGGGCTCGCCCATCAGGTTGCGCGACAGGCGGCTCACGACCTCGACCGGGTCGTCTTCGGCCGCGAGCTCGATATACCAGGGATCGGGGCCGCACGGCCCGGCGAGCTCGGGGCGTCCGTCTTTCATGCGGAGAACGAACACCTCCACCTGGACCGGCCCTTCCACACTCCAAATGTGGGCTGGCGGCGGTGGTTGCGAGCTCAGATCGGGTGTGCCCTGGCGAGCACCTGCTCGCGGGTGACGTTCATGTTGTGCGACTCACCCGCGTGCTTCTGGAGCGCAGGCACGATGTGTTCCTCGG
>JBGQGS010000189.1:0-4228 GCA_041497555.1 Candidatus Dormibacteraceae bacterium | reverse complement strand
GGCGCCAGGATCCAGGAAGACGTCCGGAAGGCCGACCGGCAGGCTGGCCCCGAGCGCCTCGCGATAGCGACCGGCGTCCTCGGCGGCGATCCATCGCGATTCGCCGCCAATGCGCACGGCGACCGCCCGGCGCTGGCGCTCCAGCGCCCGCAGCCATTCCTCGGAGATGCCACGTGCAGAGGCCTCGTCGACGGTAAGGTCGCCCAGCCGGACCAGCACGTCGTGGGCCTCGTCGGTGTCACGCGGAAAGCGCTCAGGCAGCAGGCCTTGCAGCTCGAGCTCGACCGCGGCGATGGCTTCAGGGTCGAGCAGCTCGCGAAGGTCTTCGCTGCCGAGGAGCTCGGCCAGCAGCTCGCGGTCCAGCGTCAGAGCCTGCGCGCGGCGCTCGGCGAGGGGCGCGTCTCCCTCGTACATGAACTCCGCAACGTACGAGAACAGGAGCGACGACGCGAAGGGAGAAGCGCGCTCCGTGTCGACCGCGACGACCCGGATCTCGCGCGACCGGATCGAACGAAGCAGCCCCGTCAACGCAGGCATGTCGAAGTGATCGGTCATCACCTCGCGCCAGGTCTCCGCGAGGATCGGGAAGTCGGGGAACTGACCGGCCACCTGCAGCAGTCCGGCGCTGCGCATGCGCTGCTGCCAGAGAGGAGTGCGCTGTCCCGGCCGGCGGCGCGGCAGCAAAAGCGAGCGCGCCGCGTTTTCTCGGAATCTCGCCGCAAACAGGGCGGACGCCGGCAGCTGGGCGGACACCAACGGCTCGACCTCCTCAGGATCCAGCATCAGCTCGTCGAGTGAAGGCGGCGACTCGACTTCGGGCAGATGCAGCGCGATCCCGTCGTCCGTCCAGAGCGCCCGAACGTCGACTCCGAGTCGTTCCTGCAGGCGCGCCTCCAGAGCGAGGGCGAGCGGGGCATGGACGCGACCGCCAAACGGCGTGAGGATGCACACTCGCCAGTCGCCCACCTCGTCGCGAAATCTCTCCACCACCACCGTGCGGTCGTCCGGCACCGCACCGGTCGCAGCCGCCTGGTCCTCGAGATAGGCCAGCAGGTTCTTGATCGCGCGATCGTCGAAACCGGCGCGTTCCTTCAGGCGCTTCGCTGCCGCCTGTGGTTCTGCCGCCCGCAGCTCGCGGACCATCTTGCCGAGCGCCGCCCCCAGCTCGACCGGCCGGCTCGGTGCGTCCGCCTTCCAGAACGCGATCTTGCCGGGCTCGCCCGGCGCCGGGGTGACCAGCACCTGGGACGGGGTGATCTCGGCGATCCGCCAGGTCGAGGCCCCAAGCACAAAGGTCTCCCCCACACGAGTCTCGTAGACCATCTCTTCGTCGAGCTCGCCAACCCGCCGGCCGTCGTCCACGAGGTTCACGGAGTAGAGCCCGCGATCGGGGATGGTGCCCGGGTTGGTCACGGCCAGCCGCTGAGCGCCGGCGCGACCACGCACCTTGCCCGCCACGCGATCCCAGACGATCCGCGGCCGCAGCTCGGCGAAATCGTCGGACGGATACCGGCCGCTGAGCATGTCGAGCACCGACTCGAAAGCTCGCGGCCCAAGATCGCTGTATGGATATGCGCGCCGGACGACACGCCCGAGCTCTTCCACGCTCCACTCGTCCATCGCACACATCGCGACGACCTGCTGGGCGAGCACGTCGAGAGGCTTGCGCGGCACAACGGTCGATTCGATGCGGCCCTCGAGCATGCCCTCGACCACAGCGGCCGACTCAAGCAGGTCTCCGCGGAACTTCGGGATGATGACGCCGCGCGAGATCTCACCCACCGAGTGACCGGCACGGCCGACGCGCTGGATGCCGGCCGCCACGCTGGGCGGGGCCTCGACCTGCAGGACCAGGTCGACGGCACCCATGTCGATGCCCAGCTCGAGGGTCGACGTCGCGACGAGACCCTTGACCACACCTGCCTTGAGCTGGTCCTCGATGAGCATGCGCTGCTCGCGTGCGATGGATCCATGATGGGCGCGCACCAGCTCCTCGCCTGCGAGCTCGTTGACGCGCGCGGCGATGCGCTCGGCCAGACGCCGCGAGTTGACGAAGACGATGGTCGAGCGATGGTCGCGGATCAGCTGCAGCAGTCGCGGGTAGATGGCGGGCCAAATGCTGTTTGCGGTTTGACCCCGTTCGTCCTCGACGGAGAGCCTGGCCATGTCTTCGACCGGCACCTCGACGCGCACGTCCATGGTCTTCAGCCTTCCCGCGTCGACGATGGCCACGTCGCGCCCGGTGCCGCCCAGGAAGCGGGCAACCTCCTCAAGCGGGCGCTGCGTCGCCGACAGCCCGATTCGCTGGGGCTCGACCTTGGTCAGCGCGCACAGCCTCTCGAGGCTCAAAGCGAGGTGGCTGCCGCGCTTGGTCGCGGCGACGGAATGGATTTCATCGACGATGAGCCAGCGAACGGAGGAGAGGATGTGCCGCGCGGCGCTGGTGAGGAGCAGAAACAGCGACTCAGGGGTCGTGATCAGGATGTCCGGCGGGTGACGCTCCATGGAACGGCGGACATCGGTCGGCGTGTCGCCCGTGCGGATGGCGACAGTGATGTCCGGCGCCTGGCCACCCGAGGCCTCGATGTGGTGGCGGAGGCCGACCAGCGGCGAGCGAAGGTTGCGGTCGACGTCGTGGGCCAGCGCCTTCAGCGGAGACACATAAAGGACGCGACAGCGCTCAGCCTCCGCAGGCACGGGCTCGGTGGTCAGCCGGTCGAGGCACCACAGGAAGGCCGCCAGGGTCTTGCCGCTTCCGGTGGGCGCTGCCATGAGGACGTGCCGGCCGGAGGCAACCTCCTGCCAGCCGCGCTCCTGGACCTCGGTTGGCACGTCGAAAGAGCTGCGGAACCAGTCGCGCGTGGCGGGCGCAAAGAGATCGAGAGCGTTCCCCACAAAGGACAGTTTGACCGGTCCCAAAACCACAAACAAGCGTTCTGTCAGGCCACTTCCCCGCTCGCCGGGGAAGGTCCCGGCGAAGCCGGGGATGGGGAGCGCCGGATGGGGGCGTCCCCTAATGCAAAATCAACTCGATGATCGACCCGGGTCAGTTTCGCGAGGTCATGGCCACCTTTCCCAGCGGAGTCGTAGTCCTGACGGCGTTCGGTCAGGATTCCCGGCCTCGTGGCTTGACGGTCAGCGCTTTCTGCGCCGTTTCGCTGGAGCCGCCGCTCGCGTTGGCCTGTATCGACAAGACCTCCAACACGCTCCCCGCCGTGCAGGGCACAGGCGGCTTCACCGCCAACATCCTGGCCGCGGGGCGCGAGCAGCTGGCGCGGCGCATGGCGACCAAGCTCACAGACAAGTTCGAGGCGATCACGTGGCGGCATCCGGTGAGCCCCCTCGGCGGGCCGATCCTCGATGACGACATCGCGGCATACGCGGTCTGCACCCTGCGGGACACGATCGAAGCCGGAGACCACTGGATCCTCATCGGACTCGTCACCGAGGGCGCCCCGCGGCAAGGCATCGCACCGATGGTCTTCAGCCGCCGAGGGTATTTCGACCTCTAAATGCTGGGTGAAGGCCACCCGGGCACGAGCTGCGACAAGCCGGCGGATAGGACGGTCAGCTTGTTCATCAGCAGCAGCACGCCCATCACGAGCAGAACCGCTGCGGACACCAGGTCGATCGCCTTGCGGTGGCTGTTGACCAGCCGGACAAGCGGTCGGGCGCTCTCGAGCGCGAACGCCAGCACGACGAACGGGAGGCCGAGGCCCAAGCAGTAAGCGATCATCAGACCGAGACCCTGCGCTGTCGTTCCCGCCGTGACGGCCGAGCTGAGGACCGCGCTCAACGTGACGCCGATGCAGGGTGTCCACCCGCTGGCAAAGCCCATCCCGAGCACGAATCCGCCCGCGATGCCGCCTCCCTGCGGGGCTCGATTCATCGCGCGGTACTCGCCCCAGAGGAACGGGATCCGGATCAAGCCTGCGACCTGCAGCGCCATCACGATGACCAGCACGCCCGCCACGACCGGCACGTACGCGCGGATTGGCTGCACGACGATCGAGAAGACGTAGAAGAAGAGGATGAAGATCAGCGAAAGCCCGGCCACAAAGCTGAGCCCGGCGGCTGCAACTGGCAGCGATGGCGATGTGCGCCGTACGGCAATGGCGCCGGGGCCGTCGGAAATCGCCACTGATTGGCCGGCACGGGCGCCGAGGTATGCGAGGTAAGCCGGCACCAGGGGCAGCACGCACGGCGACACGAACGAGACAAGACCCGC
>JBGQGS010000188.1:0-4298 GCA_041497555.1 Candidatus Dormibacteraceae bacterium | reverse complement strand
CTCGACGGATCCATGAAGCTGCACGACCTCGACGGCCTGGCCCCGGGCCTCGAACCATGCGCTGGCGGTCCGCGGATACTTCGTCGCCACGCGAAGCTGTGGCGGCCATGTTTCTTGGCCATCGAGCTTGGAAGCAAGCGGAACGGCGAGTACCAGCCGGCAACCGCCGAACTTCAGGTCGACCAGCTCGTAATGCGCTCCCGGCGTCTCCCAGAGAATGTCCTTGCCGACGATCCCGAGATCAGCGGCCCCGTGGTCCACGTATGCGGGGACATCAGCCGGGCGCACCAGGATCACGCGGACGCTGGAGCGATCGACCAGAAGCTGGCGGCCGAGCTCGTCTGCGCTCAGCCGGGCCAGGCCGGCGCGCGCCAGCAGCCGCAAGGCTCCTGGCATCAGGACGCCGGTTGGTAGGGCGATCGACACTCTTGAAGGAGTCACAGACGGTCTTCCGGCCGGGACTCCAAAGCGATCACGTGAGTCCCCCCGCGAGGCGGCCCGCCACCTGCTCCGGGGGTAGTCGCCGTGTGCGGTGGCCGCGCGCCGTCCACGAGACTGCCGACTCGCTCCGGCAGTGGATTAGATTGACCGCGCCGACCGTGTGCCACCAGGCTCTGGCCTCCACCTGGTCACGCGGCTGCGTGTCGACGACCGCGCGCATCCCGAACAGCCGCAAAGTCGAGCCTAGCCTCAGCGCCGTTCTCAGGCCTGGGCCGCTCCAGGCCACCGCGGCGTCGATCCGCGGAAGCGCCGGCGGCCGAGAGGCGCGAGTGAGCATCTCCCAGATGAGGTCGAGCTGGACGACGAAACCGGTCGCCGGCGCAGGTCGTCCAAAGCGCGCGAGGAGCCCGTCGTACCGGCCACCCTGTGCGACCGGACGCCCGACCTCCGGACCGTAGCCTTCGAAGATGATCCCGGTGTAGTAATCGAAGTCGCGAATCGCGCCAAGGTCCAGGCTCACGACCTCGCCCAGGCCGTGCGCAACCAGGAGCTCCTGGACTTCGGCGAGCTCCGCGAGCGCGCGTTCCGACCGCCGGTTCCGGACGAGCCCCCCCGCTGCCTGGAGGATCTCGGACCCTCCGCGCAGCGCGGGGAATCGCAGCAGCAACTCGTGCTCGGCCGAACGGAGCGGAGTCCCCTCGAGGAGGGATTCGAGAGCGACGAAGTCCCGCGCGGCCAGGGCGCCGCGCACCGCGGACTTGACCTCGGCGGGCAGCTTGACTGCGTCCATGATCCCCTGGAAGAACTCCGCGTGACCGACGTCGACCTGATAGCGCTGCACTCCGCTCGCTTGCAGGCAGCGAGCGGCCAGCGCGATCACTTCGGCGTCCGCCACAGGGCCGGGAGCACCGACCAGCTCCGCCCCGACCTGGTAGGTCTCGCGGCGCTGGTGGAGCCGGCCTTCATCGGTCGAAAGGACGGGCCCCGCGTAACAGAGCCGCAGGGGCAATGGAGATCCCCGGAGCTTGCCGGCGACAAGCCTTGCCACCGGCACCGTTCGCTCGCCCACCAGCGCGATGACCTCTCCTCGCGCGTCCGCGAACTTGAAGAGGCGCCGCCTCTGCTCAGCGCCGATTCCTAGCTCGAGAATTTCGGTGCTCTCGACCATGGGGGTGATGACGTGCCGGTAACCCCACCTGCGCATCTCTGCGAGGACCGATTCCTGTGCCTCGCGAAGGACCTCGGCTTCAGCGGGAAGCAGGTCGCGAAAGCCGGGGACACCGCCCAGCTGAGGAATCACCGCCGTCGACTCGCGACTATCGGCGGTGAAGAGACCTCCGGGCCGCGGCCACTACCACAATCCGATCAGGTTTCATCTTCGTCCTCGTCGTCGCCATCAGCGTCGGCCTCGTCGCTGAAGTCGACCGTCTCGGTCTCATCTTCAACGGCGTGCATTCCTTCTTCAATGTCGTCGGTGGCCGGAGTTTCGACCAGAGCCTCGTCTTCCTCGTCGTCCCCGGCGAAGACCTCGACCTCGCGCGCCAGGAGGCTCTCCTTCGTGTACGGACGGAACTCCACCTCGCGCTTGCGCCGCATCGGGAAGCTCGGCTTGCCCGCAAACCGAGCGTCCTGGTACGTCTCGCGGACGATCAACTTCACGGTGCTGCCCTCGCACGACGTGACGCCGCCCTGGTACCGGTTACCGCCACGCATGAACTTGATGAGGCGCCGTGCCAGCTTCGCCTCGAGCAGGCCCAGCCTGACCCCGCGCGACGTCTCGGCCACGATGCCGTCACCGTCGATGCGCAGCTCCGCCACGTCACCGGCAGCAACCTTGGAGCAGATGTCAGGGGCCGCGGCTTCGAGCGCGGTGATGACCGTCTTGCCCATCTCCTCGACGAAGAGGTTCAGGTCGACCCTCGTCCCTCCGACTTTCAGGCCTTCCTTCTGGTGAAGCAGCGTGTTGATGCGCGCCGCGTTTTTCTTGGCGATCGAGTTCATCGGGTTGAGCTTGAGCGCGGCCTCGTACGCGGCCTTCGCGTCCTTCAACTTGCCAAGCTCGGAAAGCCCTTTGCCGAGGCGGTTCTGCGTCTCCTCGTCGGCTCCGAAGCTTTCGACGATCAAACGGTTCAGCTTGACCGCTTCGTCCCACTTGCCGGCGATCGCAAGCTGGACGGCCTCATCCGCGTACTGCGAGCGGGGCTTTTGGTGCTCACCGGTTTCGGTCTTCAATGCACGCGCTCCTAAATGGCCTGCGCCGGGCGTGGCGTGGTGCATTGCCCGGCTGGGAAGGTGAAGACGAGTATAAGAGTGTCCGGTCGCGGAGGTCCGCCAGATTGGACCCGAGCGTGGACAATCACGTAGTGCGACCTGTGCTCAAGGGCACTGCTGCGGCGTGCGCCACATTTCTGCTCGCCTCGCCCGCCTGCTCCGCCGGAGACAGTGGTGTGGCCACAGCTCGGACCATCACCATCGGCGTTGACCTCCCGCTGACCGGCAGCGAGGGTCGCTCCGGCATGACCACCCTCAACGGCATTCGCTTTTTCGTACAGCGCCACCCGACGCTGGACGGGTTCAACATCGCCGTCGACGCCCGCGACGACGCAGTTGGAGCGACGCGAGACGCGTCACGCGGCGTGCAGAACCTCCAGGCCTTGATCACGAACCCTCAGGTTCTCGCGATGATCGGACCCTTGGACTCCACCGTGGCCCGCGCGCAGATCCCGATTGCGAATCGCGCGCACCTGGCGCTGGTCAGCCCCGCCACGAGCAGCCGGTGCCTGACCAAGGAGCCGTTCCTCCCCGGTGATTTGAACCCGATGCGCGGCGCGATCACCTGCAAGGACGCGGGCCTGCCTTCCCCCGCCGAGCTCCGGCCGACCGGGGTCAACAACTACTTCCGGCTGTCGACCACCGACGAGCTCCAGGGCCCGGCAGCCGCCGACTACGCCACGCGGCGGCTGCACCTACAGCGGGTCGCGGTGGTCTCCGACAACGAGGCGTATGGCCAGGGCCTGGCCGACAGCTTCACGGCCAGGTTCAACAAGCTCGGTGGGAGCGTCGTCGCCCACCGAGAGCTGGACCAGTCGAAAACGTTCGACCTCACCGCTTTCCTGCAGAGCGCCAAGAACGACGGCGCGCAAGGTCTCTACTTCGGTGGCACGTCTTCGAACGGCGGTTGTGGGGTGCGCAACCAGATGGCAACCGTGTTCGGGGGGACGGCGGCGCCTCTGCTCGGTGGAGACGGCATCGCGCTAGATCCCGCGTGCCTGCGCGATGCCGGCGCGAATGCTTCCGGCATCTATGCGACGGTGCCGGCCGCCGACGCCGAGCGGATCGACAGCGCACAGCCGGTCATCGCCGCCTTCAGGAGTCAATACGGACGCCCTGAGGACTACGGACCGTACACGGTCGCAGCGTACGACGCGACCGGGGTCGTGTACGACGCGCTCGACCGCGGGATCAGGGCGGTCGGAGGCAACATGCCGGCTCGCGACAGCTTGGTCGCCGAGCTGGCAGCGACCACCGCGTTCAGCGGGGCGACGGGGGTGTTTGGCTTCGACGCGGAGGGCGACACCACGTTGCGGCTCCTTTCCATCTTTGAGCCCGCCCGCCCGGATCCGCTCGCTGGCTGGGCCTGGGTGGCCACTTTGGATTACAGCGCCGCACTCCCATATTGATACCACATCGCACTCACTTCCAGGCGAGTGTTGCTGAGTTCGCCGAGCCGGTGCTTGACTTGCGGGCTCTGTCGAGTCCAAAGTTCTGAACGGAGTAGTGGTTCGGCCACCCCATGTGGCCGCATTCGCCGCCGGCGCACTCTCGCCCCGACCAGAAGTTGGTTGGGAAGAGGGCGG
>JBGQGS010000187.1:0-4337 GCA_041497555.1 Candidatus Dormibacteraceae bacterium | reverse complement strand
GCCGCCAGCTCGTCGGCAAGGCGCGATTTGCCGATGCCCGCCTCGCCGACGACGGTGACGAGAACAGGGCTGCCCGTGGAGTTCGCCAGGCCAAGGCTCTGATCGAGGATCGCCTGCTCGCTGGTGCGCCCGACGAACGGGATGGTGCGTCGCGCAGAGCGCGTCGTGAGACCTTCGACCGGGAAGGCGTCGAGGGCCAAATTGAAGCCCTTGGCCCTGACCCGGCGGCGCCGACCGTAAGAGACCTTCGTCGTCGTGAGGGTATGCGTGGTGCGTCCGACCAGCAGCTGACCGGCCTGCGCAGCCGTTTGCAGCCGCGCCGCCGCGCTCACGACCGGACCGGTCACCAGCACCTGGCCGCTGGGGTTGCGCCCCATGGCCGCCTCTCCGGATTCGATCCCGATCCGGACCTCGAGCGGCTCGGCCAGCCCCGCCGCCTCTCCCAGCCGGCGAGTCCGACCACGGATCGCAAGACCGGCGCGGATCGCGCGCAGTGCATCGTCCTCGTGAACGTGCGGCAGCCCGAAGACCGCCATCACGGCGTCGCCGATGAACTTCTCTGGGCGGCCCCGGAGCGCGAGCAGCTCCTCCGCCGCGGCGCCGAAAAACTGTCCGAGAACCTCGCGAGTCCGCTCGGGGTCGAGCCTGCCGCCAAGGCCCGTCGAGTCGACAATGTCGGCAAAAAGGACAGTGACCATCTTCCGCTCCTCGGTGCCGACCAGCGGGCCAACCGAGGCGCCGCAGTTCGGGCAGAACCGGGCGGCGTTAGGGAGCGGACGGCCGCAGACCGAGCAGGTCATGACCACTCCAGCAGAATAGGCTGGAGCCGACGAAGTCAATGCACGGGCTGGCGAGAAGCGATGGGTGAGCGACTGCGGGCCGACATGCTGGCGAAAGACCAGCCGCTTTAGGCTCGACCCTCTCTCAGCTGCTCGACCGTCTTGGCGATGCGTCGCTCCCGGGTCTCGGCAGCCTTGGCGTCCTCGATCGGGATCACCAGGCGCCGCTTGTTGCTGTAGGACAGCCCGTCGAAGAAGCGCTTGGCGCGCGCGTCGCGCGCGAGCGCCGCGGCGAACTCAGGCGGGATGGAAACCTCGCGAGTCTCTGTATCAAGTTCGAGGTCGATATCCACGACGTCGCCGCCGGCCACCCCGGCGCCCTCGCGGAACTCTGGAGGCACACCGAGCATGAACTTCCCGCCCATCGACGCCACGCTGCTGCGGTAGGTAAAGCCGTTGATCGTGGCCCGGACTGGTGGCCGCTTGCTCGACCCGAGAGAGGCCACCACCTTCGCCGGAACTTCGATCCCCGCCGCGGTCTTGCCGGTCTGCAGGATCTTGGCTCGAAATCTCATTCGATCTCTACCACGGCGCGGCTCACCAGCCTATTTTCGGCCGCTGGGGCAGTCCAGCGCATTCCCAGGCCTACGACTTATGGGCCGACGCGGACGGACCAGCCGGGCTGGGGCAGCGAGCCGCCCATCTGGACAACCGCACTCCGACCGCTGGCGAGATCTACCGTGACGCCGTACGCGTCGGGATAACCGCTGGCCGAGGGGGAGTCGAGCGGGCGGCCGATCAAGACGGCTTTTCCATCCGCGCGGAAGACTAGCCAGGCGTTCGAGTTCAGAGTTGGCGGGAGAGGCGGGAGCGGTACCGAACGGCGCGCGCCACTCGCTTCCCAGAGCTCTAGCCGATCCTCGAAGAGGACGCCGATCTCCATCGTGCCGGGTCGCCAGCCTGCAGCGAGGATGCGCTCGCCGCCGGCTGCCCGGAGTTCGACCCCGTCCGCATATGAGGCACGTGGCCAGACGCGCAAGACGTTGGCGGGGTCACCGCGTCCAAACACCTGCTGCGCGTCACGGCTCGCCTCGACAAGGTAGAGGCCCGGCCCCGCGTCCGTGCGCTTGACGGTACCGCCTTCCTCGACGAGGTAGTAGCTCCGGGCACCGCTGCTGGAAGGCTCATAGGCTGCAATCAGGCGCGCCTGACGATCCCAGGCGAGGGGCACGACGTTGGCGTTCGGGATGCGAACGATCTCGCGCGGCTGGCCGCCCGCCACGTCGACCACGCGGAGCGCCGTATATGCGGGTGGTGCGTCGGCGGCAGCTACCCCGGCACCGTTCACCCCGGTGACGAGCCCCGTGCCGTCGCTTGACCACACTATCCATAGCGCGGACTCATTGTTCGGGAGGGCGAGCAGCGTGCGCGGTTGCGCATCAGGCGCGACATCGATGACGCGCAGCTCGTTCCCTGCCCAATACGCCACGTGACGGCCGTCCGGCGAGACCGCGATCGTAAACGGTTCCCCAATGCCAATGGGAAACTCGGGCCGTGGGTCGCTCTCCCGGCGAACCGACCATCCGACCTCACCAAGGATCGGCTCATTCGCGTAGAGCTTCTTGACGAGGAAACCGAAGGTGTCGTCGAGGACCTCTGCAGGGGCTGAGGCGGGCTGCGTTCGGGTCGAGGACGCGCTTATCGGGCCACTTGATGTTGGGCTACTTGCAGTCGGGGACCCAGCGCCGCACGCGGCGGCAACGATGAGAACTACCACAGCCTGCCCCAGACCGCGCGGCCGCATCTTCATTAAGCCGCTTAACGCACCGAACTCCGGCAGGTTACGGGTTGGCCCGGCTCATAACCGAACCAAAGCCCCATCGTTACACCAGGTGACCCTAATGAATCGAGCTGCGGCCATGGCGTCGGTGCTGGCCTTGCTGGCAATCGCGTGCGGCTCGCCATCAGCGTCCACATCAGCTTCTGCCGCGAGGAGCAGCGCAATGCCGACCTCGTCGGCCGCGCCGCCGTCCTCCACCAATTCCTCCTTTGACATCCTGTCAATTCCGGGCGGAATCTCAGTGGCTTCGGCCGCGCGCACCGCAAGCTGGATCACGTGTTCCGGGCCGATCGGGCCGTCGGATCCCGTGGCAATCGTTGCGCTGCACGCTGCGGCCGGCACGGGCGAGCTCGTCCTGCGCGATTACGCGGACCCAAGCAGTCCCCGCACCGCCTGTCAGTTCCACGCCCAGCAGGTGGCGCAGATCATCGACGCCCATCACGTGGTGATCGCGGGCCAGGACTGCTGCTGGCTTTACGCGGTGGTCGACCTTCCGGAGGTGCGCTACCACTGGTTCCAGCTGCCGCACCCGCCCGGCTTTGGCGCCGGCTTGCTTGCCGTCTCACCCGGGCTCAACGAGATCGCATGGGAGAGCAACAACGACACGACGGGAACCGAAAGAAAAGTCCATCTCACAACCAGGTCGGGGGACCAGGTCGTCGCGAATCTCCCCACGGCTCTTGGCCGCTGCGGCAGCCCGAACGTCTCGAAAGAAGGTGCTTATGCGCATTCAGGGAACCATCTTTACGTTCTGGATCAACCGCTTCCCGACAACGTCCTGTTCGTCCTTCAAGGCAAGCAACAGGTGCTGTCGCTCGTGCCTCCCAGCGCGGGCTGGCCGCAGGGAACCCAGCCGGAGATGGCGGTGTGGTCTCCGACGTCCGAGACACTGTTCTACCGGCAGAAAGGGGACGTCTGGCAGTGGACACAGGCAGGCGGCGCACAGCGCTACCTACCAGGCGTCAATTGGTACTACCCGACGTTTACCCCCGACGGAGGCCACCTTGCATATTCGGTGGTGCGCTCTGACGGCCTTCACAACATCTACCTCATCGACCTGGCGCATGGCGGCAGTCCGCAGCTGATTGGCAAGGGCGCTCGCAACCTGCCGGTCTTCCTGAACTCCACGCAGCTCTGGTACTGGACGGAGGGCCAGGGCATCTGCGGTCCTGGCATCAACCAACCGCTCATCTACGACATCACCGACGGTTCCGAGGCAGCCACCATCATCGACCAGGTCACCGCCGTCTGGCCGGCGACAAGCTCCAACTTCTAACAGGGATCAGGCCGCCCAGCGCATCCCCGGCCCGCGGGCCCGTCTCATCACCACCCGTTCCGGCGGCAGGAATCGGAACTCCCGGCCCGCTTTGATCACCTGCCACCCGCCCTCATGCACCAGTCGATGGTGGAAAAAGCAGAGCAGGACCAGGTTGGGCAGGTGAGTCGGCCCGCCTCTCGACCAGGCGACGATGTGATGGGGAGTCGACCAGTTGACCTGCCGGTCGCAGCCCGGCCACCGGCAGCCGCGATCCCGCGCCCGCAGCGCTCGCCTCGTCGGCCCCGAGACGACTCGCGTCGCCCGGCCGACGTCGATCACCATCGAGTCGGCCAGCAGCACGCGCGAGATGGTGCAGTCGCAGGCGATGCGGTCCAGGGTTCGGGTCGAGATCGGCAGCGAGAGCTCCAGGTCCGCCGGCGGCGCGCCGAGCTCGTTCTTC
>JBGQGS010000186.1:0-4354 GCA_041497555.1 Candidatus Dormibacteraceae bacterium | reverse complement strand
CGACGCCTCGGATTGGGATCTTCAACTCTGGCGATTGGCAGGAACGTCCGCTGCGCTTCTGCTGGGATTCGCCGCATCTATCGCGGCCACTACCGAAATCTTCCCTCCCCCGTAAGGGGGAGGGCCAGGGTGGGGGGCGGCAGCCCTAGGGCCAGCGGCCGGCGCTCGGCTCCGCGCGTTTCAGGGCTGCCCAGTCCGCTCGCACGGGCGCGAAGACGTCGACGACCGTGGCACCTTGCGGGCCCGCAACCGCTTCGTGCGGGACGTTGCTCGGGATGGTGTACGTACCGCCGGCCTGCAATTCGAGCTTTTCCGATCCCACGCGCATCGTGATCGATCCACTGATCACGAAGCCCAGCTGCTCGTTCTCGTGCTTGTGCTCGGGCACCACCGCTTTCGATTCCAGGTCGATCACCGCGAGCGTCATACGCTCGCCTGTCACCGCGCGTGCCACGACTCCATCCCGAAGGATGTGCGGGCGGATATTGGGCAGCGTTTGGAATGGCGTCATTCGACCACTCGATCGATGATCGTCGCGGTGCCGATGCCGCCGCCGCAGCACATCGTCTCGAGTCCGTAACGCAGGTCTCGGCGCTCGAGCTCGTAGAGGAGGCGGTTCATGAGGATTGCGCCGGACGCGCCGAGAGGATGGCCGACGGCGATAGCACCTCCGTTGACGTTGGTCTTGTCCATGTCGGCACCGGTCTCCTTCTGCCAGGCGAGGACGACTGACGCGAACGCCTCGTTGACCTCGAAGAGGTCGATGCTCTTGAGGTCAAGGCCGGCGCGCTTTAGAACGGCGGCCGTACCCGGGATGGGACCCTCGAGCATCAGCACGGGATCCGTTCCGACAACCGCCTGGGCCCTGATGCGCGCGCGTGGCTTCAGCCCGAGCTGCTTTGCCTTCTCGAGCGACATGAGGAGGACGGCCGCGGCGCCATCGGAAATCTGGCTCGAGTTGGCCGCGGTGATCGAGTGCTCGGGGTTGAAGGCCGGTTGGAGCGCCGCGGTTGACTCGTAGTTCGCGTTCGGGCGGATGCCCTCATCCTTGCTGAAGAGCTCGTGCTGCCCGTTACCATCCATCGAGATCTCGACCGGGAGCAGCTGGGACTTGAAATGCCCTTTCTCCGTCGCCTCGTGTGCCAGGCGATGGCTCCGCACGCCGAACTCGTCCATCTGCCGGCGAGAGATCCCGTACTTCCGCGCGATGAGCTCCGCGGAGATGCCCTGGGGGACGAGGTCGTAAAGCTCCATCAGCTCGGGAGGAAATGGCGTTCCCGGTGACACGGCGTTGGAGCCCATGGGCACGCGGCTCATCGATTCGACCCCGCCGGCGATGGCGACGTCACACACGCCCGACTGAATTAGGTTGGCCGCGAAATGGAGTGCCTGCTGGCTCGAGCCGCACTGCCGATCAACGGTCGTCCCAGGAGTAGTGAAGGGAAAGCCTGCGGTCAGCCATGCGTTGCGCGCGATGTTGAGACCCTGCTCGCCGACCTGGCTCACGCAACCGAACACGACGTCTTCGACCTGGTCGGGTGCGATGCCCGCGCGCTTGATGATTTCCTTGAGCACGAGCGACCCCAGTACGACAGGGTGCACATCCTTGAGCTTTCCGTTTCGCCGAGCGATGGGCGTCCGGACTGCCTCGACGATCACGGCTTCGCGCATGTGTCAGGCCTCCTGTGTGTTGGCGTTGCGACCCATTCTAGGAGCCGCCATTAATCGTCATCGCGAGCACTGTCAAGCCCACAAAGATTTGCCTGGCAGTGCGATTTTCTTCGCGGTTGACGCGTTCCATAACCGCCTGTTAACTTTCGCGACGCCCCAAGCGGCTGAGTACGGTAAACCTGAGGATACCGAACGTCGAGTAGGTGGAAGGTCCGGGGCAACCCGGGATGGAAACCGAAAAACGCATAGGGGACTTCAGGGTATACAGGAAGGTCGCTTGGGGCATGTGTTTTCCACAGGCCCTCCACACCCTCGTTTCAATTCAAAAAGCCCTTCTTCGACGCTTCCGCGCAGGCTTTCTCCACAGCTCTGGCGTCGAATTCCGCCCCCCTCTGCCGCAGCCGCGTCGTGCCGTCGGTGAGGCAAGCAACCGGGGTCGGATTCTCGTACCGGAGCCACCGGTAAGCGACCGACGGCGACCACGCCCGTTCCTCCGCCGTGTAGAGCGCCCGGTGGCTTTCGACGACGATTTCCTCGACCTGTCTGAGCAGCCCGCTATCAACCAGGAACTGAAAGTCCTGGTGCGCCATCCAGGCCAGCAGGCGTTGCAGCCGGGCCCCGCCGTCTACGCTTCGCCCTCCGGGAGGATGGGGCTGGTTGCCGTGGCGATGTCGTAGACGCTCGAGCGCAGAATGCAGATAAAAGGAAGGTTGCGGTACAACTCCCGGTAGTCGAGCCCGTAACCCACGACATAGTCGTTGGGGATTTGAAAGCCCACGTAGCGGATCGGCACCTTGACCAGGCGCCGCAGCGGTCGATCTAGCAGCGTGACCACCTCGATCGAGGCCGGTTCGCGCGCACGCAGCTCGGAGAACACATAGTCCAGGGTCAGGCCGGTGTTGACGACATCCTCCACCAGCAGGACGTGACGACCGGCGATCGGATAGTCGATGTCGCGCGCGATCCGCACGCGGTCGTGCGGCTGTGCGCCGGCATAGCGGCGCAGGTCGAGATAGTCGATGACGAATGGAACCTTGATCCCGCGCGCAAGGTCCGCGAGGAAGAAGGTGATGCCCTTGAGCACTCCCACGATGACGAGCGACTGCCCACGATAGTCGCGCGAGATCTTCCGGGCCAGCGCCTTGACACGAGTTTCGAGCTCGACCGGCGAGATGAGGATGTCACCGATATCCTGCTTGCGCAGGTTCTGCACCTCGACTGCCCCGTAGCCGGCCTTGGCCAGGAGCTGGGAGTAATCCTTTCGGTACAGCAGTCGAACGTTGAGCTCCGGGTAGAGCTCGCGAAGCATCCGGAACTTGCGGTTCTTCGGCGTCACGAGCGACTGCTTCATCGTCGTGAGCTCGATGTAAAGATCGTGCTCGGGAAGATAGAAGTCGGGCGTAAACATCTCGGAGACACGCGTGCCTTCCCAGCCGATCGGAAACGACAAGGGCTCGTACACCCATCGGATTCGGTAGTAGTCGAGGAAACGCGCGAACTCCTGCTCGGAGGGATGAGCGAACTCGACGCGCGCGTGAGCGGGGCCTGTGCGTCTGACCAGGCGCGAGCGCTGCTTGACGGGGCGGCGCCATTTCTGCGGGACGGAGTTCGGGACGGACGACGCCAAGGAAACGATGGTGATTGTACTCTCGCTCCGATGAACACACCGGCGCAGAGGATGGTGGCCGAGCAACTGCTGCCTCACGGGGTCACCGACGAGCGCGTGCTGCAAGCGATGTCCGAGATCCCGCGCGAGGAGTTCATCTCGCCTAGGCTGCGGCGCCATGCGTACGAAGACCGCGCCCTTGCTATCGACTGCGGCCAGACGATCTCACAGCCGCTGGTCGTCGCGCTGATGACGCAAGCGGTCGCGCCGAAGCCCGACGACATCGCGCTAGAGGTAGGCGCGGGTTCCGGTTATCAAGCAGCGGTGTTGAGCCGGCTTTGTCGCAAGGTCATCACCCTGGAGCGGGAGCCAAGGCTCGCCGAGCACGCATCGGAGACCCTCGCGCGGCACGGTTTCACCAACGTGGAGGTCGCCGTCGCAGACGGATCCCTGGGCTGGCCGGTGTCTGCTCCCTACGAAATCATCCTCGTCGCCTGCGCGGCGCGTGAGGTGCCGCCCGCGCTGCTCGACCAGCTCGCGGGCGGAGGCCGGCTGGTGATCCCGGTTGTCGTTTCATCCGATGAGCCCCAGGACCTTCGCCTGTACGAAAAGCACGGCGACGAGGTCAGCTTCCGTTCCCTGTTCCCGGTCCTTTTCGTTCCGCTCCGATCTGGCTGAACAGTTGAGCAGCCCGCTGAAAGCCGGATCGACGGATCTGCGGCGCCCATTTCGGCCGATGCCGTTGTCAGCTTCTGCGCTCCTTGCTCGGGAATGGTCAATGCGCTCGCTTCGGTGCTCGGCGCTTCCTAGGCCTCGGCCGTCTGCGCACCGCAGGTCTCGCCGACCGCTTTCGGCGGCCTGCTAGGGCGTGGGACTAGTGGTGGCGCGCGGGGTTGGTGAGGGCGACGCCTGCGTTGTCGGCGTCGTTCCAGTCAGCGCCTGGAGCTGCTGCAGCAGCTGGCCGACCGTCGCCATCTCGTTGGCGAATGTGGTGAGGTCGCCGGCCTTGAGCGCGGCATAAGCCGCCGCATAGTGCGCGTTGGCCTGCGTGACCAGGTCAGCGATCTGGGCGACTTG
>JBGQGS010000185.1:0-4362 GCA_041497555.1 Candidatus Dormibacteraceae bacterium | reverse complement strand
TTCCTATTCGTTGAGTCGAAGGCGAAGGAACCGATCCTCCCGTTGGACTTGTTCAAGCTCCGCGACTACTCGGTCAGCATGGCGGCGGTGTTCGTCTTCGGCATCGCGATGTTCGCCGCCGTGATCTTCATGCCCCGCTTCTACCAGACCGTTCGTGGCATCAGCGCCACCGCGTCCGGTTATTACATCTGGCCTTTGCTGGTCGGACTGATGGGGGGGAGCATCGGCACCGGGCTCTTGATCAGCAGGTTCGGCCGTTACAAGTGGCTGATGACCGGTGGCGCGTTGGTGATGCTGGTGGGCGGCTTCTTGATGACACACCTGACGGCCGGCGTTTCCGACTGGGAGCTGTGGGGTTGGATGCTCGTGCTTGGCCTCGGCATCGGACCGGCCATGGCCGGCTATACGGTTGTGGTTCAAAACGCGGTGCCGGCGGATCGGCTGGGCGTTGCGACCAGCACTCTCACCTTCCTGCGTCAGATCGGCGCTTCGGTTGGACTGGCCGCTGCCGGCACCATCTTCTCGTCATCCTTCGCCAACCGGCTGCCGACGAACCTTGCCGAAGCAGGTGTGCCGCAGTCGGTGATTGCCGAGATGATCAAGCTGTCGGGTGCGCTGCAGAACGTCGGCAACGGCCGCGCCTTGCTTGAGCATCTGCTGCCA
Organism: Candidatus Dormibacteraceae bacterium; assembly: GCA_041497555.1. Lineage (GTDB taxonomy): Bacteria > Chloroflexota > Dormibacteria > Dormibacterales > Dormibacteraceae > Palsa-870. The sequence continues at coordinate 3,699 of JBGQGS010000185.1, read as the reverse complement.
GGCCCGCTGCAGCCGCTGATTCCTAAAGTGATCGCGGGGGCCAACAACGCCCTGGCTCTGTCGATTGGTGATCTCTTCTGGATCACGATTGTTGCCGGAGCCCTGGGGCTTGCTTTCACTTTGATCCTTCGTGACCGACCTCTGCGCAGTGCTGCAGAGCTTCGGTCGCTCGGACCGCTCGATGGAGGCGACGCCGGCGGGGGTGTTTCCAGCCCAGTCGCTTCTGAAGCAGCTTCATAGCGAATTGTTCAGCGGCTGACGGACGAATATCCTCCTCAGGCGAAAGACCAGCCTGCGGTCCTGGACGAAGGGGGACCAACGGCCCTATTGCTCGCTCTGTCCCGTGGCGCATAAACGCGTGAACGAGACGTTCGAGGATGAAACGAATCTTTGACCTGCTGGAACGGTGGCTCCCCCTGCTGGCATGTCTCTCTGGTGGGGTGGTACCGGTCAGCCAGCTGATTCGCGATGGCGATGCCTCGGACGCCTATAAAGTCCCCGACCTCGATGAGCAGTTGGGTGAGATTCTCGATTTCGTCGTGCTCCAGGAGCGTGGGCGGTGGCACGAGCACCGGATCAAAGGCCCCTTCGTTCATTAGTCGCGCAAGCCGCAGCCGGTCGCGCCTTTCGCCGATCGGGCCTACCCCGCCAGCTCTCCCAGGATCACGGGCAACGAGACCTCGGACCCATCGGGCCGGCTGACCTGAACCTGGACAGACTGCCCTGGCTGGAGGCTGGACAGCACTGAGGCCAGCGCCGGCTGGTCGGGGACCGATCGACCGCCGATCGCCGTAATGACGTCGTCTATCTTCAATCCGGCCCTGTCCGCGGGCCCACCCGGGACCAGCGAGAAGATCATCACTCCCTTGCCGTTGGGGAGGCTGGCGACCTGGACGCCCATGTATGCCCGATGGCTGTTGGTGACCCGACCGTTTTGAATCAGCTGGGCCGCGATGTCTTTGGCCACGTTGCTAGGAATCGCGAAACCGATTCCTGGAGCGGTCCCGCCCGCCTGTGGGTCCTGAGCGGCCAGCGTCGGAATTCCGATCACCTCTCCGTTCAGATCGACGAGCGCACCGCCCGAGTTGCCCGGGTTGATGTCTGCGCTGGTCTGGATCAAGGGCGGCAATACAACGCCGTTGGGTTCCGTAACCTGACGCCCAAGCGCGGAGACGATGCCTTCGGTAACCGAACTCTGGAGGCCGAGCGGACTGCCGACTGCCATGACTATGCTGCCGACAGACAGATGGTCAGAGTCGCCGAAGACGGCCGGCCGGAGATCAGGGGCGCTAATGCGGATCACCGCGAGGTCGTCAGGGGCAAAAGCCCCAATCAGCTTGCCGTCGTAAGACTTCCCGGTGGAGAGGAAGACACGAAACGTGGTGAACCCTGCCACAACGTGGGCGTTGGTGATGATGTTGCCCTGAGCGTCGACGATTACTCCCGATCCGAGGCCGCTTCCCGTCTCGATCACGACGACTGATGGGCTCACCCGGTTGATCGCCGCGATGAACTGGTCTTCGAGAGTTGTCGCGGCGTTGCCGTCCCGCGTCACCACAGTCGGCGTCGTCAAGGAGGCCGGAGCCGGAGACTCTCCACCTCCGCACGAGGCGAGAGCAAGCGCGGCGAGGCAAACTGCCAGCAAGTGTCGGTGTGCGGCGACCGAGGACCGGCTCACGAGCCAGTCCTCAGCGTTCCACCAAGTGTGCGGTGCTCGATTTCCAAAATGCGCGCCTCGTGGCCAAACCGTCGCATCGGCTTGGCGGCATCGCCAGAGCAAAAGGGCTCTCTCTTACGAGGACCTTCGACAGGTCCGCGAGGTTCAACAAGGCGAACCCGTGAAGGTGCGCTTCGGAATACAAGGGTCGAGCGCCAGACTATTCGGAGAGGGTTGAAGCGCTGAACGACGCGTCATCGGTCGCCGCGATCCATGGCCTGACCGAGGCGGATGCTATGGCCAGGCTGAAAGCCGAGGGGTACAACGAGCTACCCCGACCGGGTCGGCGCACGCCGTTGCACATCATCTTCGAGGTCGTGCGTGAGCCGATCATGGCGCTGTTGCTCGGCGGCGGGGTGATCTATCTGGTCCTCGGAGACCTGACCGAAGCTCTCATCCTGCTCGCCTTCGCGACGATGTCGGTCTCGATCACCGTAGTGCAAGAGACCCGCACCGAGCGTGTTCTGGAAGCGCTGCGCGACCTCACCAGCCCTCGTGCGCTAGTGATTCGTAATGGGGAGCGGAAGCGAATCGCCGGCCGGGAGGTGGTCCGCGGCGATTTCGTCGTGCTTGCGGAGGGAGACCGGGTGCCGGCGGACGCGGTTCTCGTTCAAAGTCACGACCTACAGACTGATGAATCGCTGCTGACCGGGGAGTCCGTGCCGGTACGCAAGATCGCCGGTACCGGCGCATCGCCCAACAGTCGCCGGCCGGGTGGCGATGACCTTCCCTATATCTTCTCCGGCTCGTTGGTTGTGCGCGGGACCGGAGTAGGCGAGGTGATCGCGATCGGCGCATTGAGCGAGATCGGCAAGATCGGCCAGTCGCTAAGCACTCTCGAGACAGAGCCGCCACGGCTGCGGGAGCAGACCCGCCGGCTTGTGCGGATCTTCGCCATCGTCGGCGGGGCCGTCAGCGTCCTGGCCGTGGTGCTGTACGGCATCTCGCGTGGAGGATGGCTCGATGCGTTGCTCGCCGGCATCGCACTCGGCATGTCGATGCTGCCCGAGGAGCTTCCGGTCGTGCTCACGGTCTTCATGGCGGTGGGTGCGTGGCGAATCTCGCGGGCGCGTGTGCTGACCCGGCGCGCCGCAGCCATTGAAACCCTCGGCTCGGCGACGGTGTTGTGCACGGATAAGACCGGCACGCTGACCGAGAACCGGATGTCAGTCGCCGAGCTGCGGCTCAAGAACGGCGAGATTCTCCGGCCTCGCGAGGTGTCCGGCGGAAAGGTGCCGGAGGACTTTCATGACCTGATCGAAATCAGTCTTCTCGCCAGTGCGCCCGATCCATTCGATCCCATGGAGAAGGCGTTTCATGATCTGGGTAGCAACCAGTTGGCTGATACCGCACACCTGCATGGACCCAACTGGAAGCTTGCGCACGCTTATGGGCTTCGCCCCAACTTACTCGCAATGTCGCACGTCTGGCGGCCAGATGACGGCAGGCAAGGCTTCGTCATCGCGGCCAAGGGCGCACCTGAAGCCATCTCCGATCTTTGCCACCTCAGCGCGATGGATCTCGCCGCGCTGACCCAGTCCGTCGATGCCATGGCCGCCGAGGGCCTGCGCGTGTTGGGCGTTGCCCGTGCCTCCTTCGCCGGGCAGATCTGGCCGGACTCGCAGCACGACTTCGCCTTCGAGTTTCTCGGCCTTGTCGGCCTTGCCGATCCGCTGCGCCGGAGTGTGCCGGATGCAGTCGGCGAATGCCGGTCGGCTGGCATCAAGGTGGTGATGATCACCGGCGACTACCCGGCTACCGCCAGAGCCATCGCCCGCCAGGCTGGTCTCGATACGAAAGACCTTGTGACAGGCGACGAGCTTGAGCAATTGAGCGAAGCGGCGCTTGCTCTGCGCCTGCGCACCGCGACCGTTTTCGCCCGGATCATGCCGGAGCAGAAGCTGCGTATCGTCCACGCGCTAAAGGCGAACGGCGAAATAGTGGCAATGACCGGAGACGGCGTCAACGATGCCCCCTCTCTC
>JBGQGS010000184.1:0-4368 GCA_041497555.1 Candidatus Dormibacteraceae bacterium | reverse complement strand
CCCTACGGTGCCTTCCTCGACTCGACGCTCGACCGCTACTCCGAAGGTGCGATCTACCTCGGCCTCGCCGCGTACTTCGTCGGCGCCGGCGGGTCGCTTCAGCGGTGGCTTGTGCTGGCGACCCTCGCGGCTCTCGCCGGGTCCTTCTTGGTGAGCTACGTGCGGGCGCGCGCCCAGAGCCTCGGGTTCACCTGTGACTCCGGAGTCTTCGCGCGTCCGGAGCGCGTAGTCGTGACCGTGATCGGTCTGATCTTCGGCGGAGTCGTGCTCTATGCCGTCGTCTTCCTGCTGGCGCTGCTCACGAACTTGACGGCGCTGCAGCGGATTCGCGAGGTGTGGCTGCAGGGTCGCGCGCAGCGCCTGGCGATCGAGCGCGAGATCAAGGCCCGACGATCAGCGCCGCCCCAGACGCCGTGACCGATCCATTCTCCTCGGTTGCCGGCCACACCCAGGCGCTGGAACAACTGCGCTCGCAGGTCGACAGCGACCGTCTGGCGCACGCCTACCTGTTCGTCGGAGAGGCGGGGCTTGGCAAGACCACCACCGCACGCGTCCTCGCGTCCTCGCTGCTGCCTGAGGCGTCGCTTGTCCGCCACCCCGACTACTGGGAGGACGACCGCATCAAGCCGCTTTCGATCAACGAGATCCGTTTGCTGCCGGACAAGCCTCCTGAGTTCCACGAGCTTTCGCTGCAGGCTTTCTTGAACCTCAAGCCTGCGGTTGGCGTGCGTCGCGTGGCGCTTGTCACCAACGTCGGACGCCTGCGCGACCAGGACCAGAGCGTTCTGCTCAAGACGCTCGAAGAGCCGCATCCCCACCGGGTGATCATTCTCACCACGCCGAGCCTCAATCCGTTCGTCGTGCTGCCCACAGTCGTATCGCGCTGCCAGCGCGTCTTCTTCCACCCGGTGCCTTCGCCTGAGATCGAGAAGCTGCTCGCGGCGCAGGGGGTCGACATCGGCCGGGCGCGGCTCATCGCGGAACTGGCGCGCGGGCGGCCTGGTTGGGCGGTGCGGGTGGCCGGCGATCAGAGCGTGATCGAGCTCCACGACCTGTGGACTCGACGCCTCGAGGAGGTGTTCGGCGCACCCGCCGACGTGCCCCTGCAGGTGGCGGCAGAGTTGGACGCCGGGCAGATGGCGTGGCGGCGGACCGAAGGCGAGGCCGAAGACCCCGCGCTTTTTGCGATCGCGAGCTGGCAGATCGAGCTGCGCAAGAGGATGCTCGCGAGCCGAGGCCGCGTGCAAGGGCGCTGGGCCCGCTTGCTCGAGCTCTCCTACGACACGCTCGGTTACCTCGAGCAGAACGTCAGCCCTCGTCTTGCGCTTGAAACCTTCCTACTCGAGGCCCGCCGAGAGGGAGCGCCGTGAGATTTGGTGGCCAGGCGAGCCGAGACGAAGGAAGGGGTGGACCTAGGAGGAGCGCATTTGGCCATGCGCGACGACGACGGGACGGGCCCCCTGACGCACGTATCGACCGCATGGGCGCCAAAGATCCGGCGATCCTCTCGCGGCGGGTCTCGTAAATGCCGCAAAGCTTCCTGAGGAAAGCCCTTCAGGGCTTCAGGCCGTACGCCCCGGGGGAGCAGCCGCCCGACGGCGACGACTGGATCAAGCTCAATACCAACGAGTCGCCGCTGCCCCCCTCGCGTAGGGTGATCGAGGCGATCAAGGGGGCGGTCGATGATTCGCTGCGCCTTTATCCCAGCCCGACCGCTGCGCCTGCTCGGCGCGCCATCGCGAAGCACTTCGGCCTGGATCCGGCACAGGTCACGCTCGGCAACGGAGCGGACGAGCTGATCGAAATGTGCTTGCGCGCGTTCGTCGATGCGGGAGACCGCGTCGCGTATCCGACTCCGACCTACCCGTTGTTCGAGCCGCTCTGCCACCTCCACGAGGCGGTGCCTGTGCCGCACCCGAGTGCCGAAATGTGGACCTGGTCAAGCGACCTCATGGACGACCCGGCCCCGCTGAAGTTCCTGGTCAATCCCAACTCGCCGACCGGCACCTGGCATGGCCGACCTTCGGTCGAGCGCGTGCTGATGCGATCCAAAGGCGTGGTCGCCCTGGATGAGGCGTATGTCGATTTCGCGGTGGAGTCGCAGGTCGCGCTGCTGGCCAAACACGAAAACCTTCTCATCCTGCGCACGATGTCCAAGTCGTACGCGCTGGCGGGCTTGCGTATCGGCTTCGCGCTGGGATGCCCAGAACTCATCGCTGCCCTCGATGCGGTCAAGGACTCATACAACGTGGACCGTCTCGCCATCGTCGCGGCGAGCGCGGCGATCGAGGACGAGGAACACCACCGCAAGATCGTCCGGCACGTCGTCGCCGAGCGCGGCTGGTTGGAAGATCGGCTGCGCGAGCTCGGTTTCGAGCACTCCGCGTCGGAGGCGAACTTCGTCTTCGTCAAGCCGGCCCTGGGCAACTCGGCCGTCGACATCGCGGATGCCCTGCGCGAGCGCAGGATCCTCGTCCGCCATTACGATCGTGACCCGATCGCGGGCTGGTTCCGGATCACGATCGGCACGCGCGCCCAACACGAACGCCTGCTAGCTGCCTTGAAGGAGATCCTAATTTGACCGTACCGACTCGTGCCGAAGCCTGGGAGCTCGTCACCTCCATGACGAAGACCGATCAGCTGCGGCGACACATGCGCAGCGTGGAGGCGGCGATGCGCGCCTACGCGCGACGCTCTGGTGAGGACGAGGAGCGCTGGGCGGTGCTGGGCCTCATTCACGACTGGGACTACGAGTCAGGGCCGACCTTGGACCTTCATCCTATGCGCGGGATACAGATGCTGCGCGAGCGCGGCTGGCCTGAGGACATCCTCGAGGACATCGCCTCGCACGCCAACTACCTGAGCGTTCCGCGGGACACGCCGGCGCGCAAGGCGCTCTTCGCGGTGGACGAGATGTGCGGCTTCATCATCGCCTGCGCGCTGGTCAAGCCGGATAAGTCGCTTGGCTCCGTCGAGCCGAGCACCGTGCGCAAGAAGATGAAGGACAAGGCATTCGCCCGTGGCGTCCATCGCGAGGAGCTCGTGGCCGGGGCCGAGCTTCTCGGTATACCCTTCGACGAGCACGTGGAGATCGTCCGCGATGCCCTGAAGCCGATTGCAGAGGAGCTGGGGTTGAACCCATGAGCACGGGCGGAAGACCGCGCGTCCTTTTGATGCATCCGATTCTCGACCCGGGCCCCGCCATCCTCGCGGAGGCGGGTGAGGTCGTCGCCTACCCGGCCGACCGGCCGCTGGACGAGGCGACCATCAGGCAGGCGGCCGAAGGTTGTATCGGGATCGTGAGCCAGCTCATGGACCCCATTCGTGAGACCGTGCTATCGACGCCTGGGCTGAAGATCGTCAGCAACGTTGCGGTCGGGTTCGACAACATCGACGTCGCAGCCGCCACCGCGCACAAGGTAATGGTGACCAATACTCCTGGCGTGCTCGACGACTCGACAGCGGATTTCGCGTTCACCCTGCTGATGGCGACCGCGCGGCGAATCGTCGAGGCCGACAACTTCACCCGCCAGGGACGGTTCAGGGGTTGGGCGATCGACATGATGCTCGGCGCCGACGTGTTCGGTGCGACGCTGGGCCTCATCGGCGTCGGCCGGATCGGCAAGGGCGTCGCGCATCGCGCCAAGGGGTTCAACATGCGCGTGCTGTACTACGATCCACATCCTCTGCCACCCGACGCCGAGCAGCAGCTTGGTGCGACTCGGGTCGACCTGGGCAGGCTGCTGGCCGAGTCCGACTTCGTGTCCGTGCACGTGCCTCTGACCCAGGAGACGCATCACCTGCTCAGCACGCCGCAGTTCAGCCAGATGAAGAAGTCAGCGATCGTGATCAACACCTCGCGTGGGCCTGTGGTCGACGAAGCTGCGCTGGTCGAGGCGCTGAACGCAAAGAAGATCGCGGGCGCCGGGCTTGACGTCTACGAGCGCGAGCCGGCGGTTCACCCTGGCCTGATCCCCATGCCCAACGTCGTGCTCGCCCCGCACATTTCAAGCGCCACGGTCCGCACGCGCTCGGAGATGTCGGCTATGGCCGCGCGCAACATGGCGACGGCGGTCCGCGGCGGCCGGCCGCCGAACCTCCTCAACCCAGAGGTCAAGAGATAGCCCTCGCGACTCGGTATCGCCTGATGGCCCTCGACCTCGACGGCACGATCCTCGACCTGAGGTTGAACCTCGACCCGCGTGACGTCGAGGCGCTCAGCCGGATCATCCGGGCGGGAGTGACAGTCATCGCTTGCACCGGCCGGCCCTTTCCAGGTGCCCTGCCGTGGGTCGAACGGTTGGGGCTGGACGGTCCGATCATCTGCTACCAGGGCGCCGAGGTCCGGATGCTGGACGGAACGAAAGT
>JBGQGS010000183.1:0-4374 GCA_041497555.1 Candidatus Dormibacteraceae bacterium | reverse complement strand
GGGCTCGACTTCGCTCGCGAGCTGACCACGCCTCCGACGCTCGAGCTCATGCGGGCTGTCCAGGGGGCCCGCCGCACGCTCGAGGCCGGATTCACGACCGTGCGCGACGCCGCCGGAGCGCCGGCCGGTGTACGGATGGCGATCGACGCCGGCTACTTTCCAGGCCCACGCATGTTCGTCACAGTGAGCGCCCTGAGTCAGACCGGAGGCCACACGGACGTGCACTTCATGTGCGGCGCGGACCTCGATATTCCGCTGCCCGACCGGCCACACATGACGGTCGACGGCGTGGAGCCGATGCGTCGGCGCGTGCGTGAATTGATCCGAGCGGGAGCGGACTGGATCAAGCTCTGCACGTCAGGCGGGGTTCTGTCTCCTGGCGACCAGCCTCACCACGCCGCGCTGACGCTGGACGAGATCAAGGCAGCAGTAGAGGAGGCCGCGGCGCAAGGCCGCAAAGTCATGGCCCACGCTCAGGCCAATGCTGGGATCAAGAACGCTCTTCGCGGTGGTGTCGCCACCATCGAGCACGGCATCTGGCTCGATGGTGATGCGATCGAGATGATGCTCGACGGCGGCAACGCGCTGGTGCCGACCCTGGTCGCCCCACAGTGGGTCATTCGCCATTCGGAGGCGGGGAAGATGCCGGCCTACGCAGCTGACAAGGCCCGTGCCGTGGTTGCGGACCACACCGCGAGCATCCGGCTGGCCATCGAGGCTGGCGTGAAGATCGCGTTCGGGACCGACACCGGCGTTGGTCCGCAGGGCACCAACGGCGAGGAGTTCCTGCTCATGCGCGCGCTCGGGATGGAGCCAATCGACTGCATCCGGGCGGCGACCACGGTGGCTGCGGAGACCATCGGCATGCCGGGCGTCGGACAGCTCAAGGCAGGCTCGTGGGCTGACCTGATCGGGGTGCCAGGCGACCCACTGGCGGATCTGACGCTGCTGGCCAAGCCGGACAACGTCCACCTCGTCGTCAAAGGCGGAGAGGTCGTCAAGTCGCGCTCGGCCGGTAGTAAGTAGGCGACGTGAATGAGCGGTGACAAGGCCACGACAGTGGTCTCGAGACGCTTGAAGCTGCGCTCAGGCGAGGTCGCCTGCGAAGTCTCTGGCTCTGATGCGGGACAGCTGGTCATCGGCATTCCTGGCCTGAGCGCCAACCTGCGGAGCTTCGACGTCATCTACGAAACCCTCGACGGGGAGCGCCATCGCAAGGTGGCCTTCGACCCGCGCGGGCGGGGGCGCAGCAGCAACACCGGCCCCGGTACCTATGGCTGGCCATCCCACGCCAAAGACGTCATCGAAATAGCCGACCAATTGGGGGCCGGGTCTTTTGACGTCATCGGTTGGTCGATGGGCGCCTGGATCGCGATGGTTGTGGCCCAGATGGCGCCCACACGCGTTCGCCGGGTCGTGCTGCTCGACGCTGCCGGCCTGCCCGAGGAGTCGATCAAAGTGCCGGTCTACGCGGGACTCGACCGGCTGGCAATGGTCTTTCCATCCCGCGAAGCATTCATGACGCTCGCCAGGAACCTGCCCCACTACCAACCGTGGCCGCCCTGGGAGCGCCTGTTCGACTACGAGCTCGTCGACGTGGAGGGGGGAGTCTCCTTCAGAACGCAAAGGCCGGCGCCATGGGAGGACGAGCAATACCGTCTCCAGCAAGACCCTTACAAGCTCTGGTCGGCGCTCACGATGCCCGTCCTTCTGGTGCGCGCCGCGCAGCAGGTCCCGCCCAATTTCGGCTTCCTCATCACGAAGGAGGACTACGTGCGTTTCCTGCGTGAAGTCCCGACGGCGAAGGGAATCGAGATCGAAGCCAACCACTACACCGTCGGAATGGCGGCTGGCGCCGCGCGGGCCATCGCCGACTTCCTGGACGGATAGCCACCGACGCCTGCGGTGGGCTTTCCAGCGGCCTAAGATCAGGCTCGGGTGGTAGGGCATGAGCGCGGCTGACCTCGTCTTCGGCGTCTGCCTGCTGCTCGGGGGCGGCCTCCTCCTCTTCACCCTGGTTGTCGACGACATCTTCGGCGGCATCCTGGGCGCGATCCATCTCGGCTTCGATGTCGCAGGCGTGTCCCCGACGCCCCTGCTCCTCGGGTTCGTCGCCATGTTCGGGGCGGGCGGGCTTTTCGGTCTGCACAGCCTCAACGCTGGGGTAGGGGTCGCCACTCTGGTGGCCACGGTGGCGGGCGCGCTCGGCGCAGGTGTGGCGTTCGGCGCGTTCAAAGTGCTGAAGCAGGCCGAATCGACGGATTCCTTCAGCCTGGAGGACATGGTCGGGTCGACCGGCCGTGTGTCGGTCGGGATCCCCGCCAACCACTTCGGCACAGTTCTCATCAGCTTCGCCGGCGCATCTCACAACATGACCGCCACCGCCGATTCCGAGATACCGGCGGGACGTGTGGTGAAGGTCGTGGCCGTCGCCGGGGCCAACCTGGTCGTCGCACTCAATCCGGTAGTTAGCCCCACGAGCTCCGAGGCTTCGGCATGAGTTCGCGGGGACCTCTCGTAAGCAACGAAGGAGCACGGTCCGATGCCTAGTTACGTGACGTCTTCGCCTTTCCTCGTTGTGACCGGCGTGATCATCCTCATCCTCATCCTCGCGTTCGTGGCAAGCCGCTACAAGGTGGCCGGCGCCAACGAAGCCATCATCGTTGCCGGCTCCCGAGGCGCCAAGGTGCGCGACGAGCGCGGCAAGGTCGTGTCGACTCCGGGCGACAAGGGGGTGAAGGTTGTCGTCGGAGGCGGGACGATCGTCATGCCGCTGCTGAACCGGGTGGGCAGACTGAAGCTCACCGCTCGCCAGATCAACGTGCAGCTGAGCGACGCCGTGACGAGCCAGGGCATCAAGGTGCAGGTCCAGGGGGTGGCCACGTTCAAGATCGGACGCGACGTGGAGTCGCTCCGCAATGCGGCCGAGCGCTTCCTCGACGCCAAGCCGGAGCAGGTGGACTCGATCGTCAAGAACGTGCTGGAGGGATCGCTGCGGTCGATCGTCGGCACGCTGACCATCGAGGAGCTCATCCGCGACCGCCAGAAGCTCCTGCAGCAGGTGCAGGACGCCGCCAAGGGCGACCTCGCGACCAGCGGCCTGCAGATCGATGCGTTCACCATTCAGAGCTTCTCGGATGAGTCGAACTACATCGAGCTCCTGGGCCAGCAGAGCGTGTCCACCGTCACCCGCGATGCCCGCATGGTCAAGGCCACGACCGACCAGGAGGCCGCGGTTCGAGAGGCGGAGTCGATGCAGATCAAGATCAATGCCGGGCGAGACGTCGCGCTGCGCGAGGCCGAGACGAAAACTCAGGTTGCCGCCGCGCAGGCGCGCGCCGACCAGGCCGGTCCACTGGCGCAGGCCGAGGCTCAGCAGGAGGTCGTGCGCAAGCAGACCGAGCTGGCCCAGCTCGAGGCCGACCGCAAGGAGAAAGAGCTGCTGTCGTCCACGGTCAAGCCGGCCGCGGCCGAGGCCCAGGCCGTGATCGCGCGAGCAGAGGGTGATAAGCGGGCGCGGATCGCGTCAGCCGAGGCAGACGCCGAAACGACACGGCTCGAAGGTGGGGCGGAGGCGCAGATCGTGCTCACCAAGGGCGAGGCGGAGGCCAAGGCGCTCGCGATGCGGGCGGACGCTTACAAGCAGTTCAACGAGGCCGCCATCATCCAGACGGTGCTCGCCGCGCTGCCCGACATCGTGCGGGCGGCTGCCGAACCGATGGGCCACATCGATTCACTGACCGTGATGAGCGCGGATGGCGCGTCGGACATCGTCAAGAACGCGACGCGCGCGATGATCGAATCGACGACCGCGATCAAAGGCCTGACCGGACTCGATGTGCCAAACCTAATCGGCGGCGCGCTCGGCCGAGGCTTCGGCGAGCGGCTGCGCACCGGGGATGGCGCCGGCGGAAGCGACGTCGGCAGCGCGGCGGACCGGATCAGCGAGATCGCCGGCGGCGGATTGAGCGCGATGAAGGCGCGAGCGACCGAAGCGGCTGCGAAGGCGGAGGCGGTGGCGGAAGAGGCCGAGACCAAGGCCGCAGCAGGGGTTCAGAAGGCCGCGGTCGTTGCCGATAAAGCCGCCGGCGCTGCTGAGAAGGCGGCCTCTGCGGCGGACGCGAAGGCGACGGCGGTGGCGGCCAAGCTGGCGGCTTCCGGCGCAGTGCAAGGTACTTCCCCTTCCGAGGGCAACGTCGAGCAGTGGGCGAAATGGCTTGCGGCCCAGCTGCGCCAGGCGCCCAACATCCAGCTGTACGACGCCCTTCGGCTCTCGGACCTGGCCGACAGAGGGCCGGCCCCTGCGCGAGCTGTCTGGCACACCGCGCAAGCAGTGCTTGGGAAGGATTACGGCTCAGTCACCGTGGCCGACCT
>JBGQGS010000182.1:0-4375 GCA_041497555.1 Candidatus Dormibacteraceae bacterium | reverse complement strand
GTGTTCCTGCTCAAGTGGCTTGTGACCGACGGCCAGGCCTATGGCCGGGACCTCCAGTACGCGCCTCTTCCCAAAAGCGTCCAGGACCTCGCACTGGCTAACCTCAAGCGCGTGACCGCGGGTGGCAAGCCCCTCCTGAACTGATCCCGGCGCGAAAGCTGAACCTGCGCCTTTGCAGTGTCCCCATGGCCCGCCTGCCTTACGCTTAGCCAGGGGTGAATAGAGCCTGAAGCTGAGCTTGATCCCGCGCGAGCACCGCTTCTATGAGCTGTTCAAGCAGCAGGGCGGGCTGGTCAGCGAGACGCTGACTGAGCTTGGGGAATCACTAGCGGAGGGCCGGAGCCGGCATCCCCGTCTACGCGAGCTCGAGCACATGTGCGACGACGTCACGCACGACATCTACAACCTGACCAATCGCACGTTTACGACGCCAATCGAGCAGGAGGACATCTTGCTCCTGGCTCACGCACTCGACGAGGTCGTCGACCTGGCAGAAGAGGTCTCAGACAAGATCGATCTCTACGAGATCGGCTCGATCACGGATTCAGCCATGAGGTTCGGCGAATGCCTGGCGAAAGCGGGCGTCGAGCTGGCCAAGGCACTGGACAAGCTGGAAGATTTCAACGACATCGAACCGGTCCTCCTGGAGATTCATCGGCTCGAGAACGAGGGGGACGAGATCACACGATACGCACTCCAGAGGCTTTTCGAAACCAACCACCAAACCGCTGCGGACATCATCAAATGGAAGGATCTCTACTCGCTGCTCGAGTCGACACTGGACGAATGCGAATCGGTGGCGGAGATCATCGAAACGATCGCCATCAAGAGCGCCTGAGCTGCGTCAGATCGCGATGCTAGAGACCAGTGATCTCACTCGGCGATCGATGTCGTCGCGAATCGCCCTCACCGTCGCGAGCGGCTGGCCGGCTGGGTCCGGAAGTCCCCAGTCTTCGACGGGGACGCTCACCACGGGGCACTCGCCCTCAGCGCAGCCCATGGTGATCACGCGATCCGCTCCTGCGGCCAGCTCTGCGGTCATCAGCCGCGGTTTTGCGGCCGAGAGGTCGACTCCTATCTCGCGCATCACCTCGACGACCTCCGGATGAAGGTGAGGCGCGGGCCTGGTTCCCGCCGAATCAGCATGCGCGCGACCGCTTGCGTGGCGGTTGAAAAGGGCGGCCGCCATCTGGCTGCGGCCAGCGTTGTGGACGCAGACAAAAAGGACGCGAGGCCTCCGATCAGCGATCACATCAACAGGCTAGCACCGCGTGCCACGTGGTTCCTGGGACGGACAACTCAGTGCTTTCCCGTCAACTTTCAGATTGTAGGTGTGCATTGACGATGCCCTCAGACAGACGGCTATAGGCTTCACGCCGGAGGATGCGATGAAACTGATTCCACTACCCCGAGGGCGGCGTTTCTTCGACCTGTTTCGGAAGCAGGGAGAGCTGGTCAGCGAGACACTGACCGAGTTGAGCAAATCTCTCCTGGAGGGCAGGAGCCGGCACGCGCGCCTGCAGGATCTTGAGCACGACTGCGACGACGCGACACATCAGATCTACAACCTGGTCAACAGCACGTTCATCACGCCGCTCGAGCAGGAGGACATCCTGCTGCTCGCGTCGAGCCTGGACGACGTGGTCGACCTGGCGGAGGAGACCGGCGACAAGATCGACCTGTACCGGATCCAGACCATCTCGGATCCGGCCAGGCAGATGGGCGAATACCTGGCCAAGGCGGGGATCGAGCTCGCCGCAGCGCTGGACCACCTAGAGGGGTTCGGGCAGCTAAAGCCCCACCGGCTGGAGATACACCGGCTGGAGAACGAGGGGGACCGGCTCACGCGCGCCGCGATCGGCGAGCTGTTCTCGACGGTGACTGATGCGTCGGAACTGGTGAAGTGGAAGGACATCTACGACCTGCTCGAAGCCACGATGGACGCTTGCGAGGACGCGGCCAACGTTATGGAGACGATCGCGATTAAGAATGCGTGAGACGGCGATCCTCCTTTGGGCCACGATTGCGGTCGCCGTTCTGTTCGATTTCACCAACGGTTTCCACGACACCGCCAATGCGATCGCCACGTCGATCTCAACTCGGGCTCTCTCGCCTCATGCGGCTGTCGGGCTTTCAGCCGTCTTCAACCTCGTCGGCGCCGTGGTCACCGTCGCGTTCTTCCAGGCGAAGGTCTCCAACACGATCGCGAGCACGCTCGCGATCAAGCCCGGCCTTGTGGTCGTGATGGCGGCCTTGTTCGGCGCCATCTCGTGGAACCTCATCACCTGGTACCGCGGGCTGCCGAGCAGCTCGACCCATGCGCTCATCGGCGGCCTCTGCGGCGCGGGCATCGCAGCAGCTGGTGGTCTGGGCGGGGTGCAATGGTCGGCGCTCGGCAAGCAGGTAGCCAGCCTCGCGATCTCGCCTCCGCTGGGCTTTCTGGCCGCAGGGATCTTTGCGATCCTCCTGATCCTTATCGTCCACCGCCTCCAGCTGCGACCGGCTCCGGTCAACCGTACATTCCGCAGCCTGCAGGTGCTGACCTCCGCGTTCCTTTCCTACTCACACGGCGCCAACGACGCGCAGAAGACGATGGCTGCAATTACGCTCGCCTTGATCGCGTCGGGCAACCTGACAAAGTTCCAGGTCCCCATCTGGGTCGTCGTCCTGTCCGCGGTGACCATCGCCTTTGGTACTTACGCGGGCGGCTGGCGCATCATCCGGACCCTGGGCTGGAACATCATCAAGCTGGAGCCCGCAACTGGCATGGCCGCTCAGCTGATGGGCGCGACGGTGATCCAGGGCGCGACGGTGATCGGTCTGCCGGTGAGCACGACCCATGTGATCACGGGGTCGGTGATGGGAGTCGGCGCCAGCCGGAAGCTCTCGTCTGTGAGCTGGGGACTGGGAGCAAACATCGCTCTCGCCTGGCTCGTTACGATCCCAGCGGCAGCGGTCATCGCGTGGGTTGCGTTTGCCATCCTTCATACCGCGGGCTTGCGCGGCTGATACAAAAGTAGAAAAAGGTGTTGGAGAGGGACGGCCTCTTGATTAGACTCTCACCACGTCGTCGCATAATGGCCTGACCCGAGGGGACGACATCAGCCCAAACGTTTCAGCTTACGAAGGAGCAACGTTGGCAACAAAGATCCTGGAAGTGACCGATGTGAGCGTGATCAGGGCCGCAGGCGGTGTCGTCTGCCGCAGCACCCGATCCGGCGAGACGGAGATCGCAGTCATCCACCGCCCCGCCTACGACGACTGGACCCTGCCCAAGGGCAAGATCGAACCCGAGGAGAGCCCCGAGGACTGCGCGCTGCGCGAGGTCAGGGAGGAGACGGGCCTGCGCTGTGAGCTCTTGCGCCCGCTGGGGTGCACCGCGTACGTCGACCGCCGCGGCCGCGACAAGGTCGCATGCTACTGGGTGATGCAGGTGCGGGGCGGAAGGTTCCGGCCCGGGATCGAGGTCGACAAGCTGCTCTGGCTGTCGGTCGATGACGCGATCAAGCGCCTGACCTATGAGCGCGACAAGACCCTTCTCGTGCAGCAGAACCTGCCCTGAGCTGATCCTTCGCTAAGCTGGACCCATGCAGACGATCGCAGCCGCGGACCGGTTGGTGATCGCGGGCGTGGAGCTTCGGTCGCGGCTGTTCCTCGGCACAGGCAAATATCCGACCGACGAGTCGATGCTCGCCGCGCTGGAGGCGTCGGGTTGCGAGCTGGTAACCGTCGCGCTGCGCCGGCTGGACCTCGATGACCCCAAGAAGAAGACGATCCTCGACGCGATCGACTGGAACCGCTATCGCATCCTGCCCAACACGGCTGGGTGTCGCACAGCGGAGGAGGCGATCCGCATTGCGCGCCTCGCACGGTCGATGGGGTTGTCGGACTGGGTCAAGCTCGAGGTCATCCCCGACCCGCGCTACCTCTTCCCGGATCCCGAGGAGACGCTGAAGGCGGCAAGGGTGCTCGTGGGCGAAGGTTTTCAGGTGCTGCCATACATCAACGCCGACCCGGTCCTGGCGAAGAAGCTCGAGGAGATCGGCACCGTGACTGTGATGCCGCTCGGCTCACCGATCGGTTCGGGCCAGGGCCTTCAGACGCTGGAGCAAGTTCGGATCATCATCGAGGAGGCTCGGGTCCCCGTCGTCGTCGACGCGGGAATCGGCGCTCCTTCCGACGCCGCGCTGGCGATGGAGCTCGGCGCCGACGCGGTGCTCGTGAATACGGCGATCGCCCTGGCGAAGGACCCGGCGCTGATGGCCGAGGCGATCCGAGGGGGCGTCGAGGCCGGCCGCAAGGCTTACACCGCGGGGCGCATCCCGAAACGCGGCGAGGCCAGCCCGAGCTCGCCGACCGAGGGCATCTCGCGACC
>JBGQGS010000181.1:0-4429 GCA_041497555.1 Candidatus Dormibacteraceae bacterium | reverse complement strand
GGCATCCGTTTTCAGTACCAGACCATCCTGCGGCCGGGACGGACCGAGCGCTCGCTCCGCGAGCACGAGGCGATCTTCAACGCGTTGAAGTCCCATGACGGCGATGCCGCCGAGGCCGCGATGCGCGAGCACCTCGCGGAGGTCCTCGAGACGCTCAAGTGGGCGATCGAAGGACAGCGCCGCACGCCCCGGTGGCTGCCCGGTTAGACCTCTTCTGATTTACCTCCCCAACTCTTGCCGAGGGGTGGCCCGGCGAGATGGCTGACCTATGGTATGCCGGCTATTGACGACTTAGAGCTGCGCCCTGTGCGCGCCCGGCCCGAGCCACTGATCCGCAGCCGAAGCGGCGGCTTGATCGCCGCCATGACTTTCTCCACCCTGGCCACGGGATTGCTGCAGATCTGCCTGCCACTCGAGCTTCGCCAGCTGCGGGCCAGCCCGAACCAGATCGGACTGACGCTGTCGATGTTCGGTTTCGGGATGTTCGCGTTCGAATGGCTGTGGGGCATCCTGGCGGACCGGGCCGGGTACCGCGCACCGCTGATCGCTTCCCAGCTGCTTTACGCGGCGTCGATCGTCCTCCTCGCTCGTGTCGACTCGATCCTTCTCATCGCAGTCAGCTACCTGCTTGCCTCCGGGATGATGGTGGCGGTCGGCCCAATCGCGCGTTCGTACCTCGGGACTGCGCTTCAAAGCCGGCTTCGCGCCACCGGGCTCGCGCTGCTCTCGGCCCAATGGGTCATCGCGGAGGCGCTCGGTGCCGGCGCTGGCGGGCAGCTCATCGACCACTTCCCGATCCGCAGCGTGATGCTCGCCGGGGCTGTCCTTCCGGTCGTCTCGGGGTTGCTCGCCGTCTGGGTCTTCAGGGGCTACTCCCATGCGGAGCATCGCGGCTCGTGGGCGGCTGACGACAAGGCGCGTACGGAGGAGTCACGCGCGGGTGGCGGCGTGCTGCGGGTCCTGGCGGTGACCGCATCGATGGTGCTGTTGGTCCAGGTCGGAGCCGGTGGCGAGCTCGCCCTGCTGCCGCTGCTGGTCACGACTCACCTCCAACTCTCGGCGGCGAGCGCTGGGACAGCGATGCTCGCTGTCGGGTTGATCGGAGGCGTGCTGTTGGTCCCGGGTGGAAACGCCTCAGACCGCTGGGGCCGCAAGCCCACGATGATCGCCGGCGGCATCGTTTCGGCGGTTGGATTCGTCATCTATTCGACCTCCGGCAGTTTCGTCCAGGTCATCGCCGGCGCGGCCGTCCGCGCGCTGGGAGCATCGCTCATCTGGCCGGCAGCGACCGCATGGATCGCGGAATCCATGCCTCGCCGCCGGCACGCCTTGTTCATGGGCCTGTTCGGAGAGTTCGAAAACGTCGGCGTGACCATCGGCCCAATCCTGGGCGGTGTAGCGTGGTCGCTGGCTGGGATCCAGGCCGCCTTCTACACGTATGCCGCGGCGGCGCTGCTGGCGTCGGCCATCGCGGCGGTCTTCGTCGAGGGGCGCACCAGGGTGTCCGCCGGCGATGCGATCATTGGGTAGCGGCGTGCGGTTGGCCGGCGAAATCATCCGACCCGGGAACTAAGAGGTGTCGCCGCGATCTCACGGCGCAGCCTCAGAGTTCGTGGTGATCACATAGGAGGTCGCGCGCGATGATCCCGAACCTTGTCGGATCCGAGTGGCGCGTGCCACCGGACGCCACCCGCACCCTTCCTGTCTACAACCCGGCGACCGGCCAGGTCATCGAGCAGGTCCCCCTGTCGGGGAGCCAGGAGGTCGACGCGGCCGTCCAGGCTGCGGCCAAAGCGTATTCGGCCTGGTCGCGCACGGCGGTGATGGAGCGCGTGCGTCTCATGTTCGGATTCAAGGCGCTCCTGGAGAACCACTTCGAGGAGCTGGCGGCGATCATCACCCGGCATCACGGCAAGACGCTGGAGGAGTCGCGCGGCGAGGTGCGGAGGGGCATCGAGGTGGTCGACTTCGCGTGCGGCGCGCCCACCCTCCTACAAGGCCGGACGCTGCGGGACGTCTCGGGCGGTGTCGACCAGGACCTCTACCGCTACCCGGTCGGAGTGTGCGCGGGGATACCGCCTTTCAACTTCCCGGTGATGATCCCGCTCTGGATGTTCCCGCTCGCAGTCGTCGCGGGAAACACCTTCGTGCTCAAGCCCTCCGAGCGGACGCCGCTCGGCGGGCAGCGCCTGGCTGAGCTCTTCCTCGAAGCCGGCTTTCCCGAGGGGGTGCTCAACTTGGTCCACGGCGCGCGCGAGGCGGTCGATGCGCTGCTCGCGCACCCAAACGTGCAGGCGATCTCGTTCGTCGGCTCGGCGCCAGTCGCCCGGCACGTCTACCAGACCGCGGCGGCGAACGGCAAACGAGTCCAGGCACTCGGCGGCGCCAAGAATCACATCGTGGTGATGCCGGACGCGGACCCGGACGTCACGGTCCCGGCGATCCTCAACTCGGCGTTTGGCAACGCCGGCGAGCGATGCCTGTCGGGATCGGTTGCGGTGGCAGTTGGACAGGCGGCCGACCGGTTGCTGGGCCCGTTGACCGAAGCCGCCTCGAAGATGCGCGTCGGACCGGGCGACGAGGCCGGCGTACAGGTGGGTCCACTGATCCGCGCCGATCATCGCGACCGCGTCGCGGGCTACGTGGACAAAGGAGTTGCGGAGGGCGCTCAGCTCCTGGTGGACGGCCGCCGCGAGATGTCGCGGCCGGGCTTCTTCTTGGGCCCGACCATACTCGACCGCGTCACCGCCGACATGGCCGTGGGCCACGAGGAGATCTTCGGACCGGTGCTGTCGCTTGCCCGGGCGGCGACTCTCGACGAGGCCATCGACCAGGCCAACCGGATGGCACTCGGCAACATGGCCACGATCTTCACGCAGTCGGGACGATCGGCCCGGGAGTTCCGGGAGCGCGTCGAGGTGGGCATGACGGGCATCAACGTCCCGATCGCGCAGCCCTTCGCTTTCTTTCCGTTCAGTGGTTGGAAGGGGTCGTTCTACGGAGACCTCCACGTCCACGGCACCGATGGGATCGAGTTCTACACGCGCAAGAAGGTCGTCGTCACCCGGTGGTGACGCCGGCGGCGCCGGACCACTGCTAACCACCCTTTCCAGGCGACAATTCGGAAATGCGCATCGCGATGGGCAACCTCTTCTCATGGCTGGTCACTGCCCTTTTCGGCGTGATCACGCTGTTTCTCGCCTTTGAGAGCTGGGCGCTGCTCACCCATCACACGCCGATCACCGAATACGTGCGCTCGGCGGTGCACTCATACCCAGGCGCCGCCTTCGTGATCGCCGTCGTGATCGGAATCCTGTTGGGTCACTTCCTGTGGGGACCGGCCTACGGGCGAACGTCCCCGATGGACCAACCGAAGTGACCTTCAGCCCCGAAGCGATCCTGTCGCTGATCGCGACGGCCGGCGCACTCGTCGCCTTCCTCCTGATGCTCGAGGAGTCCATCGCCCTTCGGCAGGGAAGGGACCCGATGAGCAACGGCGTGCGGTCGGTCGTCCGCCGTTTTCCGCGCGTCGCCTATGCCCTGGCGGTCGTCATCGGGATGCTGCTCGGCCACCTCTTGTGGCCTTAGGAGTCGTCGCGCCGAAGGCGCAGAGAACCCACTGGGGCGGGACGGCCATGGTCCTGGGATCCGCCACGGCGTTTGGGACCCTGGCGATTTTTGCCAAGCTCGGCTATGCCTCAGGCCTCGGCACGGAGCAGACGCTCGCTTTCCGCTTTCTTCTTGCGGCGATCGGGATGACTGTCCTCGCGTTCGCGCTCGGTCAGAATCCCCTGTTGCTAGAGCGACGCCGGCTTCTGACCCTGCTCGGCCTCGGCGCGATCGTCTATACAGCCCAGTCGCTGACGTACTTCATCGCCCTGCGCTCGCTGCCCGCGTCGCTGGTCGTGCTCATCGCGTACATCTATCCAAGTCTGGTCGTGGTGGCAGGATGGCTCTTCCTTCGCCGTTCGGTCTCGGCCTGGCATGGGGTGGCTCTCGCGGCCAGCTTCGCCGGCGTCGCATTGCTCGTCGGCGGCGCGCGCTTCCAGCTCTCGTGGGCCCTCGCCTGGCCGCTCGTTTTGGCCCTCGCCTCGCCCACCGTCTACACCGGCTACATCCTGATCGGGGAGCGGGTGATGACCGCGGTTCCCGCGGTGGCCGCGAGCGCCGTCATCATGTCCGGCGCCGCTCTCTCCTTCTGCATTCTGGCCGCCCTGAACCACCAGCTGGCGCCACCCCAAAACGCGAGCGGCTGGGCGGTGGGTATCGGGATCGCGTTGTTGCCCACGATGGTGGCGATCTCGCTTTTCCTGGCCGGGCTGCCACGCGTCGGCGCCGCCCGCGCGGCGCTGCTCAGCACGTGGGAGCCGGTGGTCACGGTTTTGCTCGCGGTGGTCTTGCTGGGCGACCAGTTGTCCATCGTTCAGGT
>JBGQGS010000180.1:0-4488 GCA_041497555.1 Candidatus Dormibacteraceae bacterium | reverse complement strand
TACGCGATGGTCGGAGCGGCGAAGGGTTATCGCGTCAAGTTGGTGGTGCCGGGGAACGCCAGCGCCGAGCGCAAGGCGCTGATCGCCGCGTACGGCGCTGAGATCGTCTACAGCGATGCGGGCGATGGGTCCGACGGCGCCATCCGGCTCGTGCGCGAGCTCGCGGCCATGGACCCGGAAGCCTACTTCTACCCGGACCAGTATTCCAATCCCGCCAACGCCAGGGCGCATTACGAGGGCACGGCGGTGGAGATCCTGCAGCAGACGGCTGGACGGGTGACCCACTTCATCGCCGGTCTCGGCACGACGGGCACGTTCGTGGGCACGTCGCGGCGACTCAAGGAGCACGACCCCTCAATTCGCACCATCGCCGTCCAGCCCGAGGATTCGTTTCACGGGCTCGAGGGGTTGAAGCACATCCCGACTGCGATCGTGCCGAAGATCTGGGATCCCAGCCTCGCGGACGAGGTGTGGGACTGCCCCACCGAGCCCGCCTACGACCTGGCGCGGGCCATTGCGCGCACTGAAGGCCTTCTCGTCGGTCACTCGAGCGGCGCTGCGCTTTGGGCGGCGCGCCGGCTTGCGGAGTCCATCCAGGAGGGGGTGATCGTGACCGTCTTCCCGGACTCCGGCGATCGGTACCTCTCGACCGGCCTCTACGGGCACAGATGAGGGTCAGTCAGACCGCGCTCGAAGCCATCCGGGCGCATGGCGCCGAGGGTTATCCGCACGAGATCTGCGGCATCATGCTGGGCCCGCGAGGCGAAGGCCGCGTGACCGAGGTGAGGCGGGCGCGCAACATCATCGTCGAGCGCGCTCGTGATCGCTACGAGATCGATCCCCGGGATCACATCCGGATCCAGCGCGCGGCGGACGAGGAGGGACTCGACATCGTCGGCTACTACCACAGCCATCCCGACCACCCCGCGCAGGCATCGCGCTTCGACACCGAGCGAGCGTGGGCGGGATACGTCTACCTGATCGTTTCGGTCGAGAACGGCAAGCCGGTCGACGCCAACGGTTTCGTGGCCGACAACGACGGCGGGCCGTTCCGGCCCGAACCGCTGGTGGTGGACTGACCACCGATCCTGTGATTGAAGGCTCGGACCTCGTCTAATTGACGTCGTGGCCCGTCCCATCGTCGCCATCGTCGGCCGGCCGAACGTCGGCAAGTCGACCCTGTTCAACCGAATCCTCGGCTGGCGCAAGGCCATCGTCGATCAGCAGTCCGGCCTGACGCGCGACCGGCTCTACGGCATCGCAGACTGGCGCGGAAGGGAGTTCACGGTCGTCGACACGGCCGGCCTGGACCTGGATGGAGCCAAAGACGAGTCGCGTGCGGCGATCGAGGCGCAGACCAGGGTGGCGATCGACCAGGCGCAGGTCATCATCCTGCTGCTCGACGTCCGCCAGGGCCTGACCCCGATCGATCGCGAGATCGCGCAGCTGCTGCGCCGCTCCGGGCGTCAGGTGATCGTCGCCGCGAACAAAGCGGACTCTCCCAGCGAACGCCATTTCGCCCACGAGATCCTCGAGCTGGGCTTCGCCGAGCCGTCCCTCCTTTCGGCCCAGCACGGCATCGGAGTGGGGGACTTCCTCGATCGCGTGCTCGAAGCGATGCCGCCACCCGAGCTCGAATCGCCGGCCGACGACAAGGCTGACCGGCTGGCGATCATGGGCCGGCCGAACGTCGGCAAGTCGTCGCTGCTCAACGCCCTGCTCGGCGACGAGCGGGCGCTGGTGAGCCCGGTGCCCGGTACCACGCGCGACCCAATCGACACCGAGCTCATTTACGACGGAATCCCGGTGGTCCTGATCGACACGGCCGGCATCCGGCGAAAGTCGTCCAGCCGTGACCAGATCGAGCGCTACAGCCTGATGCGCGGCATCCATGCCATGGAGCGCGCGGACACCGTGCTCCTGGTCATCGACGCCTCGGCCGGGGTGCTGGCGCAGGACCAGCACGTCGCCGGCTACGCGCTGGAGGCCGGCAAGGGCCTCGTGATCGTGGTCAACAAGATCGACCTCGTTCCGCCGCCTGAGAGAAAGCCGGCCCACTGGCGGGCCCTGCTCGCCAAGGACTTCAAGTTCGCGCCGTTCGCGCCGGTGGTCCCCCTGTCCGCCCGCACCAAAGAAGGGTTAGGCGGGCTCATCCCGGCGGCCCTGGAGGTGGTCGGCCAGCGCCGGATCAAGATGCCGCCCAACGAGCTGAACCGGGTCCTTCGCGAAGCTTTCCTGTCCCATCCTCCGCCCAGCTTCAAGGGCCGGCGCCTCAAGCTGGGCTACGCGACGCAGGCGGGGGGAGAAGCACCGACCGTCGTGATGTTCGTCAACGACACCGGGCTCCTGCATTTCTCGTACCGGCGGTACCTCGAAAAAAAGGTCCGCGACCGCTTCGGCCTGATCGGCAACCCGCTGAAGCTGGTGCTTCGGGCAGATACCGAGAAGGGCGCGGGGGCAAGTCGCCAAGCGACGCGCACCGACGCCAAGCGCGGGAAATAGTGCGGAGGCACGCCCCCACTCGGCGTTTACATTTCCCTCATGTCCCGACGACATCGGTCTGACGCGAGGGTGATGTATTGATGCTATGGCCACTCCAATGAGCTCCAAGGTGCTGGTCGTCGACGACGAAGTTCATATCGTCGAGCTGGCCAGGCTCTACCTGACGCGCGAGGGATACGAGGTCGAGGGCGTGGGGGACGGCGCCCAGGCGATGGCCAAATTTGGCCAGCTCAAGCCCGACCTGGTGATCCTGGACATCATGCTGCCGGGCATTGACGGGCTGACGATCTGCAAGGAGATCCGCAAGCAGAGCCAGGTGCCCATCATCATGCTCACCGCGCGCGACGAGGTCACCGACAAGGTGGTCGGCCTCGAGGTGGGCGCGGACGACTACCTCACCAAGCCGTTTCACCCGCAGGAACTGGTCGCCCGGGCCAAGGCCCTCCTCAGGCGAGCGCGCGTCGAACCGGACCAGCCCAGGCTGATCCGCGCCGGCAAGCTCGAGGTGGACCTGGAGCGCCACGAGATCAGACACGGCAAGGCGAAAGTCCAGATGCGCCCGAAGGAGTTTGACCTCCTCGCGCTGCTCGCGCGCCATCCAGGCCGCGTCTTCCAACGCAGCGAGCTGCTCGACCTCGTCTGGGGCTACGACTTCCCCGGCTACACGAGAACGGTCGACGTGCACGTGCAGCAGGTGCGCGAGAAGCTGGCTGCGGCGAGCATCACCGATCCGAGCATCCAGACGGTGTGGGGCGTCGGGTATCGGTTGGAGCTGGGCGACAGCTGACTCTCCGATTTCGCCTCCTCGCCGCCGCAGCCGGCATCGTCGCCGTGAGCCTGCTCCTCGGCGGCGCTCTGACCTGGGTGCTCGTCCGCGACCTCGAGTTCCAGGGCGTGCAGGACCAGTTGGACAGAGGCGTGATCACGGCAACTGTTCAGGTCAAGCATCAGGAATGCTTCACTCGACCAGCCGCAGTGTCCAACGTGGGCGCCACAACCTGCCGGCTGGACGCCCCCGTCGATTTCGAGGACCGATTGAACTCGCTTGTCGTTCCCACGTTGAGCGGCAACCGGCTGCTTCTCCTTGACGCGCAGAGACGAGTCGTGTTCGACAGCGGCGGCACCGACATGTTTGTCACGGTGATCCCGATCACGGCTTCCAAACGTGTGGCCAACGTCGGCGAGGGGCGGACCACGCTTGGTGGCCAGGCCTATATCGCAGCCGCCGTGAAGATCACACCGGCACGCAACCCGGTCGGTGCCTCCTATGTCGTGCTCACGCAGCCGCAGGCTCAGGTGGCCTCGGTGGCTGCCGGCGAGCTGGCCGGGCGATTGCTCGAAGCAGGTGGCGCCGCGCTCGTGGTCGCGATGCTGCTCATCCTTCTCGTGAGCCGCTCCCTGACGCGGCCTCTCACACAGCTGGCGGCCGCGGCCGAGGAAATCGCCGCCGGCAACTACTCGCGCCGCGTCGGCATCCGCGGACAGGACGAGATCGGCATGCTTGGTTCGGCCTTCGACCGCATGGCTGAGGCCGTCGAGCGCGCGCGCAAGACCCAGCGCGACTTCCTCGCCAACGTGTCGCACGAGCTGAAGACGCCTCTCACGAGCCTGATCGGCTTCAGCCAGGCGCTGGTGGATGGCAGTCTCTGGAGTGAAAGCGAACGAGCCCGGGCGGCGACCATCATCCACGAGGAATCCGAACGCGTGCTGCGCATGGCGCAGGAGCTGCTCGACCTCGCGCGCGTGGAGGCGGGCTCGATCTCCATGCATATCACCGCGGTCGATCTCGGCGGCCAGCTCCAGCAGGAGCTCGAGATGGTGCGGCCGCGCGCCAACAAGCGTCGGCTGGAGCTGAACCTCACCATGCCGTCCGGCATCCCGCCGGTGGCGGCGGACCCAGAGCGCCTGCACCAGATCCTGGACAACCTGCTCGACAACGCAGTCAAGTACGCGCCCGAAGGGACGGCCATCGAGATCTCGGCGTTG
>JBGQGS010000179.1:0-4495 GCA_041497555.1 Candidatus Dormibacteraceae bacterium | reverse complement strand
TCGACCATAGGTCTTGAGAGGCATGCCCCGGCGCAGAACCAAGAGCTCGTAGAGCTCTGGAGAGCTGTAGGTCCACAACACATTGGCGGCGTCGGCCACCGTGACGCCGGGCCGAAGATGACCGGCGGCGGCAAAGCGTCGGGCGTTGTCGGTCATGCGGCGGAGGCGCTCCGCGTGCACCTCTTCGAGAAGCGGCCTGAGCTCCGGGTGACTGCCGGCGGTATCGCGCACCAGGAGCATGATCGGCGCGGCCAAGGGCGCGACCTCGGTGACGAACACTCCCCAGCGCGAGATGAGCTTTCGTGGATCGGGCTCTCGCGCTTGCAGCTCATCCGATCGCTGCTCGGCCGGCACCGGGCCCGTGCCCTCGAGCGCCCGGGCGCTCATTGCTCGGATCAGCCCCGGCTTGCCGCCGAACGATTTGTAGATGGTGTCCACCGACACGCCAGCGTCCTCTGCGATCGCCGCGATCGTGGTGGGCCCATAGCCGTCGCGTAGGAAGCGTCGCTGAGCCATCTCGATGATCCGATCGTGGTTTCGACGCGCCTGCTCTCTGCGCAGGCTGGCGTCGTACGAGCGCTTGCCCTTGACAGCCCGGGACTCGCGGCGCATACTCGCCATTGGTTCCAGTCTACTGGAACGAAATAGGAAATTGGGGTGAAGAAAGACATGAAGGGATCTATGGCGACGATCGATCGGTTGGTCCGCGCGACGAACCAACACGACCTCGGGTCCATGGCAGCATGTTTTTCCGAGGATTACCAGAACGAGACGCCGGCACATCCAGCCCGTGGCTTTCGCGGCCGAGCTCAGGTGCGCCGGAATTGGGAGCAGATCTTCGCGTCTGTCCCGGACATCCACGTCGACGTTGTTCGGAGCGCAGTCAAGGCCGACACCGCCTGGACCGAGTGGGAGATGCGAGGCACACGCAGAGATGGGAGGTCGCATTGGATGCGTGGCGTCATCGTCTTCGGTGTGAACGACGACGCCATTCGCTGGGCTCGCTTTTATCTCGAGCCCGTAGACGAGAGTGATGCGACAGTCGACGATGCCATCCGCGAGCAGGTGGTGCGGCAATGATCCTGGTCGCAGGGGGCACTGGCAACCTCGGGATCGAGCTGGTTCCGCTTCTGGCCGCCCGAGGCATCCCCGTTCGGGTCTTCACGCGCGATCCGGACCGCGCGCGGCAGCGCTTGGGCGAGACTCTGCAGTTCGCTCAGGGTGACGCGCGGAACCCTCAAGGGTTGGGGGCGGCTCTGGAGGGCATCGACGCCGTGGTTTCGGCGATGACAGGTTTTGGACCCGGCGCTCCAGGTCCCAGGGCGGTGGACTACGAGGGCAACGTGAACTTGATCAGGGCCGCGGAAGCTGCCGGCGTACGCCGTTTCGTGCTCGTCTCGATGGACGGCGCCGCGGCCGACCACCCGATGGAGCTCGCGCGCATGAAGTATCGCGCCGAGGAAGCGCTCCGGGCCAGCCGGCTCGACTGGGTCATCGTGCGTCCAAACGCCTTCATGGAGCTGTGGGCCGAGATCGCCGGTGGGCCAATCATCAAGGAGGGCAAGGCGACGGTGTTCGGCCGCGGCGACAATCCGATCAACTTCAACTCTGCCAAAGACGTTGCTCGTTTCATCGAGCTCGCGCTGTTCGATCCGAGCCTCAGCCGGACGATTCTTGCCGTCGGCGGCCCGGAGAACCTGACCTTCAATCAGCTAGTTGGTCAGATCCAGCTCGCGGCCGGCAGGAACGCTGTCGTCAAACACGTTCCGGTACCGATGATGCGGCTGTTGTCGTTGGTGATGCGACCTTTCAAGCCTGATCTTGCCGGCATGATTGGAGCCGGGATCGCTTTCGACACGATCGACATGACCTTCGACGCCTCCGACCTGCGCCGCCGCTTTCCCCAGATCGAGCTCACTCGCATGGCC
Source organism: Candidatus Dormibacteraceae bacterium (assembly GCA_041497555.1). GTDB lineage: Bacteria > Chloroflexota > Dormibacteria > Dormibacterales > Dormibacteraceae > Palsa-870. The sequence goes on along the minus strand of JBGQGS010000179.1, from coordinate 2,567 downwards.
GACGTGCTCGGCCGGCAGGTCGCGACGTCGGCACCAGGCTCAGCTAAGTCGTCCGACTGAATCCGCTACCGGCAGACCTTTTGGATAGGCGGCAGCGGCACGCACCAACGTGGTCGAGGTCCTGCACGCCGAATGACCGACCCGCCTGGGCGCGCATCGGGCCTCACAACCTAGACTCGAAGGGCCATCGAGCAGGTAGCCCAGCCCGCCAGGTCCCCGCTGAACCGCCTTGCGGTAGCCAGCGTGATCGCCGGCGTCGTGGCTCTTGGGAGCGCGTGGCTGTTTCCGATCACCGCCGCGCTGTTCGAGAGGTCACCGCTGCCGGCCCCATACGTGCTCGGCTCGGCGCTCCCGTTCCTGCCGCCGCTCGTCGCCATCGCCTGCGGCCACCTGGCCCTGGTCCAGATCAGGCGCACCCCCGCGCATGGCCGCAGGGCGGCTTGGGCGGGCCTGGCCTTCGGATATGCGGGCCTGGTGTTCGTCGCCGGGTTCGAGCTGCTCTTCTGGTTGATCGTTTGGATCGGCCCGATTCAGTATTGAAAGCGCCGCTGGCCGCGCCTGCCGCGCCGATCGCACCGCAGCGCCCCAGAGTCCTGGAAGCTCATGGCGATCGCCGCGTCGATCCTTACTACTGGCTGCGCGAGAAGGACAACCCCGAGGTCATCTCGTACCTGGAGGCGGAGAACTCGTACGCAGACGCCGTCATGGCGCCCACCGTCCCGCTTCAACAGCAGCTCTACCACGAGATCGTCGGCCGGATCCAGGAGACCGACACCTCCGCGCCGACCCTTTACAAGGGTTGGTGGACCTACACGCGGACCGTCGAGGGCCTGGACTACGAGATCTACTGCCGGCGCCGCGGGTCGATGGACGCTCCCGAGGATGTGATGCTCGACGGCAACGAGCTCGCCAAGGGCCATGAGTACTTCGACCTCGGCTACGTCGAGCACAGCCCGGACGAGAACCTGCTGGCGTACGCCGTGGATTTCGACGGTTCAGAACGTCACGAGCTTCGCTTCCGCGATCTCTCCACCGGCACGGACCTCGACGACCTCATCCGAGGCGTCTACTACGGCTTCGCCTGGGCGGCCGACAACAGGACGTTCTTCTATGTCAGGCCGGATGCCGCCATGCGCCCGTTCCAGGTGTGGCGCCACGTGCTTGGCACCCGGACGGAGCAGGACGTGCTCGTGATGCAGGAGGATGACGAACGATTCGAGCTTAGCGTCGAGGCGACCAAGAGCGAGCGCTACCTGGTCTTCACCAGCGCGAGCCAGGTGACCAGCGAGTCTCGCTTCCTGCGCAGCGACGAGCCCGACGCAAAGCCGCAGCTTGTGGAGCCGCGACGGCATGGCATCGAGTACTCGATCGATCACCAGGGGGACCGCTTTCTCATCCTGACCAACGATGGAGCGAGCAGCTTCAGGCTGATGGCGGCGCCCGTGTCCGCCCCTGGACGGGGGTCATGGGTTGATGTCGTGCCGGAGCGCCAAGGCGTGCGGCTCAACTTCACCGACGTGCACGTCGACCACGTCGTGCTGGGCGGTCGATCCGACGGGCTGCAGCGCCTGGAGGTGCTGGATTGCGCAAGCGGCGATCTTCACGTTGTCGATCAGCCGGACCCCGCCTACACAGCGTTTCCCGGCTCGAGCCCGGCCTATGACAGCCCAGTGATGCGCTTCTTCTACACCTCCTTGACGGCGCCCTTTTCCGCGGTCGACTACGACATGCGGACGCGGGAGCGAACCCTGGTGAAGGAACAGCCCGTGCGGGGTGGCTACGACCGAACCGACTACGCCACGGAAAGGCTGTGGGCCGACGCGCCGGATGGTGTGCGCGTGCCGATGTCGGTCGTCTACCGGCGCGGCCTGAGGCGGGATGGCTCGAACCCCGCGCTGCTCAACGGGTATGGCGCGTACGAACTGTCCAGCGACCCGATGTTCGACCCTGTGCGCCTCAGCATGCTGGACCGCGGCTTCGTGTTCGCCATCGCGCACGTGCGTGGCGGTGGCGAGATGGGGAGGGAGTGGTACGAGGACGGCAAGTTCCTCCACAAGGTCAACACGTTCAGCGACTTCATCTCATGCGCCGAGCGGCTGGTCGAGCTGGGATACACGAACCCGCGCCGGCTCGCGATTCGCGGCCGGAGCGCCGGCGGCCTGCTCATCGGCGCCGTGCTGAACATGCGGCCCGACCTATTTGCATGCGCTGTGGCGCAGGTCCCGTTCGTCGACGCGCTGACGACCATGCTCGACGACAAGCTGCCGCTGACGGTCAGCGAGTTCGACGAGTGGGGCAACCCGGCCGAGGCCGATTACTACGCGTATATGAAGACGTATTCGCCGTATGACAACGTCCATCCGGCGGAGTACCCGGCGCTGCTCGTGACCGCCGGCCTCAACGACCCGCGGGTCTCCTACTGGGAGCCGGCCAAGTGGGTGGCCAAACTGCGTTCGGTGGCTCGAAACGATGAGCCTTTGCTCTTGAAGATCCAGATGGGCTCGGGCCACATGGGGCCGTCCGGCCGCTACGAGTCCTGGCGAGAGGAGGCCTTCATCACGGCATTC
>JBGQGS010000178.1:0-4518 GCA_041497555.1 Candidatus Dormibacteraceae bacterium | reverse complement strand
GCCCGAGCCGGAGCCCGAGCCAGAACCCCTGGTCGCAGCGAAGCCCGAACCACAACCTGAGCCGGTCGTCGCTGCGGATCCATGGCTGCAGGCAGAGCAGCCCTCCGCGGATGGCCCAATGCCGGAAGCCGCGGCTGCCGCCGTTGAATCCGAGCCAGAGACAGAGACAGAGGTGGTTAGAACTGAGCCGGTCGTTGAGGCGCGGGAACCTGAGGCCGAACCGGCGCCTGAACCGGTCGTCATGGCGGCCGAACCTGAGCCGACGGCCCAAGCGGCCGAAGCCCCACCTCAACCCGCGGAGTCCGACCCCGTCAGGTCCACGATGGTCCGCTGGCCGTCGGGTACGTCCCCGGGCAACGGATCACCCTCGGGGCAGCCGGAGACCTTCGAGGAGGCGACGTCGATCATCCCGGCCTGGCAGCACTCCGACGCCCCCTCCGATTCCAAGGGCACCGTGTCGCTGCAGGCGTTGCCGCTGGAGCAGATCGCCGCTGGCGCGGGCTTCGCCGCTCTGCTGACCTTCGAGTCTGGACCGTTCGCGGGCCGGATCGTGGCGCTGCCCAGCCAGATGGTGACTGTCGGCCGCGCACCCGACAACGACGTCGTGGTCGGGGACCCGGCGACCTCCGGTCATCACGGCAGGATCGAGGTGCGGAACGGCTTCTTTTGGATCAGCGACCTGGGGAGCACCAACGGCACGCTGGTCAACGGCGAGCCTGTCATCGAAAAACAGCTGGCGGACGGCGACAAGATCGCCATCGGTCAGAGCATGATCCGCTTCACCCTCGAGTCATAAGCGTCCGTCAGGACGCGGCCAGCTGCATGCACTCGGTCGCCGCCTCCGTCAGCTTGGTCGTGAACTCCTCGACGTCGGGGACGATGCCGGGATCGGCGGTCAGCCCGAAATAGGCGTCGCCGTTGTAGGAGACGATCGCCACCCCCAGGCCCATCGACGGGTAGAGGGGGGCGAATGGCCATACCTCGAGCAGCTGTGCGCCGGCTGTGTACAGCGGGAACTGGGGGCCTGGGACGTTGGTCACGTTGATGTTGGCGCCGGCCTGTGGGTTCGACATCAGGCGGCCGGCCAGGACGAGCAACGTAGGCGGGGCCCAATCCGCGAGCCCGGCGAGCTTGTCGGCGGCCACAGCCTGTTGCGTACGCTTCAGGTCGCCGGTAGTCACGTTGATCCGGCGCAACCGCTCCTCGATGGTCAGGTCGCCGGTGGGCAGCTCCAGCACCATGCCGCTGATCTGATTTCCGAGGCGGCCGCGGCCATCATCGCTGCGCACGCTCACAGGGCAGAAGACGCGGACCGTTGAAGGCACGCTGTCGCCGCGCGCCTTGAACCATCGGTGGAGGCCCTCCGAGACCACGGCGAGCACGGCGTCGTTCACGGTGCAGCCGAACCGGTCCTTCAAGGCCTTGAACGCCGCGAGTGGGACCTTCAGCCCGCGGCCCGTGCGCTGCGGCCCGATCTTGCGATTGAAGAAGAGATCGTGACGCGGCATGACCATCGTGCCGCCCAGCTTGAGCAAGCCTGTCCACGGCAGGCGTCGCGTTCGCCACACGGCGGGTAACTTCGTTCGCTCAGATTTGCGCACCGCGCTGAAGTTCCAGAGCAGCGGCCTGATCAGCTGCCAGTTCGATGGTTGTGGGCGTGGCTGCCAGGCGTCGGCGGGAGGCGCTGGGGTGTAGCCCTCCGGATTCGGGTCGAGCAGCAGCGTCAGGATGTCGACCGAGGACACGCCGTCGACCATCGCGTGATGGGCCCGGTTCACGATCACCACCCGCCCGCCGCGCAAACCCGTGACGATGGTCATCTCCCACAACGGCCGTCTCATGTCGAGCGGCCGCGCCAGGATTCGCATCACCAGGCGCCTGAGCGACGAGCCGTCTCCAGGCGGCGGCAGCACCTCGCGACGGATGTGCGCGCCGAGGTCGAAGTGCGGGTCGTCGACCCAGACCGGATGAGCGATGTTCCCCGGCACGCGGTGGATCCTCTGCCGGTAGCGCGGCACCAGGTGGATCCTCTCTCTGACGGTCTCTTCGACTCCGAGCGCGCCGCGCCCGCCGGGCGCTCTCGAGCCGCCCTCGAAGACGTAGACCGTGCCGATGTCGAGCGGTGCCTCGGCGCGCTCGGCATAGAGAAACCAGGCATCTCGCGCCGAGAGAGGCTCGTAGTAGGGCGCGACCCTGGCCCCGAAAGCCACGGCGCCATCGTAAGGGGGAAACCCAACCGTGCCGCAGGCTTCTGGGCCATCGCAGCGGGGCGAATGGCCGTCAGACACCCGATTCATGTGGTGTAGGTAACCTTGTGGCCTGCGGGCTTCTTTCTTAGGACCAGGAGGGACAACATGGCGGTCAAGGCGTTCTCGAGCGATTGGGCGAAGCTGTTCATGGACGAGGTCAACAAGTCCAACGTCTACAAGTCGGCGGCGAAAGGGTGGAAGTGGACTGTCGGGCTGGTCGTCGAGGCCGAGCCGGATAAGCATTTCCCCGAGTCCCGCGGCGTCGTGATGGACCTCTTCGACGGCGAGGCTCGTGATATCAAAGTCGGTCCGGCAAGCGACGCGCAGAAGTGCGACTTCGTGATCACAGCCCCCTATTCGCGCTGGAAGCAGGTGGCCACCAAGGAGCTGGACGCAACCAAGGGCATGCTCCAGGGCAAGCTCAAGCTGAAGGGCGATCTGCCGACCATCGTGCGCTACACGAAGGCGTCCCAGGAGATGACCGAGTGCACGACCCGGGTACAGGTCGAATGGCCAGACGAAAAGTAGCGGCTGCACCAAGGGAACCTGGGCTGGTCGAATACGCGAGCAAGGAGCCGAGCGCGTTTGCGGAGATGCTCGGCGGCCTCATCCGGGCCAACGTGCTGGCCAACCCGAAAAAGAAGGACGACTTCGACACGCTGGTCGGGCGCGTTGGCATCTGGGTTACCGACATCGACGAGGGTGTGACCCTGGTGTTCGATGCTGGCAAGCTGACCGTTCACAACGGTCTCGAACCGCAGCGGACGATCACGATCCGCGCGGAGGCGGAAACCGTGATGAGCTTGAGCAACCTGAAGATCGGTCCCTTCGGCCTGCCGGTCTATTACGACGACGTGGGAAGAGGAGTCGCCCTGAAGCTGCTCCGAGGCAAGCTGAAGATCGATGGGTTGCTGCCGAACATCGCGACTCTCAACCGGGTGACCCGCATCTTTTCGGTGCAATGACAAATCTGGCCGTCATAGGGTCGGGCAGCATGGGCGCGCAGATCGCTCAGCAGGCGGCGCTGTGCGGCGTTGACGTCCGGCTGCACGACAAGAACGCGGAGCAGCTTCGGAAAGCGCTCGAGTCAAACCGTGGTCACCTCATGCGCCGGGTCGAGAAGGGAAAGCTCGGCGAGGCGGAAGCCGAACGGGCGCTGTCCCGCGTGCGTGCGACCACCGAACTCTCTGAGGCGGCGGCCGGTGCCGACTTCGTCATCGAAGCTGTCTTCGAAGATCTGGCGCTGAAACGCTCGGTGTTCTCCGAGCTTGAACATGCCGCTCCGCCGGAGACCGTCCTGGCGAGCAACTCGTCGACGATGGGGATCAGCAAGATCGCCGACGCGACCTCACGGCCCGAGCGGTGCGTGAACATGCACTTCTTCTATCCAGTGCTGGTGATGGACCTGGTCGAGGTTGTACGCGGACCGCAGACATCTGACGCGACGGTGGAACGCGCGATTGCGATGGCGCACGAGATCGGTCGCACGCCGGTGCTGATCAACAAGGAGATCGACGGGTTCCTCGTCAACCGAATCCTGCACGCTGCGACTCAGGAGGCATACCGCCTCCTCGACGCCGGGATCGCCGGATTCGAAGACATCGATACAGCCGTCGAGAAGGGCCTCAACTGGCCGATGGGCCCCTTCCGCCTGGGGGACTTCAGCGGCCTGGACGTGACCTACAACGCAAGGCTGCACATGTATCGGACGACACGAGATGAGCGATTCCGCCCGTCGCCTCAGCTGGAGGCGAAGGTCAAAGCCGGGAAGCTCGGCCGCAAGTCGGGTCAGGGCTGGTACTCGTATTGAGGATGCCGACCCGCATCCACCACATCGGCGTCGCCGTCGCCGACCTCGACGAATCGATCCGGCTCTACAGCAGTGCGCTCGGAGCGCAGCTGGTCCATCGCGCGACCAATGAGAAGGAAGGGCTCGAAGCTGCATTTCTGCGTGTCGGCGACGGCGAGATCGAGCTGATGTCCGCGCTGCGCGATGACTCGCCCATAGGGAAGTTCGTGGCCAAGCGGGGCCCGGGGCTCCACCATGTCGCGTATGGCGTGACCGACCTCGAGGCGGCGCTCGCCGACGCGCGTGAGGCCGGCCTCAATCTGATCGACAGTGAGCCGCGCATCGGCATGCACGGCACGCGCATCGCGTTCGTGCATCCCAAGAGCCTGGGCGGCGTGCTGACGGAGCTTGTGGAGACGTGACCGAGGTCCAGAACGACAGTGGGCTTCCCGTCAAGCCGGTGTACTCGGTCGAAGACCG
>JBGQGS010000177.1:0-4518 GCA_041497555.1 Candidatus Dormibacteraceae bacterium | reverse complement strand
GAGAATCGAGCTGCAGCTGGACCGGCGTGCCACCGGTGGCTCCCTCTCCGGGCGCAGGCTGGCCCTGGAAGGCGGTGGCGAGATCGCGTTTGATGCGCTCGTGCTCGGTCTCGGCGGGACCCCGCGCCGCCTCCCCGACGTGCCGCGCGCGGACAACGTGCTCACGCTGCGCTCGCTGCGCGACAGCCAGGCCATCCGCCAGGCGCTGCAGCGCACCTCGCGACTGCTGTTGATCGGAGCTGGGTTCATCGGCGCGGAGGTCGGTGCCTCCGCGAGGCAGATGGGGAAGGACGTGTTGATGATCGAAGCCGGCCCGGTGCCTCTGGCTCGAGCCCTGGGTCGTGAGGTGGGCGAGATCTACGCGACGATTCACCGTGCCAAAGGCGTGGTCGTGCGCACGGGTACGACGGTCCAGAAGTGGCACACCGATGGCAGCCGGGTGGTCGCGGTCACGCTCTCAGACGGCCGGCGCGAAGCGGCCGACCTGGTCTTGGAGGCCGTAGGCATCGAACCCAACCTCGACCTGCCGAAGGCCCTCGGTCTGCCGATCGAAGGCGGCGGCGTTAGAGTGGACGAAGCGCTCCGTGCGGCTGACGGCGTGTACTGCGGCGGAGACATCGCATTTCACCAGCACCCGGTGTTGGGCCGGGCGATCCGCGTCGAGCACTGGGAGGTCGCAAAGAACCAGGGCCGGGGCATCGCGGCGGACATCGTGGAGGGCGATGCGCCTTACACCAAGCTGCCGTATTTCTGGTCCGACCAGTACGACGTGAAGCTCGAGTACCGCGGCCAGGCGTCTGGCGAAGACCGCGCGGTCTGGCGCGGCGACCGCGATGGCCTTTCCTTTTCGGTCTTTTATCTGCGCAACGGGCTGATCGACGGCGTGCTCTCGATGAACGACTCGAAGACAAACGAGCTCGGCGGAAAGCTGATCGAAAGCCGCCGGCCGGTGAACGAGTCGGCGCTCGGCAACATTGGCGTCGCTCTCGCGGAGCTCGTGCCTACCGCCGCCTCCTAGCCATGCGGCGTGTTTCCGTCGTCGGCACAAGCGGGGCCGGCAAGTCCACGCTCGCCCGGGCCCTCGCCAAGCGGCTGGCAGTGCCGTACGTCGAGCTGGACGCCTTCATGCACCAGCCGGGCTGGCAGCCCCGGCCGGACAGCGAATTCATGGATAAGGTCGAGCAAGCGACTTCCCAGCCGGGCTGGGTGGTCGACGGCAACTACAGGCGGTTCGTGATCGAAGGCCCGGTCTGGAAGCGAGCAGACACCGTGGTCTGGCTGGATCTTCCTCGACGCACCGTGATGCGGCAGGTGATCGTGAGGACCGTCCGTCGAGCCGTGACCAGGGAGGAGCTGTGGAACGGGAATCGTGAGCCGCTCGCCAACTTCGTTTCGCTCGACCCAGACAAGAACATCATCGTTTGGGCCTGGGTCAAACACGAGGAGTTCGTGCAGCGCTACTTGAGCGCCATGCTCGACCCGGCCTGGCGCGCCATGAATTTCGTTCGGCTGCGATCACAGGCCGAAGCCCGGCGCTGGCTCGAATCGATCGATCCGGCCTAGAGGCTTATTCGGAAATCAGCCAGGGCAGCGCTTCGGCCAGCGGTCGCGTGAGGGTCTCGGTCTGTTCCTTGCTGATCAGACCGCTTGCGACCAGGGCGAGTGCGGCCGCAAACGCGGCGTCCTCGGCCTTGTGGCCGATCTCACCGTGCTCCGCCTTCCAGGAGACGAGCGCATCACCTGACTCGGTCAGCCCGAAGAGCGACTTGCGCACCTGGTCCCATGCCGGACCGCGGTCGGCCTTCTCGATCTCATGGGTCGCCGCCTTCTCGGCTTCGTGGAGGGCTTCCAGCCCTTGCGTGCCGACGTGGCGGTCCCAACCCATCGCCGCGCGCTCGACGCCGGCCGGGGACAGCACCCTCACGTCGTCCATCAAGCGGGCAAGGGTGCGCTGGTGCTCGGGGAACCCGTAGCCTTCGGCGTCGACGCTCACGACGTCTAGCGTATCTGGATCGAGTCCACGGGGTGGATCTCGCGCCAGCCGTGGTCGGTGTCGAGCACCCACGGGCCATCGATCGCGATGTGAGCGCCGAGGGTGGGGATGGGCAGACGTGATCGCGGACATCGCGCCGCCGACTGCGCGTCCGGCGGATTGGTCGAATGCGGGCAGTCGGGGGTGATCTCGGCCAGCATGGCCGGCTTCGCCTGGAAATGATTCTGCGGATTGAGCAGGTACTCGTATCCAGGGTCCGCCCAGAACCAGACGTGGTAGTCGCCGTCGTCTTCGTGAGCGACGTCGACCACGATCCCCTCGGCGTGCTTGCAAGGGTCGAGCACCTGGAGCCGGTCCGGATTGTGGACACCGGCCTCGGGTGGGCCGGATTGGCATCCGGCGTCCGCCGGCGATGGAGACGCAACCGAGACGCTTGGCGCCGATGTGCAGGCGGACACGAGCACGGCCAGCGCGACCGTGATCAGCGCAGGAAAGCGGGGACCCAACTGAATCGCGACAGGGCAAACGGCCCTGGGCCCGAGGCGATCACCTGCGCGTTCACCAGCACGGCGAGGTAGTAGATCCAGCGAAACCCGTCGTCGTTCAGCGCAAACGCGACGGTCAGCGCGAGGTTTGCCGCGAGCAGCAGGCCCAGGACACCGACCCAACGCGTGGCGAGCCCGAGCAGAAGGAGGACGCCGACGACAGTCTCGCCAGCCGCCTGCCCAAGGGCGAAAGGCTGCCAGTTGGGCACGATCACGGAGGTCAGGAACTCGTGCAAGCCAGGGATCGGGTTTGCTTTTGCGGTCGAGATCATCAGGCCGTGCATCCAACCCACGCCCTGCCACTTCTGGCTCGCGAAGTAGAGCCAGTAGATGCCGACCACGACTCGGAAGAGGCTCGCCCAGGCTTCACTCATGCCCGTTCACCACGACGACGAGGACGTTCAGGGATGGATCCGGGGCGATCGCGACGGCGGCTGCGCCCGGCGCCCAAGCGCTCGAGCTTCCATTCTTGATCGCGAGCACGTCGCGGTCACCGTGCGCGGCAACGAAGATGGTGGATCCCGATTGCAGCACCTGGTCGGGGTCTTTGGGGGTGGCAAGGATATTGAAGGCGCCGGTCATCGTGTCGAAGGAGAACACGCCGCCGGGGTCGGTGTCTTCCGACCCGCCTTCGGCCGCGATCAGGAGCGTGTCACCCGCTCCCGGCGCAAGCCAGAACGGAAACAGCGGCAACGGCAGGCCGACTCGATGATCGTCGCCCGCAGGCACGAGCTCGGCTCGCTCATAGTCGGCACTCCATAGTTGTCCACCGGCGTAGGCGACGCCGAAACCGTTGCCGGCGGCCAGCTGCCCGCCGTCGATGACGTTCAGCTGTCCCCGCGTGCCCGCCACGACGACGTGACCGGCTCCATCGGTTGTCATTGCGGCAGGACCTTGAGGGACTGGATGTGTGGCGACTTCTCTTCCGCTCGAAGGGTCGAGCTCAACCACCGAAGCGCCGTCGAATAGGCTGACGAAAAGGCGTCCACCGTGGAGCAGCAGTCCAAAGGGCGCGCCCCCGACATGCTGTTTCCACGCCACCTGGAGACCAGGGAGACGCACCGCGTAAACGTCACCTGGGGCGCTGTCCGCGAGATACGCCGTCCCGCCGTCTTCCGAGACGATCACCGCAACCGCGTCCGTTCCGACTGAAGCCGAACCTCGCGGGGATCCGTCCTGGAGCGAGAGCAGCACGAGACCCGACTCGGGATAACCGTGTGCAGGGGCCGCCGGGGCTGAGCCACCGCAGGCCGCCACGAGGCCCAGCAGTGCGGCCGCTACCTGAGCGCGCGTAGCACTGGATCGGTGGCGAGCTGGAACGCTCTGGCCGCCGGACGCAGGTGCATCCGGTTGAGACGGTGCTGGATCGTACCTTTCAGGATCGCCGCCCGGAGCTTTTGCTCCGAGAAGTCGGTGTTGAACAGCAACCTGTTGTGGCGCACCTTGTGCCACTCGCCGTGCTGGCGGCGCTCGCGCACACGCTCGTAGAAGCCGGTGCCGGGCAGGGGGTACGCGATCGTGTAGCTGACGTAGTCCAGCGGAAGGCTGCTCGAGAAGTTGATGCTCCGGATGAGCGAGTCGGTCGTTTCGCCGAGATACCCGACCATGAAGAAGCCGGCGGCCTTGATCCCGGAAGCGACGCAAGCCTCGACGGCGGCTCGCGCCTGCTCCGGCGTGATGCCTTTCTTCATCTCCTTGAGCACCTTTTCATCGCCCGACTCGATGCCGAAGAAGATGCGCTTGCACCCCGCGCGATGCATCTGCTCGAAAAGCGCTCGGTCGACGTGGGTGACTCGGCTGAGGCATTCCCACGTGAGCGGAAGGTGTGCCGCCTCGATTGCCTGCGCAAGCTCGAACGTCCGCTTGTAGTTGAGCGTGAAGAGATCGTCTGACATCCAGATGTGGTCGTAGCCGAGCTCTGCAATCTCGCGCATCTCCGCCACGACAGACTCGACCGGCCTGGCGCTGAACAGGTCGCCG
>JBGQGS010000176.1:0-4532 GCA_041497555.1 Candidatus Dormibacteraceae bacterium | reverse complement strand
CTGCTACAGCGCGCGCAGAGGAGAAAACGGCCGCCGGCGGCAAGGTCTTCACCCGGGAGCGCGAAGTAGCTGAGCTGAGGAGGTCCTCCGCAGGTCGGGCAGTGTCGCAAGTCATGCACCCCGATACAGGAAGCCGCCGCCCCGGGCCCCAACGCTTCGAGCACCGGGCCTAAAGACGCGCGCGCCAGATACCGGTCGACCAAGACCTGCTCTTCACCCCGGATCCAGGCGGCGACGAAGTCGCGAGGATCGGCGCTGTCGAGGCGACTCGCCACGGCCTCGCGCAGGTTCTGGGGCCCTGCGGCGATGCTCACATCCACGACTGCCGGCACCACCATCTCGGCCACATATGCGACTAGATCGCGAGCAGAGGGCCTCGCCGCGATCGCTGCCTCATACGCCTGCTCCTGCATGCTCAGAAGGGCACCATGGAAGTCAAGCAGCTGGCCAGCGAACGTATATCGGCGCCGTAGTTCGGCAGCTCGGCGGCGCCGATCCGTCCAAGGTCCGGCGGAAACGGCTGCCTGCGCCATTACATCTTCTCCAGGTTGACCAGGAAGGCTTTGAACTCGGGCGTGCGCGCATTCGCATCTCCGACAAAAGGCGTAAGGGCGTTGGCCAGCCAGTACCGGCCGTGGCCCGGATCACGATCGGCGGCGATGCCGACGTAGCCCCAATGGATGGGGATGCCGATCTGGAACACCTTCTGCCCAGCGACCGTCATCGAGCCGAGGCGCTTGGTCACCACCGCGAGCACCTCCACCTTGCCGCGCTTGGACGAAACCCGGACCTTGTCGCCAGTCTTGATGCCTTTGGCCTGACCGAGCTCCCATGGGATCTCCACAAAGGGCTCGGGTTGCAGCTGAACCAGGTGAGGAACGTGCTGCGTGACGTAGTGTTCGTGCTCGGTCAGCCGGTAGCTGGTGGCGATGTAAGGGAAGTCAGTTGCGGTGCCGAAGCGGTCAGGCCGTCCGGCGGCCTTGTCATAGAAAAAGGCGACCGGCGATGCGGAGTTGTTTGCATGGAGCGGATTTGCCACCGGTGACTCGACCGGCTCGTAGTGCTCGGGGAACGGGCCATCGATCATGCTGTTGCTGAACAGCCGGCCGACACCCTCGCCGTTCATGATGAAAGGCAGATACGCCTTTGGATCATGGGGATCCATCGTCGCGGGGTAATCGGGCACGTCGCCCACCCACTTGGCCCCGTTCCAGGTGATCCCGGGCCGCGTTGGATCCCACGCCTTGCCGTCGACGTCGGCCGAGGCCCGGTTGTACATGACGCGACGGTTCAGCGGCCAGCTCCAGGCCCAGTTGGCGTAGAAGCCCATCCCGGTCGGGTCGTTCGTCGCAGGGTCCTGGATGCCGCCGCGGCGCTTCATCAAGTTCCCGGAGTCCAGGTAGCTTCCGGTGTAGATCCAGTCACCGGTCGTCGTCGTGCCGTCGGCCTTGAGGTTGGCGAAGCTTGTCATCTGCTTGCCCGTGGTCAGATCCTTGCCGTTGATCTCCTTGGCGATCTCGTCCAGCTCCGGCTTGAGCGGGTCCTTGTAATCGAACGTCAGGTGCAGGATGGGGTCGGCGAACTTGCCGCCCTGCTGCTGGTACAGCGCCTTCACACGATTGAAGATGTCGCTCATGATCCAGTGATCGTGTCTGGCCTGGCCCTGTGGCGGAAGGACCTGGTCCTTCCACTGCGACCAGCGCCCACTGTTGACAAACGAACCGTCCTTCTCGATCCAGTGGGTGGTCGGCAGCATGAAGACCTCGGTCTTGACCTGGCTTGCGTCTGTTCCTGGCGCGTGCCAGAACTCAGAGCTGGTGGTCGGAAAGGCATCCATCACCACCATCCACTTGAGGTTTGAAAGCGCCTGCTGCACCTGGTTGGAATCCGGGCCGATGCTTGCGGCGGTCATACCTGACAGGATCAGGCCCTCCATCTTGTTCTTGAGCGCCTGGTCATAGATCGACATCCACGACGAGTTCTGGCCCGGCTTGGGCACGTAGTCAAACGCGAACTCGTTGGCCTTGGTGGCGGCATCGCCGTACCACCCCTTGAGGGTGCTGACCATGAAGTTGCGATAGTTGGTGCCGAAGAAGTTCCACGAGTTGGGATCAGACTTCTTGGGCGCGCTCTGTGCCACGTAATCGTCGAGATTCTTCTGGCCCGGCGCGGGGATCTTCAAGTAGCCGGGAAGGATCTCCCACGAGATGGCGTGGTCGGTGTTGCCCTGGATGTTCGCGTGGCCGCGCTCGGCGTTCATGCCGCCCCCGGGCCGTCCCATGTTGCCCAACAGCAGCTGCAAGACTGCCCCGGAGCGGATCAGCTGCCCGCCTGTCGTGTGATGCGTCAGGCCGACCGCATAGACGATGGTCATCACCTTGTCGGGCTTGCCCATCTGGCCGACCAGGTCTGCCACCTTGTTGAACTGGTCGACGGGGATGCCCGTGATGCTCGACACGACATCCGGCGTGTACCGCGAGTAGTGTGCCTTCATGAGCTGGAGGACCGAGCGCTCGTGCTGGAGTGCCATGTCACGCTTCGCGAATCCGTCGCTGCCGAGCTCGTAGCTCCAGCTACTGATGTCGTAAGTGCGCTTGGCGGGGTCGTATCCCGAGAAGAGCCCGTCCTTGAAATCGAATCCCTGCTTGACGATGAACGAGGCGTTTGTGTAGTTGCGCACGTACTCGTCGTGGAAGAGGTTGTTCTGCAGGACGTGATTGATGAGGCCGCCGAAGTACGCCACGTCGGAGCCGGTGCGGATGCGCAGGTACATGTCGGCGACGGCGGAGGTGCGCGTGAAGCGCGGATCCGCGTGGATGATCTTGGCCCCCCGGTCGAGCTTGGCCCGCATGAACCACTGAAAGCCGACCGGGTGGGCCTCGGCGGGGTTGGCGCCGTTGATCAGGATGAGGTCGGCATTCTTGATGTCGCGCCAGTGGTTTGTCATCGCTCCCCTTCCGAATGTGGCGGCCAAACTGACCACCGTGGGGCCGTGTCAAACCCTGGCCTGCTGTTCTAGGTGTACCAGTCCCAGGCTCCGCATCAGCTTGGTGGCGAAGTAGCCTTCCTCCGAGCTGAATGCGGCGCCGCCCGCGAAGGCAATGCCTTCGGTGCGGTTGACGGTGTTGCCGTTTCCGTCCACTGTCACGAACGTGGCGTCGCGCGACGCCTTGATGTTCTGGGCGATCTTGCCCATGACGAAGTCCCAGGAGACGCTCTTCCAGCCCGTTGCGCCCGGGGCGCGGTATTGGGGCGATTCGACGCGGCGCGGCGAGATCGCCAGCTGCATCGCCGTCGCGCCCTTTGGGCATAGGCGGCCTTCGTTGACCGGGCTGTCGGGGTCACCCTCGATCTGCAGCAGCTGCACGCTGCCGTCCGAGTTCTGGCGCGTGAACGCGACCAGGGAACAGCCGACCGCACAGTAGGGGCAGATCGAGTGCGACTCCTTGGCGCCCGCGATCCGCAGGCTTTGCTTGACCTTGGTGGACTCGGCGAACGCGACATCAAAGCCGAGCCCGGTCGCCGCGACGGCGGCGGCCCCGGCAACGCCAAATTTCAGAACGTCGCGACGAGTGACTGTCTGGATCGCTAACCTCCGATGCAGCCAGAGGAGAACGAGGCCGAAGCTAACTCACGGCAGGCCAACTGTCAAGTTAGGCCCTTACTGCTTTCCCCCGCGTCGATCAGCCGGTGGCGATCAGCAAGTCCGTTCGATCGTCCGGCTCGCCTCCGCTCCGCAGCAGGTCGATGAGTCGCGGATCCCAGGGAACGATGATGCCGGTCGCTCCGGCGGCCTCTAAACCGGCGAGCATATTCGCCCATCCCGCCCTGCCGGACGGGACGGGTGCATCGACCCACAACTCGAATTCACCGTCCTGGGAACGCTCCGCGCGCAGCTTGCGCGCGTCTTCATCGCTCCCGGGCAGGACGACGCCGTCCGCCACGAGCGCCGACCGCCCAGCCTCGCCATACGTGCCGCAGATGATGAGGATCGACGGTGGAAGTGGAGCGGAGCGCCAGGTCTTCAACTGTTCGACGAGCGCTTTCGGTTCACGGCCCGGCGGCACGCCCACCACGACCCGACCACCGCTCAACCGTCCGAGGGTGTCCACCGCGGCCGGCCAACCCGCCGCGGAACCAACGTTGATGCCGAGCCGGACGCGATACGTGACGGCGGCCATGGCTCCCAAAAGAATCCAGGGTTCGGTAGATGCCTCGGTCCTGGCGTCGAGCCAGATCGCGTGCGCGCCAGCTGCCTCGAGTGCGGTCACATCCGCCAGGTAGTCGCCGAGCCGACCGGAGGCGGCTGAAAGCTTGACCGCAACCGGGAGCATGGGCTCACTGTAGCTCGGCTCATCGGCAGGGCAAGGTGGTTGCTACGCCGTTGCTGCATCGCTACTCGGGTAGACCCTTTCTCGCTGTGGCCAGGCTTAGGCTTCTAATCGTGAGTCTCATGCCGAGCCGAGTCGACCCTGTCCGCACCACACTCTCCGATGGGCCCGGATCGCGAGTAGATCGTCGGCACGCGACCG
>JBGQGS010000175.1:0-4627 GCA_041497555.1 Candidatus Dormibacteraceae bacterium | reverse complement strand
CGTCCTGATCGCCCACCTCTTTGGTGGTCGCGTTGACATGAAGCCGCTCGCGGCATTCGCGAAGGGCCATGGATTGCTTCTTTGGGAGGACTGCGCCCAAGCATTGACCGGCCCGCGTGACTCCGGTGACCAGAGCGCGGACCTGTCCATGTACAGCTTTGGCGTCCTGAAGACGTGCACGGCCCTGGGCGGTGGGCTGCTCAAGGTCAAAGACGCTTCGCTCTTGCAGCGGATGCGTACGACGCAAGGCGGCTGGCGCCGACAGGCGCGACGTGCCTATGCGGCCAATGTCCTCAAGTTCTTCGCCTTCTGCCTAGTCACCCGCCCGCTCGCATACGGACTCTTGGCTCGCAGCCACCGGGCGCTCGGGCGCGACTTCGACCGACTCGTCAACAGCTCCGTCCGCGCTTTCCGTCCGGGCCAGCTGCTCCCTCAGCTGGAGGTCCAGCCGTCAGCGCCCCTGATGGCGACACTGGCGTACCGGCTGCGCACATTCGACGGCGCACGCCTCAGCCGGCGAGCGCAGGCGGGCGAATGGCTCAGCGGCCACGCTTCCGATCACATTGAAATTCCGGGTCGCCGGATGGAGCGGCGCACCCATTGGCTCTTTCCCGTTGTCTCCTCCCAGCCTGACCAGCTGATCCGGGCGTGTCGTCGGGCTGGCTTCGACGCAGCCCGCGGCGCGTCCAGCGTGACGGTGGTAGCTGCGCCGGCGGAGCGGCCCGAGTCAGAGCCCGACGCGGCTCGACGAATGATGCGCAGCCTGGTCTTCCTGCCGGCCTACCCCGAGCTGCCGCGCCTCTCGCTGGCACGCCTGGTGGCGACGATCGCCGGGACGACTTCGAGCCTGGCCGTACGGGCAGAGGCTGCGCGCCACGGACCGAGGCGGGCATGACCGCGTCACGGGCGGAGGAGTGGGACCGCCTTGGCAGAGGCATCTTCGATGTGCTGGTGATCGGCGCCGGAATCATTGGCAGCCGCATTGCGTTCGAGGCGGCGCGCGCGGGCCTCACGGTGGCGCTTGTCGACGCCGGAGACTTCGGCGGAGCCACGTCCAGCGGCTCCTCCAAGCTGATCCACGGCGGCTTCCGGTACCTGCCTATGGGTGACCTCCCACTCGTGTGGGAGTCGCAGCGAGAGCGGCGAGCTCTGATGGGCCAGGTTGCGCCGCACCTGGTGCGCCGGATGCCCATGGTGCTGGCCGCATACCGAGGAGGACCCAAGGGCCCGGTGATGGCGGCAGCCGGCGTTCTGGCCTACGGCGCCATTTGCGGATTTCGCGGGACAGGGGTCGCCCTCGTGGGTGCGCGGGCGGCACAGCGCCGCGTTCCTCCGTTGCGGACCGACGGGCTGAGCGTCTGCGGGCTTTTCGACGAGGGCCAGACCAACGACGCTCGCCTCGTCCTCGCCACTGTGGCCGCGGCGGCCGACCTTGGAGTGACCGTCTTCAATCACGCCCGCGTGATCGGACTCGGCCGGCCGCGCGGGCGGCTCGCCAGGGCCTCGATCCAGGGGCGTGATGAGGAGGGAGTCGTCGAGGTCGGATGCAGATACGTCATTAACGCGGCGGGCCCGTGGGTCGACCGGGTCAGGCAGTTGGAAGATCCGGCCTGCGAGCCGATGGCTCGCCTCAGCAAGGGGGTCCACCTGCTGCTCGAGCCGGAGTCAGAGTGGCGGGCAGGCCTCGTGGTGCCCGTCGAAGACGGCCGCGTCACCATGGCGCTCCCATGGCAGGGGATGCTCATGCTGGGGACCACCGACACCGATTACGAAGGAGATCCCGCCGATTGCGCCGTGAACTCGTCGGACGTGGCACAGGTGCTGGCGGAGGCGTCGGTGGCGCTGCCCCGGGAGATGGTTCGAGCTGGTGCTGTGCGTTTCTCGTTCGCGGGCCTGCGGGTGCTGCCGCTCGGCGGGGACACCACTGCCAACGCGCGCCGCGAGCACCTGGTTCGAACCGGCCGCTTTGGCATGGTGTCGATCGCCGGCGGCAAGCTGACCACCCATCGCCGGATCGCCGTCGAGGCCCTGCGACGGCTCCCGGAGCCGCGGCTGTCGGACCTGCGGCTCGACGGTGTTCCGCTGCCCCAGGCCAGTCCCGCACTGCTGGACTCTGCCGACCGTGACACCGATCCAGACGTCGTCACGCACCTGACGCGGATCTATGGCCGCGACTCGTTGGTGGTTCTGCGGCAGCGCCGGCTGCATCGCGATGCGCTGGATCGCATCCATCCCAAGGGTCCAGACGTCTGGGCGCAGGTCTACCACGCCGTGGAGCACGAGTGGGCGACCACCGTTGAGGATGTCGTCCGTCGCAGAACCACCGTCGCTGTCCGCGGCCTGGCGTCGGCGGCTGTGCGAGCGGAGGTCGGGCGAGTCCTCGCGCGACGCTACTCGCGGGGTTTGGGTTCGAGCTTGATCGAAGCCGAGTTGATGCAGTAGCGAAGGCCGGTCGGCTGCGGCCCGTCGTCGAAGACGTGGCCAAGATGACCCCCGCAGTTGGCGCAGGTGACCTCGGTCCGGGTCATGAAATGGCTGTCGTCGACATGCTCCGCGACCGGCGCATCGTCTACCGGGGCGTAGAAGCTCGGCCAGCCGCAGTGCGCGTCGAACTTGGTTTCTGACTCGAAGAGCTTGGCGCCGCAGCCCGCGCACAGGTAGGCGCCCGGCGTCTTGGTGTCCCAGTACTCTCCGGTGAACGGCCGCTCCGTGCCCTTCTCGCGCAGCACGTGGAACTGTGTGGGCGTCAGGTCGCGCCGCCACTCCGCCTCTGTCTTTTTGATCGCCGCCTCTGTCTTCTTCATTGGTTCTACTTTGCCACGATCCGAAACACGGCAAACTAATGGGAGTGCCCGACAAGCACGCGCAGTCTCGCCTCAAGAAGGACCTCGCCATCTGGCTCGTCACGAGCGGACGCGACGGACGGCCGCACGCGGTGCCGGTGTGGTTCTGGTGGGACGGCGATTCTTTCCTGATCTACTCG
Source organism: Candidatus Dormibacteraceae bacterium (assembly GCA_041497555.1). GTDB lineage: Bacteria > Chloroflexota > Dormibacteria > Dormibacterales > Dormibacteraceae > Palsa-870. Next base: position 1,644 of record JBGQGS010000175.1, on the reverse strand, counting down.
GTCCCCGGCCAGAAGGTGCGCGACATCGAGGCAAACTCGAATGTCAACCTTCACCTGAACACCAATCCGGAAGGCGAGGATGTCGTCCGCGTCGACGGCACTGCGAAGGTCGTGGCCGGCCACGCACCCGCCTACAAGATGCCGGCCTACGTCCGCAAGTACCGGGAGCTGATGAAGGGCTACGACTGGACTCCGAGGGCCTTCTCGGTCCTGTACCACGTCGCGATCCGCGTCCGGCCGACCCGCTTCCACTAGATTGTCCCGACGCAAGGACCCTCGGAGGCGGGGCACTCAGGCGCTGTAACCTGCACCTCATGACGCATCCACTGCGCTTCGGGCTGAAGCTTTCGGGCCAGGACACGAATCTCGAGGCGCTGCGCGCCGTATGGCGCATCGCCGACGAATCAGGTTTCGACCACGTGTGGGACTTCGATCACCTGGCGTCGATCGGTGGCGGAGGGCCGGACCGGCCGATCTACGAAGGCTGGACGCTCCAGGCGGCGATGGCCGAGGCGACCAAGCGGGTGAGGATCGGCTGCCTTGTCACCGGCAACACCTACCGAAACCCTGCGCTCCTGGCCAAGTCCGCGGTCACAGTCGACCACCTGTCCAACGGAAGGCTCGAGTTCGGCATCGGCGCCGCCTGGGCTGAGATCGAGCACGAGATGTATGGGTTCGATGGCCTCGACCATCGGGTCGGCCGGCTGAGCGAGTCTCTACGCATCATCAGGTCGTTGTGGACCGAGGAGCGCACGGATTTCGACGGCCGCTACTACCACTTCAAGGACGCGATCGCCAACCCGAAGCCGATCCAGAAGCCGCACCCGCCGATCTGGATCGGGGCTTCGGGCGCGACCACGCTGCGGCTCGTCGCGCGCTACGGCGACGTCTGGAACATCGCGGGCGGAGACCCCGACCGGGTCAAGGAGCTCGCACCGATGTTCGAGGAGGCTTGCGGCGCGGTAGGACGCAACCCGTCCGACGTCCGGCGGTCGATCCAGTTTGGTTGGGACGGCGAGGATCGCCGTCAGCTGCTCGAGCTGAGCGCGCAGTATCTCGAGCTGGGCGTCACGGAGCAGGTCATCTACCTGCGCGGCGAGCAACCCGAGGCGCTGGCGGGAAAGGTGGCCGAGGCGCTGCCCGAGCTCCGCAAAATAGATAATCACCTCCCCGCCCGCGGGGAGGTGGCGCGAAGCGCCAGAGGGGACGCCCCCTCAGGCATTTAGGGAGGAAGAACCAATGGCCGACAGCGTCTATCGGGTGACCGAGCTGGTAGGGACCAGCACCCAGTCGTGGGAGGCGGCCGCGAAGAGCGCCATCGAGACGGCATCAAAGACGCTGCGCGACCTCCGCGTCGCCGAGGTCGTGAGGCAGGACCTGACCATCGAGAACGGCAAAGTCGCGAGCTACCGGATCCGGCTGAACGTCTCCTTCAAGTACGACAGCGCGGCTTCCGTGAGCCGGAAGACCTCGCGAGCCAAGCGGTAGCTAGCGTTGCAGGGCGGCCGGGCTTTGCCCGGCCGCAACTTTGTTTCTGATCACTGCCAATCGTAGCGGGGAGCAACTATTCCGAAAATCCCATCCCCCGGAGGATGAGCAGACACGCCGGCAGAGCCGGCCTGTCGATGAGAAGGAACCATCTGG
>JBGQGS010000174.1:0-4630 GCA_041497555.1 Candidatus Dormibacteraceae bacterium | reverse complement strand
CGGGTCGTCAGTCGCAAATCCTTGCCGTGATGGGCGAACGTCAACGGCTTGCCCTGGACCAGGGTGTATGTGACGCGGCTGCGGTTGATGGTCACCTTGAGCAGGCGATCGAGGAAGGTCATCCGGAAAGTCAGGCGCTGAATCCCAGGCGGTAGGCGCGGAGCGAAGCCAAGCGAGTTCCCGTGGTGGCGCATGCCGCCTAGCCCGGCGACCACCGCCTGCCACGCTCCGGCCAGTGAACCCATATGAACACCATCGCGAACGTTGTGCTCGAGGTCGTTCAGGTCCATCAGCGCAGCCTCACCCAGGTAGTCGTGAGCCAGCTGGAGGTGGCCGACCTCGGCCGCGATGATCGCCTGCGTGCATGAGGAAAGCGATGAATCGCGGACGGTGATGGCCTCGTAGTAGGCGAAGTTCCTGGCTTTCTGCGCGGCGGTGAAGGCATCACCACGGAGGTGCATCGCCAGGACCAGGTCCGCCTGCTTGACGACCTGCTTTCGGTAGAGGTCGAAGTAGGGGAAGTGAAGAAACAGCGGGTACTGGTCGGCCTTGGTGCGGCTGAAGTCCCAGCGCTCGTGCTCGGTGAAGTCGCTCGCTTGCTGATGGACGTCGAGCGTCTCGTCGTAAGGGATGTACATGTGCTCTGCCGCCTTGCGCCACGCTCTAACCTCGCCGGCGCGCACCTTGAGCCGATCAGCGACATCGCTGTGACGCCCGACCGCTTCGGCGGCCGCGAGGAGATTCCGCTGCGCCATCAAGTTCGTGTAGACGTTGTTGTCCGCCACCGCGCTGTACTCGTCCGGGCCGGTGACGCCGTCGATACGGAAATGGCCCTTCCGGTCGTGGTGTCCCAGCGAGATCCAGAGCCTTGCCGTCTCGACCAGCAGCTCGACTCCCACCGTTTGCTCGAACAGCACGTCGCTCGTCGCGCTTACGTAGCGCAGCACGGCATCCGCGATGTCGGCATTGATGTGAAAGGCGGCGGTCGAGGCCGGCCAGTAACCAGAGCATTCCTCGCCGTGAATCGTCCGCCATGGGAACGCCGCTCCCTTCAACCCGAGATCTCGCGCGCGTTTGCGCGCCAGGTCGAGGAGCTTGTAGCGCCATCGTAGGACGTCGGCAGCCGCAGACGGCGCTGTGTATGTGAGCACGGGGAGGACGAAGGTCTCGGTGTCCCAGAATGTGTGCCCGTCATAGCCCGGCCCGGTCAGACCCTTGGCTGGGATTGCCCGCTGCTCGGCTCGCGCGGCCGATTGCAGCACGTGGAACAGGGCGAACCGGATCGCCTGCTGAACCTCGGGATCGCCCTTCAATTCGACGTCGGCGCGAGCCCAGAACTCGGCCAGGTAATCGCGCTGCGCGGCAGCCAGGCCTTGCCAGCCGTGGTCGAGCGCGGTCGCGAGGGCTCCTTCGATCTGCGACCGCAGGGCCGGCGCCGATCGCTGGCTTGACCAACCGTAGGCGACGAACTTCACCAGGCTCAACCGCTGACCACGTGCCGCGCGCGCCGTCACCGTCAACCGCGCCTGGTCCTCACCGCTGTCGCACGTGACCTGGCTGCCACGTGGAGCTTTGACCAGGTGGTCCATCCCGGCCGCAACCGTGAGCTTGCTCTTGTTTGTGGCGTGGATGAGGATTGCGCGCTGACCTTCATGTGTGAAGAACCGGGATGAAAGGGGCGACTCGATAATGGCAGTCGCTCTCGGATCCTTGATGCCGAGGTTGCCCACCGGCTCGTTGGCCACGAGCTCGGACTGAAGGACGAAGTCCGCCGGTCCGTCCATCGGCTCGACCTCGTAAAGGATGGCAGCGAGTGCGCGATGCACGAGTGAGACAAGGCGCGTCGAGCGGACCCTGACCACGCGGTGCGCCGGCGACTCCCACTCGAGCGTGCGCCTGAGCACGCCGGCTTTCAGGTCGAGAACCCGTTCGTGCGAGAGCAGCTTCCCGTAGCGGAGGTCGAAGGGTTCGTCGTCGACGAGCAGACGGATGATCTTGCCGTCGGTGACGTTGACGATTGCCTGTCCAGCCTCCGGATAGCCATACGCCGTCTCGGCATAGGGCAGCGGGATCTCCTCGTAGACCGCGTTGAGGTAGGAACCCATGAGCACGTGAGGCTCGCCCTCGTCGAGGTTTGCCCGCCATCCGATATGTCCGTTAGACAGCGCGAAGATCGACTCTGTCTGGCCAAGGAGGTCCAGGTTCAGGTCAATCTCCCGCACCGCCCACGGCTCGCAAGGAAAGCCCTCGTTGTGGATCAAATCGGCTTCATCAGATCGACAAGATCCTTGACGACCACGTCAGCTCCCTGCTCGCGAAGGGCTGCCGACTGGCCCACCCGGTCGATGCCGATGACCAGGCCGAACCCACCGGCCCTACCGGCTTCCACTCCCGCCAGGGCATCCTCGTAGACGGCGGACCGCGGCGGCGTCGTGCCCAGCATCCGAGCCGCCTCGAGGTAGGTGTCCGGCGCCGGCTTTCCTGCCAACCCCTTGGCATGGGCGATGTTGCCGTCGACCTCCGCGTCGAACATGCCGTGGATCCGAGCGGCTCGAAGAACCTCGCTGCAGTTCTTGCTCGAGGAGACCACGGCCAGCTTCAGCCCCGCGTTACGGGCGGCATGCAGATACCGGACGGACCCTTCGAACGCCTCGACGCCATCGGCCCGAATCATCTCGAGGAAGAGCTGGTCTTTGTGGTTTCCGAGCCCATGTATGGTCTCGGCTTTCGGCGGATCCTGCTCCGACCCTTCCGGCAGGCTGATCTGTCGGGCCGCGAGAAAGGAGCGAACGCCCTCCTCCCTGGGCTTGCCGTCGACGTATTCGTCGTAGTCGCTGACTTCTTCAAACGGTCGGAACCTTTCTCCGGTTCTCTCCGCACGTGCCTTGAGGAATGCGTCGAACAGCACCTTCCACGCTTTCGCGTGGACCCTGGCCGTCTGTGTCAACACTCCATCGAGATCGAACAGGCAGGCCGCGATGTTCGACGGGAGGCCAAGCGAGCCGCGATCCGCCCCCACGGGGCGTTTCGGCGGTCCACCCTTTGGCACCATGTCCATCGGTGATGGTAGCGAGCCAACTCCGCCACGTCGATTTGGTGAACGGCTAGGTACGCTTCTCACATCGTGAGCACCGAAACTGCGGCCCTGGAATTCACTGTCACGCCGGCCGCTCATCGGGTGGCGCCCGAGGCGAGGGAGCGGCTGCTCGCCGACCCTGGATTCGGGCGGCTCTTCACCGAGCACATGGTTCGCATCGACTGGAACCGCGAGCGCGGCTGGCATGACGCTCAACTCCATGCCTACGCGCCCCTGCAGCTCGATCCGGGGGTCTCGGTCCTTCACTATGCGCAAGCCGTCTTCGAAGGTCTCAAGGCGTTCCGACAGCAAAGCGGAGGAATCGCCGTCTTTCGGCCCGACGCTCACGCCGCGCGGTTCCGCCGTTCAGCGCGAAGACTGGCACTGCCGGAGCTGCCGGAGCGCGTGTTCATCGAGGCCATCGAGCGGCTGCTGAGGATCGATGGCGAGTGGGTTCCGGGCGCGCCGGAGCACAGCCTGTACCTGCGACCGTTCATGTACGCGAGCGAGGTCAACCTCGCCGTGCATCCCTCCACCGAGGTGACCTTCCTCTTGATCGGATCGCCATCCGGATCTTACTTTCCGAGCGGAGTCAAGCCGGTCACGGTCTGGCTTTCGGAAGATTTCAGCCGGGCGGCGCCCGGTGGCACCGGCGAAGCGAAGACCGGGGGCAACTACGCCGGCGGCTTGCTCGCGCAGGCCCAGGCGGCGGAGCAGGGGTGCGACCAGGTGGTCTGGCTCGATGCGCTCGAGCACCGGTGGGTCGAGGAGATGGGCGGCATGAACCTCTGCTTCGTGTACGGGAGCGGGCGCAATGCCAGGCTGTTGACGCCGGCGCTGACCGGAACACTTCTCCCGGGAGTGACGCGTGACGCTCTCCTCAAGCTGGCCGCAGACCTCGGTTTCAGGGCCGATGAGGGAAGGATCAGCACCGAAGAGTGGCGGGCGGGCTGCGCCGATGGTTCCCTGACCGAAGTGTTCGCGTGCGGCACCGCAGCGGTAATCACGCCGGTGGGCGCCGTCAAGTCGGCACACGGCTCGTGGACGATCGGCGACGGTAAGCCTGGCGAGACCACCATGCGCCTGCGGCAGTCGCTCGTCGACATCCAGCGCGGGGCCGCACCCGATCCACACCACTGGATGCATCCCGTCGCGCGTATCGTCTGACATCTCCTCAATTTCAGCGGAGGTCGATTGCATGGCGGTGAAGCGAGTTGTCATCGTGGGTGGTGGAGGAGCCGGCGACGCGGCGGCATTTGCGCTTCGTAAGCGCGGTTTCGACGGCGAGGTCACGATCGTCAGCGCCGACCATGATCGCCCTTACGACCGCCCTTACCTTTCCAAAGAGTTACTCCGCGGCGAAGTCGAGCTGCCCAAGGTGTTTCTGCACGACGAGGCCGAATACGGGAAGCAGAGAATCGAGCTGCAGCTGGACCGGCGTGCCACCGGTGGCTCCCTCTCCGGGCGCAGGCTGGCCCTGGAAGGCGGTGGCGAGATCGCGTTTGATGCGCTCGTGCTCGGTCTCGGCGGGACCCCGCGCCGCCTCCCCGACGT
>JBGQGS010000173.1:0-4665 GCA_041497555.1 Candidatus Dormibacteraceae bacterium | reverse complement strand
GATGGTGGCGATCTCGCTTTTCCTGGCCGGGCTGCCACGCGTCGGCGCCGCCCGCGCGGCGCTGCTCAGCACGTGGGAGCCGGTGGTCACGGTTTTGCTCGCGGTGGTCTTGCTGGGCGACCAGTTGTCCATCGTTCAGGTCCTGGGAGGAGTGCTGGTGATCGCCGCGGTGATCGTCGTCCAGACCGCGGATCTCTGGAGGCCAGGACTGCCGAACGCTCTGAAATAGAAGCGCCCTAGCTCCGCTTGATCACGATCACCGAGATGTCATCGGCCGCCTGGTCGATGCGATCCGCAGAGTTCTTGAGATGCCGGTAGATCTCCCTCGACTTGAGGATCTGGCTGATTTCACCTCCGCTGTCGAAGAGGCGGCCGACGGCCTGGTGGTAGAGGCCGTCGATGCGGTTCTCCGACCGCTTCGCTCTCACGGCATGCTCGGAGGCGACTCCGGGATGGTCCAGCAGCTCGCCGACCGAGGCGAGGATGTGACGAGCTCCTTCGACGAGGACGCCGGCCATCTCGTGGAGACCCTCGGGCGGCTCGATCTTGTAGATCGCAAGCTCGATCGCCGTCTCGTTGGCGGCGTCCAGAATGTCGTCGACGGCGCGCGAAAGTGCGAACAGGTCCTCGCGGTCGAAGGGCGTCGCATACGTGTGCGCGAGCTCGTCGATCAGGATCCTTCGCTTTGCATCTCCCTCGCGCTCGATCTCTTTGATCTCTTCGATGAAGTCGTTGTTCGCGGTCGGTTGGCGGCCGAACTTCTCGAGCGCCTGGAGCGCTCGGACGGTCAGCTCGGCCTGTTCCGTCAACAGCTGAACGAACCGTCGATCGTTCGACCTGGCGAGCGCTTTGAAGGTACGACCGATGCTCATGGCGCTATCCCGGCGGCGCGGATTGCGAAGTGCAGTGCCGCTGCCACGAGGACGGACAGAGGCAGCGTCAACAGCCAGCTGCCGAGCATCTCCCGCACGATTCCCCATCGGACCGAGGAGGCGCGCTGTGCCGCACCGACGCCGACGAGGCCGCCATCGATGGTCTGGGTCATGCTGACCGGCGCGCCCGCGGCCGCGAGCGCCGCAACCACGCTGCCGGAGGCGAGCTGCTGGGCAAGTGCTTGCACCGGGCGGACTTTCAGCACACCAAACCCGATTCGACTAGCCACTCGCCAGCCGCCGAAGAGAGCACCGACGTAGAAAAATCCGAATGCGCCAATGATAGGCACCGGGCTTGAAAACGCCATCACCTGGTGATGATTGGCAAACGACAGGCTGACCGCGATCAATCCGACCGACTTCTCCATGTCGTTTGCCCCGTATGCGAATGCCTGGACTGCAGCGGTCAGCAGCTGGAGCCGCGCGAGCTCCAATAGAGCGGCGTGTGGCTGGGTACCCAGGAACCTGCGGATGGTCCAGTACAAGACGAGCGCGAGCAAGCCGCCACCGAGCACCGACAAAGGCATTCCAATGAGGACGCGCGCGACGCCGCCCCAATGCACGACCGAGTGACCTCCAGAAGCAAGGACCCAACCGATCATTCCGCCGACAAGAGCCAGGGTCATGCTCGTCGGAATGCCGAAGCGCCATGACAGCAGGACGACCGACAGCGGAGACACGACGATCAGGACGTATCCAAGCTCCCCTTGCCCGCTCAGGTCGATGACATTCGTCCCGATCGTCCGCGCGACGGCTGTGCCCAGGACGAGCGGCCCGGCCAGGCACACCAGCAGCAGGATCGCCGCGATCGGAGGCGTTATGACGCGGCCGGAGGTGAACGATGCCAGCAGGTTCCCGCCGTCGTTGAAGCCGGAGATCAGGCCGAACGTGCACGCCGCGACCAGCGGGGCTACCGCCTCGAGACTCAATCGAGGCATCGTAGTGTCCCGAAACGCTCACCGCCAAGAGCCCGCCAGAATGTGCTGATGTCATACACAGTCGACCTCCGCACCGTGCAAGCCCCGCTGAAAGAAAAATACCGGTCAGATCCGGCCTCCGCCCTGGTCGTGACCGAGGCCCGGAGCATTCCGAGCGACCTCTCGGATCCCAGGCACTGCACCGTTGGGCCCGCCGACTTCCCGGAGGTGACAATCCGCGCTGGTCTCCATCCCGCCGCCGGCGGCGCCGGAGACACTCCTTGCTCCGGGGACATCCTCGCGAGCGCACTTGCCATCTGCGAGGAGAGCACCCTCCGGTCGATTGCCGCGAACATGGGCGTCGAGCTCGAGTCCGTGCACGTCGACGTCCGGATCCGCTGGGACTTCCGGGGCACGATGGGAGTCGATCGAGACGTGCCGGTCGGGGCAACGGGCATCGAGATGCGCACGCAGGTCAAGGTCAAAGACGGTGTCGATACCGAGCGAGCGAAGCGCCTTCTGTCGAGCGCCGAGCGCTACTGCTCAACCCTGCAAACGCTTCGGAACGGCGTCGAGGTGGCAACCGACTTCTCGCTAACCTGACCACAGTGTCCTCGACACCTTTTCAGCAGCTCGACTATCTGTACACACCCAGCAGCGACGTCGCGAGAGACGCGCGCTACTTCACGGAGGTGCTCGGTGGGCGGCTTGGGTTTGCCATCGATGGGATGGGAGCGCGGGTTGCCATGATCGAGCTGACGGGCGGCCCGCCGCACATCCTGCTGACGGACCACCTGGAGGGTGATCGCCCGATCTACATCTACCGCGTCGACGATTTGAGGAAGGCGACCGCTGAGCTCAAGAGGCGGGGCTTGAAGAAGCAGCAGAGCCTGGAGATTCCGATGGGCCCATGTTCGTCGTTCGTGACACCCGCTGGTCATCGGATCGCGCTGTACGAGCTCGCCAGGCCAGGCGTGCTGGACCACTTCATGGGACGCCAGGACTTCTAAAGTTGTCACGGTGACCGCAAACTGATGACCACCAAACGCTGGATCCTGGTCGCGGCGGTGCTCGGCTCCGGAATCGTATTTCTCGACTCGACCGTGGTCAACGTGGCCTTGCCGCGGATCGGCCGCGATCTGCCGCGCTCCTTCCTGGGCGTCCTGGAAGGCCAGTCGTACGTCTACAACGCTTACCTGCTCACGCTGAGCGCCCTGCTCATCCTCGCGGGTGCGCTGAGCGACTTCTACGGGCGCCGGCGGATGTTCCTCTATGGCCTGATAGGTTTCGGCGCCACCTCGGTGCTGTGTGGCCTCGCTCCCACCATGGAGCTGCTGGTCCTGTTCCGCATCCTCCAGGGCGCGGCGGGCGCGATGCTCGTGCCGGGTTCTCTGGCCCTGCTTACGGCCAACTTCTCAGGCGAGGAGCAGGGGCGCGCCTTCGGTGTGTGGGCCGGCGCGTCGGGCGCGACCACGATCCTGGGGCCGGTCATCGGCGGCCTGCTGGTCGACACCATCTCATGGAGGGCGGCCTTTCTCATCAACGTGCCGCTCATCCTCGTGGCCGTCTGGGCCACCTGGTATCACGTCCCGGAGAGCCGCGACGAAAAGGCCACCGCGAACTTCGACTGGCTGGGCGCCGCTGTCGTGGCCCTTGCGGTCGGGGGCCTTGCCTTCGGCGCAATCTACGGACAGCAGAGGGCCTGGCGAGACCCAATCGGATACGTTGCACTGGCTCTTGGTGTGGTGGCGACAGTCGCGCTGCCGATTCTCATGAAGCGTTCGAAGCATCCACTGATCCCGTTGGACCTGTTTCGCTCGCGCAACTTCGCGGTGACCAACCTTTCGACGCTCTTGATCTACGGAGCGCTCTACGTGACCTTCTACTACCTGGCGCTCTTCCAGCAAGGGACCATCGGCTATACGGCAGCGGCAGCCGGGGCTGGCGGTATACCGGGGACTCTCTTCCTGATCTTCTTCTCGGCCCGATTCGGGAGCCTTGCCGCGAAGTACGGACCCCGATGGTTCATGGCGATCGGCCCGGTGATCATGGCACTCGGCGTCCTCTGGTTCGCGCGGGTGCCGAGCAGCAGCACGCCTTGGAGGCTCCAGGTGGGCGACCCGAGCACCTACCTGCCGCCGCTTTCCTATTTCACCGATTTCCTGCCAGGGTCGATCCTCTTCGGCGTCGGCCTGATGATGATGGTTGCTCCGCTGACCACCGCGCTGATGACATCGGTGCCGGTGCGTAACTCGGGTGTCGGTTCGGCGATCAACAACGCCATCTCGCGGGTCGGCCCGCAACTGGCGGGGGCGCTCATCTTCGTGTTCCTCACCGCGAACTTTTACTCAGCACTCGCCTTACGCCTGCCCGGCGTTGATGTTTCGTCGACCAGCTTCCGCGACCAGGTGAGCCCGCTCAACACACCACCCGATCCACACCTCGTTGGAGTCGTGCGAGACGCGTCGACCTCATCCTTCCACCTCGCGATGCTCGTCGGTGCCGCGCTGCTCCTCATCGGCGCATTCGTGAATGCGGTGGGCATCCGGAACGCCGACAGCCTCAAACGGCAGCAGGCGGCCGAGAGCGAGCCGGCTACGCAAGCCGGCGCATAAACTTGCAGCCGTGATCTTCAAGAGCCCGCATCCGGACGTAGTCATCCCCGATCTGGCGCTCACTCCGTTCGTCCTCGGCAGGGCGGAGAAGCTTGGTGACAAGGTCGCCATCGTCGAGGCCGCAAGCGGCCGCTCCTACACCTACAGGCAGATCGCGGACGGCGTCGGCAAGCTGGCCGCGGGCCTGCACGCTCGCGGATT
>JBGQGS010000172.1:0-4740 GCA_041497555.1 Candidatus Dormibacteraceae bacterium | reverse complement strand
GGGGCCGGCCCAGGTGTTCGCTGACTCATCCAGCAGCGACGCGCCGAACTTCAGCAGCGGCCTTTTCAGTGACGATGGCATCGCTCTCGACGGCCATGGAAACGTGTTCCTCACCGCCGCCGCCACGAGCGAGATCTTTGAGCTCTCTTCCAAGGGCAAACTCATCTCGCGTTACTCTGGGTCGGGGCCAGACGTGCTAGACCAGCCGTCGGCCCTGGTCTTTCACGAGCAGAACCTCTACATCACCAACACATCCCAGGCTGACGGCGGCCTTCACGCCCGGCTCTCGGTGCTCCGCGCTCTACCCCAGACCCGTGGCGTTCCGGGCTTCTTGATTCACGGTCAGGTCACCGACAGCGTCACCCATCTGGGGATCCAGGGAATCGACGTCAACGCCGTCGATTCTGGCGTGAGTTGCTGCCCATTCCAAAATCTCGCCTTCGCCCAGACGGATTCCAGCGGCAACTACAAGCTCCTGGTACCTGCAGGCAGCTCCGTCAAGGTTCAGTTCTTCACCTTCGGTCCGAACGCTCCTCCCTACGTCGGGCAATGGTGGAACAACAAGCCCGACTTCGACACCGCCGACACGCTGACTGTGAACGCTGAGACCTTCAACATCAATGCTGCCCTCGCTCGCGGCGTGTTCGTTCACGGCCAGGTGACCGATGCCGCGAGCCACGCCGGCATTCCAGGCGTCGACATCAACGCAGTCGACCCGAACGTCGACTGCTGCCCCTTCCGAAGCATGGGCTTTGGCCAGACCGATGCGAACGGGAGCTACCAGTTCCTTGTCCCTGAGCACAGCAGTGTGAAGCTCCAGTTCTTCGCCTTCCCGACCGGCACTCCCCCGTACGTCGAGCAGTGGTGGAACAACAAGCCCGACTTTCAAACCGCCGACACCCTGGTCGTCAACTCCGAGACCTTCGGTATCGACGTGGCGTTGCTCCGGGGCGTGTTCATCCACGGCCGGTTGACAGACTCCGTCTCGCACGCGGGCATTGGCGGTATGGACGTCATTGCGAACGATGCAAGCGTCCCATGTTGTCGCAGCGTTGGCTTCACGCAGAGCAACGCCGACGGGAGCTACGACCTGTTCGTGGCGCTCGGGAGCAATATCAAGATCCAGTTCTTCAGCTTCGGTCCGAACGCTCCTCCCTACATCGGGCAGTGGTGGGACAACAAGCCCGACTTCGACCCCGCCGACACGTTGACCGTGAACGCGGAGACCTTCAACATCAATGCTGCCCTGGTTCGCGGGGTGCTCGTTCATGGCCAGGTGACCGACGCGGCGAGCCATGCGCCCATCGCCGGCATCAACGTCAACGCCACCGATCCCACCGTCGGCTGCTGTCGCGGTTTCGCCTTCGCCCAGACGGATACAGATGGCAACTACCAGATCCTGGTGCCCGTCGGCAGCCCGGTGAAGCTGCAGTTCATGACCTTCGGGCCGAATGCCCTGCCCTACTTCGAGCAGTGGTGGAACAACAAGCCCGACTTTGACACCGCCGACACGCTGACCGTGAACACCGAGACCTTCAACATCAATGCAGCCCTCACCCGAGGCGTCTTCGTTCACGGCCAGGTGACCGATGCGGTGAGCCATGCTGCCATCGCCGGCATCAATGTCAACGCCGTCGATCCCAGCGTGCAATTCCACAATCTTGCCTTCGCGCAGACCGACTCGGGTGGCAATTACCAGATCCTGGTACCTACCGGTGGCCCAGTGAAACTGCAATTCTCCACGTACGGTCCGGGGAGCCCACCCTACTTTGAGCGGTGGTGGAACAACAAGCCCGACTTCTACACGGCCGACACCCTGACCGCGAACGTCGAGACCTTCAACATCGATATGGCCATGACCCGCGGCGCGGTAGTCAGTGGCCAGGTCACCGACAACCTCACACACGCGCCCATCGCCGGAATCGGCGTGGAATTGTCGGGTGCGATCGCCGGCTGCTGCGGAACGTCTACAGACGCTAACGGCAACTACCAGCTCGTCGCTCCTCTCGGCAGTTCGGTCCGAGTGTCATTTGCCACTTTCGACGCGGGTGGGAGCCAGGCTTACCTTCGGCAGTGGTGGAACAACAAACCCACATTCGATTCCGCCGACGTCCTGACGATGGACGGGGACAAGTCCGGAATCGATGCGGCGCTCACTGCAGGCCTGTTCGTCCATGGGCATGTGATCGACGCCGTGACGCACCAGCCACTTGCCGGCATCTTCGTCCAGGCTTTGGATTCAACCGCTGGATGTTGCCAGGGGCTGGACTTCACGGTGGCCGACTCGAATGGGAACTACCGATTGGCGGTTGCGACGGGGAGCATCATCAAAGTCCAGTTCACCTCGGCAGCAGGCAGCTCGCCATATGTCGAGCAATGGTGGAACAACAGACCCGACTTCAATACGGCCGACTCGCTCGCCGTGAACATCGAGACGTTCGGGATCGACTCAGCACTCGCGCCGGGCTGACAGGGGAACCCTTGGCTGCCTTCGACCGAAACCGCTGCTGAGCGGCCAGTTACAAGCTACTGAAGCGGGAACGGCGGCTGCCACCACTGAGGCACGTCGTCCACCTCGATGGCGCTCACCCATTTGACCCACCAGAAGCCGCGCCCAGCGGGCACGACCAGGCGCGCCGGAAAACCGTGCCCTGGGTCTAACGCGCGGCCGCCGAAGCGGGTGGCCAGCAAGAGTGAGCTCGCTTGATCGACCGGAAAGCGGCGGTCGTAGCCCGTAGACGAAGCGACACGGATGGCCGTGCCGTCCGCCTTCCCGATCAGGCGATCCAGGCGGGCGCCCGCCCACTCCTGGGTCGAGTAGAAGCCGCCGGTGCAGTCCAGGGTCGCCGTCAGTCGGTCGTCGAAGGCGAAGAGCTCGTCATACAGCCACTCGCGCCCGCCCGCCGGCAGCTTCCACCCATGCAGGTCGATCTGCGGTATCGCATCGAACATCCATGAGCTGACGGGCATCAGGCCTGGCTGGTATGAGCCGGCCTCGTACGAGCCGGTGAAGCGGCGCGCGGCGCCAGGCATTCCGGTCGCCCTGACCACCACCTCACTTCCCGCATAGGCCATAGCCGCCCCGGCGATGACTGCGCCTGCACGAAGGAAGCTGCGCCGGGAGACATCGGTAGGGCGCACGCGGACACGTCGCGCGGCCACGTGCCAGACCGCGAGCGGTACAGCGGCGATCGCGCCACCCACGTGAAAGTCCATCGCGGTCAACGGACCCCAATCGACGAGCAGGCCGGTGGAGTGGAGGAGGCCGGCCACCAGCGAGATCAGCACGAGCAGGCCGAAAAGGATGGACGCCCACCGGCCCGGTCGCGGCCGATCGAGTCCGCGTCGCGCGACCATCGACTTCCACGGCAGCAACGCGAAAATCGCGAAGCCACCCGCCGCGTGAATGACGAGCGACCATCTCGCGGGCGCGGTCGCGAAGGCGAACGCGAGCCAGCCCGTAACGAACGCGACGGCCAGGAACGCGAGCAGGGCGAGGTTGGTGCGCGCCCCGCGGGCGATGGCCACCGGCCGCGACGCTGGCGTCCGCGCACTCATCGCCTGAGGCTACTGCTCGACGGATCGAGTCGCAAGCGACGTATAGCCTCGGACCTCGTACGGCGGTTGGGGTGGCGATCACCGGTCGGGGCTGGCACCGATCTCGCCGACTACTATGGCCGGCTTCCCAAGCGAACAGCCCCCACCCAGGGGGGGCCGGACGTTAGCGCACTCCTGCCTTCTTCGCTTTGTGGACGATGGTGATGCTGCCGGCGCTGGGGAAGAACGTGCTCTCGTGACCGTCCTCCCAATGGACGCGGTAGTGGACGCCCTCGCCGGCACCCAGCACCTCGAGGATCTCGCCTTCACGGGGCGACTGCCCTATCCGCTCCGACTCCATGATCAACCGATCTCCGACCTTGCCTACAACCATCGTTCAACCTCCTTCAAAACGTCGATCGCCATGAGAAGCATGCCGTGCCGGCATGGTCTCGATCAGAGCCGAATGGCCGTCTGCGCGTAGGACCCATGGGCCAATAAGGAGGCGTCCCTCTGCATGTCCGCGCTCGATTCGCGGCCCACCGACCTCAGACTCGCCTGTAGTCGCCGGGAGGGGGGCGACGCCAGTCCCGAGCGCGGCGCTGCAGCCCCGCCCGCACCTGGAAGCGCCGGCCCGACATCTCCAAGGGCCGGATGGCCAGCCAGTGCCAGCGCTCGCCGGGCGCGACCGGGTGCACCGGCGCTTCTCGAATATGCTCCGCTGTCCGGCCCAGATTTCGGGTGACCTCCTCGGCGAGGCCCTTGACCACGACGCTCCAGCCGATGCCCAGCTTGGGGTCCCAGTCGTCCACCTCGAAGGCGAGCCGAGCCTTCGGGACATAGTCGAGCTTGGTCCCCGGAGCGGTGCGGAACACCACGATCTGGCCCTCCATCGCGTAGTTGATCGGAAAGACCTCAGGCTGGCCCCCGACTTCGAACGCGATCCTGCCCAGGTCTCGAGATCTCAGCAGAAGAAAGCATTCATCGGGCGACAGCAGCTCGATCGACTGATCCAATGCCAGGCGTCTGTCCATGCTTACATGATGAACCGCGAGGCAATCCGATCAAGCTCCAAACGACCTGCGGAAATCGGGACTTTTGGGCTTTGTCAGGGGGCGCTTCGAATGGGGTCGCCTACCAGGCGCCCGACCACCGTCGCGCCGTGGAGAGTGCCATCGGATCGTCCAGCAGCGCAAGGCCCGC
>JBGQGS010000171.1:0-4745 GCA_041497555.1 Candidatus Dormibacteraceae bacterium | reverse complement strand
TTACTTCCTGCGCGCCAGCGCTGGATTGGAGAGCAGCGGCACGGACAACGCCAGCGAGGTCCAGCCCAGACCCAGGGCCAACCCACCGAGGACGTCGCTCGGCCAGTGCTCTCCGAGGTAGATCCTCCCGATGCAATCCACGAGGAGTACAAGGGCCACTGCGATCCAGGCCGCTGCAAGCAGGGCTCGCGGGAGGCGGCCTAACGCGAGGCAGACGATGAGCAGCACCAGGACCCAGCTGAAGAAGACGACGTGCCCGCTCGGAAAGCTGAAGCTGCCGGTGTGCCGGACCACGTGCACCAGGTCTGCTGAGGGTCGCGGACGCTGGATGATCCCCTGGACGATCGAGTAGATCGGACCGGCGAGGGCACCGACCGCGATCAGGGGCGCCTTCTTCCAGTTGATCACAGCCACCAGGACGATGGCTCCGATGCCGGCGTACAGCTGGCGGGTGCCTTCCAACCAGTCGAACCAATTGAAGACGGTGACTAGCGGCCCCCAGTTAACCGCCTGGATCGAGCGCTCGAGGGAAACGTCGAACGGCATGTAGGTGTTGCCGGCCGCATAGATAGTCAGGCCGGCGAAGATTGCGAGCAGAAGCACGCCGAGCGCGAGAAGGGGCCACCGAAACGGCGAGGTCGTCGCTTTCGGCGCCCGGATGGCGGCCGCGATTGCGCTCAAGCTGAGCTGCCCATGAGCCGGATCCAGCGCGCGCAAGCGAACGAGTGGAGGCCCAGCGCCACAAAGCCCAGCGCGACGATGCCCAACAGCAATCGTCCAAAGGGTTGCCCCAGCAGGAACAGGAACGCGCCTCCAAAGCCCTGGACCTGGCCCGCGTCGTGGTGGATGCCGGCCTGGACCATGAACCAACCGATCACCAGGAAGATGACGCCGCGGGCGAACATGCCGAATCGGCCGAACCCGATCGCGAGGGACCTTTCCGACTGGCTCATCTCCGCGCCCTTGAGGTCCTCCTTGAAGGTCGCGCGATAGGACTCGAGGAATTGCCCGAGGGCGACCCCGATCGCAACGAGGCCGATGATGACCGTCAACCCGCCCCCGGCGGGGTGGGTGAGGACCGACGCTATCGTCTTTTGGGTGCTGTCGCCGGCCGTTCCGCCTGACCCTGCGAGGAGCTGGAGAGCGAAGATCACGATCGCCCCGTAGGAGAGGGCGCTCGTGACGAAGCCAAGCCTCGCCGCGTAGCCCGAGGCGTCACGGCCACGGTGCAGTGGGTCGTAGATCGCCCTGGTGAAACCCCACAACGAGTAGGCAGCCAGGCCCACCGCGGCGACGATCAGCACAAGCTTTCCGAGAGGGTTGCTGACCAAGAACACGAGGCTTCCCGACAGATCCGTGGCCTGGCCGCCGCCCGAATTGAGCGCTATACGTAAGGCAAGCACGCCCATGACGGCGTACAGGGCACCGCGAACCACGTAGCCGAGACGCTCCAGAAGTTCGAGCATTGGGTTGGCAGCAGCTCGCTTGACGGCGTTGCTTCCGGCGTTGACAGTCGCCATTTCAGGCTGCCGCCTTCAGGCTCTTCTTCATCGCACGGACGTCGAGGTGCGGGTTGGGATAGATCAACTTCATTTCCTCCATCGTCTCGATGAGAAGCTGCGAGACGGCCCAGTTCCGGTACCACTTGCGGTTGGCGGGAATGACGTACCAGGGAGCGGCTGCGCTTGAACAACGCCCGATTGCTGTTGCGTACGCGGCCTGGTAGTCGTCCCAATACGGTCGCTCGCTGATGTCGTTTCGGCTGAACTTCCAGTGTTTGTCCGGTTCGCCCAAGCGGGCCAGGAGCCGCTCTCGCTGCTCCTCGGCTGAGATGTGCAGAAACAGCTTGACAAGCACGGTGCGGTGCCTGGCGATCTCGGCCTCGAACCGGTTGATGATCCCGTAGCGCTCATCGATCACCTTGGGCGGCGCAAGCTCTCTGACCTTGGCGATCAACACGTCCTCGTAGTGAGACCGGTTGAAGATCACGATCTCACCAGGCCGAGGCAATTGGCGTCTCACCCGCCAGAGGAAGTCGTGCCGGCGCTCGCTGGGGGTCGGTGCTTTGAAGGAGACGATCCTGACCCCCTGGGGGTTGAGGCCTCGGAGGGCGTACCTGATGGTGCCGTCCTTGCCGCTCGTGTCCATGCCCTGGAGCACGATCAGCACCGACCGCTTGCCCTCCGCGTGGAGGCTTTCCTGAAGCGACATGATGTGCTCCTCGTCGGCCAGCGTCCGTTCATCGACCTGGTGCCGCTGGACTCCGTTGGTCTCCGACGGATCGATGGCTGCCAGATCGACCTTGCCTCGACGTGGCTGGACGCTCAAGACGTCGCGGACCGGCCTGTGGTTCGTACCGCTCTTTTTGTCCGGCATTTGGTCAGTGAGGATGGACCGGGAGGCATAACAGGCGCAGCAACATGGTCTTTTGGCCGGTTGGGTAGGGTGCGGGGGTATCTTCGTGCGATGCCACCACAGGAGGCGTCTGCCAGGGTGCTGGAGAGCTGGTTTCTCACGAGCTCGGAGCGGGGCAACGATCTCAGCGCGCTTGACCGGCGGCGCCCGGACGGGTTGGCCTGGAGCACCGCGAACAGGGTCGAAACGCTCGTTCACGGGACCTCCTACTTCCGCGCGTTGTTGGAAGCAATTCGCGAGCTGAACGCCGGCGACCAGCTGTATTTCACAGACTGGCGCGGCGACCCTGACCAACGGCTGGCCGGCGATCCCGATTCGGAGGTAGGGGCCGTCCTCGCCGCCGCCGCGCGCGACGGCGTGATCGTCAAAGGACTGCTCTGGCGATCTCACCTGGACAGACTCGGTTTCAGCGCCAAGGAGAACCGCCACCTCGGAGAACTGCTCAACTCAGCGGGGGGTGAGGTCCTGCTCGACCAGCGGGTCCGGCTCGGCGGCTCTCACCACCAGAAGCTGATCGTCATCCGCCATGCGGGAAGGGCTGAAACTGACGTGGCCTTCGTTGGTGGCATCGACCTTTGCCACAGCCGGCGCGACGATGCTGACCATGCCGGCGATCGGCAGCGCCAGGCCATGGCGCCTGTGTATGGGCAAACACCTCCCTGGCACGACGCTCAGGTCGCGATCCACGGTCCGGCGGTCGGGGACCTTGAATTCTGCTTTCGCGAACGGTGGGATGACCGAAGTCCTCTCAGCCGTGATCCCCTCGGGATCGTGCACGATCTCCTGCGCCACACGGATCGCAAGGCGAGCATCTTGCCGCCATTGCCCGCCGACCCCGGGCCGTGTGGAACGCACGCGGTCCAGGTGCTGCGCACTTACGCGCGCCGTCGGGGGGGCTATCCATTCGCTCCCCAGGGCGAGCGCAGCGTCGCTCGCGGGTTCCGAAAGGCCATCGGCCGGGCGCGCCGGCTGATCTACATCGAAGACCAATTTCTCTGGTCGACCGAGGTGGCGAAGATCTTTGCGGCCGCCCTTGTGGCGTCTCCGTCGCTGCACCTCATCGCGGTCGTTCCGAGATTTTTCGACCAGGCGGGCGCTCTCACTCTGCGGCCGAACCAGGTGGGGCGAGAGCAGGCGGTAAGCGTTCTGCTCGATGCGGCGGGCGATCGTGTCGCCATCTACGACATCGAGAATTTCGCCGGCGTTCCGGTTTATGTTCACGCCAAGATCAGCGTCATCGACGACGTCTGGGCGTCAGTCGGATCAGACAATTTCAATCGAAGGTCGTGGAGCCACGACTCCGAGATCGCGTGTGCTGTGCTCGATGAAGAGCACGATGTCCGGGAGCCCATCGATCCCGGCGGTCTTGGGGACGGCGCCCGGAAGTACGCCCGCGACCTGCGCCTCCAGCTGTGGCGCGAGCACCTCGGCCGCGCGGACGGTGACGATCGAGGCCTGCTCGATCCTGCTGAAGCGATCGCGACGTTCCGGGACACCGCCCAGGCGCTGGAGCGCTGGCATCTTGGCGGTGCGCGTGGTGAGCGGCCGCCGGGGCACGTGAGGCCGCATCCCCGAATCCAGCCGTCACGTACGACCAGGCTGTGGGCCGAGCCGCTCTACCGCATGGTGTACGACCCCGACGGCAGGACGCCCGAGATGCGCCGGCAAGCCGAGTGGTAAGTCGAGATCGCCCGGAGTGTGTTGCTGACTTTGTTACGGCCGCCGGGCGAGGCTAGGCCGCTGAGGGGGATTCGGCCAGATTCGCTTTTTGTGGCCGGCCCTGGAGGAGCACGAAGCTACGATCATTCCACGAGTCTCCCGTTGCTGAGCCTGGAGTCGAGGCTTGGCTTGTTGCGCCGTCGCCGCCGCATCACCTGGCTCAAGCAAATCCTGGCGGTGGTGGGTCCCGTACTTGTGGGAATCTCGCTCCTCCTCCTGCTCGCCGCCGCTGGCGTCATAGCGAGCGTGCGATGAGACCGACGCGACAGAACTGTCCAACGTCAGAGAGGGAGTGAATCGCGAATGCTCGCAGAGGCCAACATGATGATCCGGAGCGCAAACGAGGAAGCTGTGCGTCGGCGCAATGAGCTGCGTTCGCGCCGGCGCCCGATCCAGCTGCTGGATCACTGGTTGAACCAGGTGGAAACGCTCATTGAAAGGAACGACGCGGTCGTCCCCGAGCAGCTCATCGGCGAGATCGCGGCATACCTCGGCAAGCACAATCCGAATCTGTATCGCAGGCTGCGCAGGAATGGCAGGCGCAAGGTCTCACGGGTGCTCGATTTGCTCTTCGAGGCTGAGGAGCAGGTTCTGCCGAGGGCCAACATCGC
>JBGQGS010000170.1:0-4757 GCA_041497555.1 Candidatus Dormibacteraceae bacterium | reverse complement strand
TCGGGTTGCCACGAAGGTGCCTGGACCCGCCAGTGGAGCGCATTGACCTGCTCGTACAGCTCGGTCGGGAGTGAGGGACGGACCGCCTGCGCGGCCAGCCTGGCGGCTGTGACGCTCGCCTGGATCGACGGTCCGAGCGTACCGGTGACCACCACCTCGACGGCCTGGTCTCGGCGCTTGGTGTCGCTGCCGGGCCACCCCGCCAGCTCCATGAACCGCGTCCAGAACTCCGGCCCCGGCTCGTCGCTCCGGTCCAGGGAAAGGGCGATGTGCACGCCCAGGATGCGGGCGAGATGGTCGGCGCGCTCGAGATGCCGGCCCAGCAGGGTGAGCGACGTGGCGGCCCGGCTAAGCATCGGAGCCTCCCGCTGCGGCTTCGGCCATGACCCACGTGTCGCGGCTGCCGCCTCCCTGCGAGCTGTTCACGACCAGCGAACCGTCTTTTAGCGCCACTCGTGTGAGGCCGCCCGGGGTGACGTAAACCTCCGGGCCGGTGAGGACGAACGGTCGCAGGTCCTGGTGGGTGCGACGCAGCCGGCCGGCGTCGAAGATCGGCTGAACGGACAGGGCCACGACGGGCTGGCCGATGAAGCTTCGCGGCTGCGCGATGATGCGCTGCCGGAAATCCTCGCGCTCCTTTTTGGTCGAGTCCGGACCGATGAGCATCCCGTAACCGCCCGATCCGTCCACGGTCTTGACCACCAGCTGATCGAGATGCTCGAGCACGTATCGGCGGTCCTCGTCCAGCGCGCAGACGTACGTCTGGACGTTGGGGAGGATCGGCTCCTCGGCGAGGTAGTACCGGATGATCTTCGGGACCAGCGCATAAACCGCCTTGTCGTCCGCCACGCCATTCCCCAACGCATTGGCGATGGCCACGTTCCCGGATCGGTAGGCGTTGACCAGCCCGGCCACCCCGACCAGCGATTCCTGGCGTCCGAAGATCGGGTCCAGCCAGTCGTCGTCAAGCCGGCGGTAAATCACGTGGACCGGCTTCAGGCCGTGCGTGGTTCGCATGAACACCTGGTCCTGGTCGACGACCAGGTCGGTGCCCTCCACCAGCTCGATCCCCATCTGCTTGGCGAGGTACAGGTGCTCGTAGTAGGCGGAGTTGTTGATGCCGGGCGTGAGGAGGACGACCGTCGGGTCGTCGACGCCTTCCGGTGCCAGCCACCGCAGGTGCCGCAGCAGCTCGTGGACGTAGCCTTCGACCGGCCGCACGGGATGGCCGGCGAAGAGATCGGGCAGCACGCGCTTCATCACGTGGCGGTTGGCGAGGACGTACGAGACGCCTGACGGCGTACGCAGGTTGTCCTCGAGGACGAAAAAGTCGCCCTTGTGGTCACGGACGAGGTCGATCCCCGCGATGTGGCAGTGAATTCCGTGCGGCACCGGCAGGCCCTCGATCTCCCGCAGGTACTGGGGGCTCGTGAGCACGATCTCCGGGGGGACCGCGCGCTGCTTGAGGATGAGCTTGCGGCCGTACACGTCCTCGAGGAAGAGGTTGAGGGCCGCGAGGCGCTGCTTGAGCCCGGCCTCCAGGCGCTGCCAGGTTTGAGCCGAGATCACCCGCGGGATGATGTCGAAGGGGAAGACCTTCTCCGTCCCCTGTGCGTCCGGGTACACAGCAAAGGTGATGCCGTGGTTGCGGAACATCTCCATGGCCAGGTCCTGGCGCCGGGCGAGCTCCTTTGGGCCAAGCCGGTTGAGCTGCTCGTAGAGCCGGCGGTAGGCGGGTCGCGGCCGGCCTGAGGCCGCAAGCATTTCGTCATAGAAACCGTTGGTCTCATAGCCGGCGTCAAGAGATTTCACGGAGGCCACCGCTATAGTGTCTGCGCCATACCGACTTCAGGGAAGCCGATCAACCTGCGCGTCGGCTGCGAGTTCAGCTACGACGTGAGCGCACCGACTCCCGTGACGGTCCAGGTCCGCCCCCGCTCCGACGCCAGCCACCAGCTGGTCACCGAGACCTGGTCGACGACACCTCCGCTGCCCGTCGACGAGTACACCGACATCTATGGCAACCCGGTCAAGCGCTTCGTGATGCCTTCCGGGCCCCTGGTCCTGCGCTACGACGCGATCTGCGCGGTCCCCGACGAGCCCGACCCTGACGGTTCCGCGGCGCCGCAGTCCCCGGTCGAGCAGCTGCCAGGCGACCTGCTGCACTTCACGCTGCCCAGCCGTTACTGCCTTTCGGACGAGCTCATGGGCATGGCCTGGGAGCTGTTCGGCCAGACGCCGCCAGGCGGCGCGCGGGTGCAGGCGATCTGCGACTGGGTGCATGACAACATCCAGTTCCAGTACGGCACGAGCAACCCGTTGACCACCGCGGCGGACGTGCTCAAGAATCGCATAGGCGTTTGCCGGGACCTGACCCATCTCGCCGTCAGCTTCTGCCGCGCCGTCAACCTCCCGGCGCGCTACGTCTTCGGCTACCTGCCGGACCTGTACGTGCCGCTGAATGAGGACCCGATGGACTTCGCTGCCTGGATGGAGGTCTGGCTGGGCGATCGCTGGTGGACGTTCGACCCGCGCAACAACGCGCGCCGGGTCGGGCGCGTGCTGATCGGGCGCGGTCGCGATGCCCTCGACGTGGCCATGCTCACCACGTTCGGCCCGGCGGCCTTCCGTTCGATGACCGTCTGGGCGGACGTTTACCCCGCGGCATCAGAGGCAAGGCCGTGACTTCGCGGGGACCCCTGAAGGCCAAGGACTCATGATGGCGATCGAGCCGTCCGCTGTCGACTGGCCTTCCGCGCGTCGCGCGTCCTACCTCTTGCGCCAGAGCTTCCGCTACGAGTATTCCGAGCCGATCCGCTCGCTGAACCACCGGCTCGTCGTCATCCCGCCCGAACGGTTTGGCGACCAGCGGAGGCTGCGTCACGAGCTGTCCGCGGAAGGGGACGGCGTCCATTTTGAGAATCGGCACGATCGTTTCGGAAACGTGATCGTCGACGTGTTCGCCCCTCGAGTCTCGGAGAGCATTGAGTTCGTGGCCGAGGTCGCTGTCGAGAGGCACGCGGCGGAGCCCAACCGGCTGCCGGACGGCGGGCTCGCCGATGGCTACCTCATCGAACCGTCGCCGCTCACCGCCCCTGACGACCGCATCCGGAGGTCCGCCGAATTGCTGGCGGGTTCAACCGATTGGGGGCTGCCGCTGGCGGACAGCATCAACGATTGGGTTTATCAATCGATGACATACCAGCACGGGGTGACTGGCGTGCGCACAACCGCGGCCGAGGCGCTTGCGCTCGGCTCAGGCGTCTGCCAGGACTACGCGCATGTGATGCTCTCGATTTGCCGAGCGTGCGGGCTCCCCTCACGTTACGTGTCGGGCCACCTGCTCGGACAGGGCGGCTCGCACGCGTGGGTGGAGGTCGTGCTGCCGGCCAAGGACGGCACCGGCGACGCAATCGCCTCGACGTTCGACCCCACGCACGCGAGCCGAGGCGGGCTGGGTTATGTGACGATCGCGGTCGGCGGAGATTACCTCGACGTTGCGCCGACATCGGGGACATACCTGTCGTCCGCCAGGGGACGCCTGGTCAGCAGCAAGCGGGTCACCCTCGTCGACCTGGACTCGACCTAGGAAGAGAGGAGGGGGCGTCTGCCCCCTCCGACCGGCCTCCAGGGGGTTTTACATCGCCGGCGTGACTTCGTAGACCGTGATCTTGGCGCCGGACTTCAGAACGGGGCAGCCCTTCGCCAGGTCCACCGCCGTGTTGAGCGAATCGGCCTTGAGGATCGTGTAGCCGGTCGCTGCGGTGCCGACCGGGCCGTCGTGAACGGTCCCGCCGTCCGAGACGTTCTTGACGTGCTCGCCGAATGGATTGCCCGCGTCGACGACCTTGTCGCCCAGCTGGCCGAACCACGCGCCCCACGCCTCCATGACCTTTCCACGCTCCGCTTCTGACGCGGGCATGCCGCCGCCGGTGTATACGAGGACGAAATTCGCCATCTTCGCTCTCCCATGAATTGATGACCCAGCTTCGCGGTCTCATCCATACGACGATCGGAAGCGGCTGATTTCGACAAGCTCTTATGCGGTGCTTCTGCTGCTGCGCAAACCGCGAGAGACTTTCGTCTAGAAGGCGATCAGCCGCGCGCCGCCAGGCGCCCCCTCCGGGTGAGAGCTTCGTCTGCGTCTTGCGTCGTCACAACCCGGCGCCGAAAGTTCCTGAGTGCAAAGCGGTCACAAGCTGTCTCGGCCGCGGATCGCTTCGCGAGCACCTCGTGCAGGTACCAGTGCATCCACTCGTGGCAGTAAAGGAACCGCAGGATGTCGCGGCGCCCGCGAAAGGAAACCGTCTCCGAAGCCCACGCAAAGCGCATGCCCTGCCCCCGCTTGCGGCGGGCGGCAAAGATGACGGGCTCTTTGAAGGGCCGGAATGGGATCGGTACCTGCAGCACGATGCGGCGGTCTTCGAACTCGCAGCGCGCCGCGAGGTGCGGGTGCCACCGGTAGCGCAGGGGCTTGATCACGACCTCGTAGTCGCACCGGGGCAAGCCCTCCAGGGCGCTCCTCGCCTGGGCGTCGCTGAACCCCGCCAGCTCGCTTCGGATGGCCATGGTCGGGACACTGTACCCGAGCCCGGGCTTGTGAGCGCACTGACTTCACGCTTTAACCTTGCAAGTGGCGTGATAAGGAGCCTTTTCTTGTGGTGCGCCCAGAGCCCATGGCTGTCGGCGCACGTTCCGCGCTGGGGGTTCGCGCGCCGCGCGGTCAAGCGCTTCATGCCGGGTGACGATTTCGATGC
>JBGQGS010000169.1:0-4768 GCA_041497555.1 Candidatus Dormibacteraceae bacterium | reverse complement strand
TCGAATCAGCGGCCTTTGGCCCAGCGCTCGCGGACGGCCTGAGCCTCTTCGAACAGCTCCACCAGGCGCGCATCGTCAGCCTCCAGGTGGCGGCGCAGCCGTGCCAGCTCGGCGCTTATGGCGTCGAGCTGCTCCAAGAGGTGCGCTCGATTCGTGCGAGCCACGCCCGCGTAGAGCTCTGGGTCCCCTGCTGCGAGCCGGCTCATGTCCCCGAAACCTGAGGCCGCCAGCCGCGAGGCCTCCGGCCAGTCTGAGCGCCGTGACAGCGCCAGGACGTAGCCGACGGAGAGCAAGAAAGCGGCGTGGCTGACACCGGCGACGAGGCGGTCGTGCGTCTCCGCGTCCATCACGATCGGATGCGCACCCACCGCCTGGACGAGCTCAGTGACCACTGGGTCAGGGCGCGTCAGCACCCATGGGGCGTTCCTGAACAACAACGCGTCCGCCGCCGCGATGCCCGACGTCTCCTTCCCGCACATCGGATGGCCACCGACGAGGTCGATGCCCGCCGCCGACGCCCATTCCATCACGCTGACCTTGGTGCTCGCCATGTCGGTAACGACCTTGCCTTGCGTCCTGCCGGCGAGCTGGGCGAAGACGTCGCGAATAGCTCCGATCGGTGCGCCGACGACGACGACCTCGGCCATGTCGACCACGCTCGTGTCAGTGCTGGCGCTGGCGACGACGCCGCGGTCGAGCGCTTTGCGCAGCGTCGTGGAATCGGTGTCACTGCCGACGATCACGACCTCCGGCCGCGCCTGCTTGAGGGCGAGGGCGAAGGAGGAGCCCATGAGGCCCAAGCCCACGACGGCGACCGTTGGCATTGCTAGTGTTCCGGCACCGAGGTCCGACGCAGATTTCGCGACATCGCCGGCCGCAGCCAAGGCAAGGGTGGCGCTACGAGGAGCGGATCCGTTGATGAGGAACTTCGGGGGCGGGACACTTAAGCCAGCTGTTTCGCCATCGAACCCAGCATGCGCCGCAGGTCGGCCATCAGTCGATCGAAGTTCTCGAAGTCGAGCGACTGGGCGCCATCTGACAGCGCCTGGTTGGGACTGGGGTGCACCTCCACGATCAGGCCGTGGGCGCCCGCCGCTACCGCTGCCAGCGCCATCGGCCGCACCAGCGACCAGCGCCCGGTCGCCTGCGAAGGATCGACGATCACTGGAAGGTGCGACAGCTCCCGAGCGAGCGGTATGGCGTTCAGGTCGAGCGTGAAGCGGGTCGCCGTCTCGAAGGTCCGGATGCCTCGCTCGCAGAGGATCACGTCACGGTTGCCCTGCGAGAGGATGTACTCGGCAGCGAGCAGCCACTCCTCGATGGTCGAGGACATGCCTCGCTTCAACAGCACGGGCTTGCCGGAGCGTCCAGCCTCCTGGAGCAGCGCGTAGTTCTGCATATTGCGAGTGCCGAGCTGAAGGATGTCCGCATAGCGCGAAACGAGGTCGACGTCAGCCGGAGATACCACTTCGGTCACGACCTTCAGCCCGGTCTCGTCCCGCGCGGTCGCCATCATTTTCAGCGCTGCCTCGCCCAGCCCCTGGAAGGAGTAAGGCGACGTCCGCGGCTTGAAAGCTCCTCCGCGCAGCACACGCGCGCCCTGCTGCGCAACATGGCGCGCCGTGTCGAGAAGCATCTCCTCCCCCTCCACGGAGCATGGTCCGGCCATCATCACGACCTCGTCGCCGCCGATCTTCACGCCTCCCACGTCGACCACCGTGTTGACCGGGCGGAACTCGCGGCTGGCCAGCTTGAAGGGCTTGGTGATCGGGATGATCTCGTGGATGCCGCCCAGGTGCGAGAAGGCTTCCTTGTACGCGTAGGCGTTTCCACCGATCACACCGACGAGAGTCCGCTCCTCCCCGCGCGACAACTCGGTCTTGAGCCCGATCTCGTGAACGCGTTCGACCACGGCCTCGACCTCCGCGGAAGTAGCTCCGTGCGACATGACGATGATCATGTTGTCAAGGACCCCCGAAGGTAATCCAGGTCGGCCTTGATCGCCTGAGCCCCGCGCAAATATGCGAAGCGCATCGACGACTGCGGCCGCGGAGTGTTGTAGAGGAGCAGGACTCGCACGCACATCGGCACGCCGCGTGGGTTCGGCAGCTCCACCTTCATGTCGTGGCCGCACAGGAGCGGCACGTCAAGCCAGCCCAGCTTGCGGGCCGCGAAGGCTGGAAACTCGGCCGTCAAGTCGTGCGTGGTCGTGAAGTAGGCGAAGCAGACCTCGGCGGGGTCGAGGTCGTTGAGGTGCACCAGCTCGCGCAGCAGCTCCTCGGTCGCCTCCGTGATCGACGCCGCCGTATTCGCCTCTACGGTCGTCGCCCCCCTGATCCCTCTTACCGGCAACCCTTCAATAACTCCTTCACCAGCGCGACCGGGTCTGCGCCGCGATCGATCTCGTTCACGATCGCGCTTCCGACCACCGCCGCGTCCGCGATGCCGCGCAACGCCTTCATGTGGTCCGGTCGCGAGATGCCGAAGCCGGCCGCAATCGGCAGCGTAGTGTGCCGTCGAACCTCCTCGAACAGCTCTTTCATTCCCGCCGGCAGCTCCTTCCTTGCGCCGGTGATACCGGTCACGGTCACGCAGTAGACAAACCCGCTCGAGCGATCGCAGATCGTCGCGATCCTCTCCACCGCTGTTGTCGGGGCGACCATGAAAACCGTGTCTAAAGACGCCGCCCGCAGCCAACCGGCGACCGGCTCCGACTCTTCGACCGGGAGGTCCGGCACGATCACGCCGGCCACGCCGGCCTGCGCGGCCTCGGCCGCGAAGCGCCTGGGGTCGTGCGCCAGGATCGGGTTGATGTAGGTCATCAGGACGACCGGGACGCCCTCGCTGGCAATCGTTGCGGCGACCTCGATCGCCGCTTCGACGTTCATACCATGCTCGAGCGCCACCTGTCCCGCGTGCTGGATGACAGGACCGTCGGCGAGCGGGTCCGAGAACGGGATGCCGATCTCGAGCGCCGCGATGCCAGAAGCGGCGAGCCTTTTCCCCGCCTCGATCGATTTCTTTTTGGTCGGATGGCCGGCCATCATGTAGGCGACCAGCTTCAAGTCGCCAGTTGCTCGCAGTGCGAGCTCCAGCCGGGTTCCTTCACCCACCATCGACAGAGTCCATGTCCTTGTCGCCACGGCCCGACAGGCAGACCAGGATCCGCCCGCCCGGTCCCATCTCGCGAGCCAGCACGCCCGCGTGATGAAGCGCGTGCGCGGGTTCGAGCGCCGGCATGATGCCCTCGAGCCGCGTGCAGAGCTTGAACGCGGCGAGCGCGTCCTTGTCGGTAACGGCGACGTATTCGACCCGTTTAGTGTCGTGAAGGAAGGCGTGCTCTGGTCCCACGCCGGGATAGTCGAGCCCGGCCGAGATGGAGTGCGTGGGCAGCACCTGCCCGTCACCGTCCTGGAGCAGATAGGAGTAGCTGCCGTGCAGGACGCCAGGCCGACCACCCACCAGTGAGGCCGCGTGCAGGCCGCTCTTCACGCCCTTGCCCGCAGCCTCAACGCCGACCAGGATCACCTCTTTGTCGTCGAGAAACGCGGTGAAGATGCCGATCGCGTTGGACCCCCCGCCAACGCAGGCGACCACCACGTCGGGCAGCTTACCGTCGACTGACAGGTACTGGTCGCGTGCTTCGTCGCCGATCACACGCTGCAGGTCTCGCACCATCTCAGGGTACGGATGAGGTCCGACCACCGACCCGATGATGTAGTGGGTGCTGCGCACGTTCGTCACCCAGTCGCGGATCGACTCAGACGTCGCGTCCTTCAGCGTCTTCGTCCCGCTCGTCACCTCGACGACCTCGGCTCCGAGCAGTTTCATCCTCCGCACGTTCATCGATTGCCGGCGCATGTCCTCCGTGCCCATGTAGACGGTGCATTCGAGACCGAATCTCGCGCTCACGGTGGCAGCCGCCACGCCATGCTGGCCCGCCCCGGTCTCCGCGATGACGCGCTTCTTGCCCATCCGCACGGCCAGCAGGGCCTGGCCGACGGCGTTGTTGAGCTTGTGCGCCCCGGTGTGGCACAAGTCCTCGCGCTTCAGGTGGATGTGCGCTCCGCCAAAGTGATCGCTCAGCCGGGTCGCGGCGTACAACGGGGTCGGGCGACCAATGAAGGCATGACGGTGACCGGCGAGCTCCAGTTGGAACTGCGTGTCGGCCTTGGCCTCGTGCCACACCCTCTCCAGCTCCTCGAGCGCGCCCATCAAGGTCTCCGGGACATACTGGCCGCCGTAAGCGCCGAAGCGCCCGTCGACCGGGTGGGTTGGGGCGGCGCGGGCCATCACAGCAGGGCCTCGGCCAGCCGCACTGCGTGCACGAATGCGCGGATCTTGTCCGGATCCTTGACGCGGATCGAAGCCTCGACACCGCTGGAAACATCGACCCCGTAGGGCTTGAATCCGCTCACGACCTTGCCCACGTTACCCGGTTCAAGACCGCCGGCGATGAACACCTTGCGCGTGGAGAGCAGCGGGCGCGCGAGCTCCCAGTCCCACGTGCGCCCGGTGCCGCCCCGCTGGTCGGCCGACCACGAATCGAGCATCACCGGGTCAGGCCAGTCCCCTGCGCCGGGTATCTCGCCGTCCCTGACCTTCAGCACTTTCATCGCCGGCCTGCCTGCGTCGAATCCAGGCAGTTCCGAGCCGTGGAGCTGCAGGAGGTCCAGGCCGACGAAATCCGCGATCTGCCGGACCTCGTCCTGGTCCTGGTCGATGAAAACTCCGGCGATCGTGAGGCGAACGGCGAGGCCGTCGATGA
>JBGQGS010000168.1:0-4768 GCA_041497555.1 Candidatus Dormibacteraceae bacterium | reverse complement strand
GACCGGTGCCCGAAGTAAGGCACGTATTCGGGAAACGCCTGGTCGACATACACACCTGCGGCAAAGGTGAAGACCAGGGCGAGAAGGACGGCGCCACCCTTCAGGGCGGCGCGGCGATTCATGTCAGCAGGTTAGCGAAATCGCGAGCCTCAACACCCGAGCCAGATGCAAGGGTCCTTGTAAACGTTACTGACGCGAACCTCGAAGTGGAGATGCGGCCCGGTGGACCAGCCGGTCGAGCCTTCGAAGGCGATGGTCGTGCCGCGCGCGACGACCTGGCCACTAGTGAGCCCAGGCGCGTAGCCCGCTGTGTGCCCGTAGTAGGTCGAGTACCCGTTGCCGTGAAACATGACCAGCAGGTTCCCGTAGCCGACGCTACCGGGGTAGAGGTAAACGACGCCGGTGTCCGCCGCGACGATATTGGTTCCATAAGGTCCGGCGATATCGATGCCGGTGTGGATCTTGTGCGGCCACGGGCAGTTGTCGTCTGGCACTTCCAGGTAGAAGGTGGAGCAGCCGAAACGCTGGCTCATGCAGTTCGGCCCGCATGCGGGCTCCGGCCAGGCGAAGACGCCTGACCCGCCGCCGGCCTTCTGAGCCGCAGCCTGGTATTGCTGAGCCAGCTGGGCCACCTGGGCGTCGATGGCGGCACGCTCGGCCTGCACCTTGGCGTACTGATCCGCGAGCTGGAGCTCCAGCTGCTTCTCGTAAACCAGCGCGGCCGCCTGAGTGGAGAGGTTTTTCTCCATGTCCGCCTCGGTGGCCTGCTGCTGCTGCAGCAGCGCTGTGACCTGGCCACGCTTGACGTCGAGGGCCGTGTTCGCCAGCGCGAGCAACGAGTGCTGCTGCGCGAGGTCGTTCAGCAGCCTTCGATCCGAGGCGGCGATCTGCTGGGCGGCCACCATGCGGTCCATCATCTCGTTGAAGCTGCTCGCGGTGAGCACGAGCTGAACGTAATTGAGCGCGCCATGTCCGTCGATGTACCTGAGCCGCTGATTCAAGATCTCGTCGCGAACGCTGGTGTTCGCCTTCAATCGCGTCAGCTCGGCCTCGCCAAATCGGATCTGCATGTTGAGGTCGTCGATCGTGGCCTGCGTCTGCGCGATAAGCGCCCGCTGAGCCGCGATTTGATTCTTCAAGTTGTTGATCAGCGTGTCGATCGCATTGATCTGCAGCACGACGTTGTTGATGTTCGACTGGATGTTCTGCAGCTGGTTCTGGTTGTTCACCTGCTGACCGATGCCCTGGTTGTAAGCGAGACAAGCCTGGTAGACGGCTGGAGGATCGCCCGGGTAGCAGTAAATGGCGGATACGGTCTGCACCGACTGCGGGATCCACGACAGGGTGGCAATCGCCAGGGCGGCGAAGAGGCGAACCCTCATGTCAGACCTTCACATAGCGGCGCACGCCGATGTAGCTTCCGAGGGCTCCCAGCAGCGCCCCGCCGAGGAGCAGGTCCTGCGCCAGGCTCGCGACGAATGCCGGATCGTAGGAGAGCGGAATGAACGCCACGTCCGAACGGAAGCGCTCCACCGCAGGTTGATACGCGATCACCAGCAGGGCCAGGGCGAATGCGGCCGCAATCAGGCCCGTCATCACACCTTCGATCACAAATGGCCCGCGCACGAACCATTCCGTCGCACCGACGAGCTTCATCACCTCGATCTCCTTGCGACGGTGGTACACAGCGGTGCGGATCGTGTTCATCACGATGACGATCGAAACGACAACGAGGATCGCGAGCAATCCGACGCCGGCCAGGCCCAGCCATTGCGACAGCTGGAGCATGCGGTTGATGAAGTCACCCTGGTAGTTGGTGGGATCTGTCGGGTCCACCCCCGCCCAGCGTCGCGCGATCGTGTCGACGGCGGCCACGTCATCGAGCTTGGCGACGCGAACCTCGAGCTTCGCATCCAGCGGGTTTCCATCGATCTGCTGCGCGAGGACCAAGTTGTTCGGGTCTGCCTTGAATTGGGTCAGCGCCTGGTCTTTGGTGATGAACTGCACACTGGTGACGCGGGGATCGGCGGCCAGCTGCTGCTGAAAGTCGTAGACGCTCTGCAGCGGCGTGCCGTCGGCGACGTTGACCGAGATCTCGCTCACCTTCGCCCGGAAGCCGTCCAGCACCTGCGAGAAGGCGTGGCCGACCAGCAGGTTGACCCCTGCCAGGATCAGGATGAGCGTGATCGAGACCACCGCGGCCATGCTGACCGCGAGGTTCCGCCAGAAGCTCTGCCAGGCGCTATTGAGCGCGAATCTGAGATTTCGATAGATCATCGTGGTATCTGCCTGAACGATCGTCCCTGGCGATCTGCCCGGCGTCGATGGCGATGACGCGCCGGCGCAGCAGGTCAACGATCTCTCGGTTATGGGTCGCCATCACGACGGTCGCTCCCCGCGCGTTGATGCGCAGAAAGAGCTGCATGATCTCCCAGGCGGTGGCCGGGTCGAGGTTCCCTGTCGGTTCGTCGGCGATGATGAAGCGGGGCGCATGCACGAGCGCGCGGGCGATCGCCACGCGCTGCTGCTCGCCTCCGGAAAGGTTCGCGGGATACGTCTGGTCCTTCCCCGCGAGTCCGACAGTGTCGAGCGCCTCCGCAACGCGCGACAGGATCGTGTGCTCAGCCTCGCCATGCACCCGAAGCGCAAAGGCCACGTTCTCGTAGACCGTGAGATTGGGGAGGAGCTTGAAATCCTGGAACACGAGGCCGACCTTCCGCCTGTATTGGGGAAGCTGACGCCGCTTCATGCGGCCGAGCTCGATGCCCTCGACGAAGATCTTGCCCTTGCTCGGCTTCTCTTCCCGGATCAGGAGCCGGACGAGGGTGGACTTGCCCGCCCCCGAAGGGCCGACCAGGAATACGAAATCGCCTTCCGGGACGACGAGATTGACGTCGCGGAGAGCTTCAGTTCCGGTCGGATACGTCTTCCAGACGTGCTGGAAGCTGATCACCGGCCGAGTGTCGAAATCTGGTGTTAGAACCATAAGGTGCGTCTCTTGCTGTGACGTTCCGCGCCAGACGGCGCGTGTGGCTAGGTCGCGGGCAGTATACCGCATGCCCCCGGACAGTCCCCACGAACTCCGAGGCTTCGCCGTGAGTTCGCGGGGGCCCCTATTTAGTGCTCCCACCCCTTTCAAAAGAGCCAAACATGTATTTAACGGGAACGTTCTGAGTTGCTTGCGCTTAGGCCTGGGTGGAGGCTGCGTTCTGGCCCAGGCGCCAGCGCAGCCAGCTCTCGATGAACGGGTCGATCTCACCGTCGAGCACGGCCTGTGCATTCCCAAACTCGAGGCCTGTGCGAACGTCCTTGACCAGCGTGTATGGCTGCAGCACGTAGTTGCGGATCTGGGATCCGAACTCTGCCGGCATGACCTGGCCGCGGATCTGGTCGAGCTGCGCGGCGGCCTCCTGCTGCTGGCGTTGAAACAGCCGCGCCTTGAGGACCTTCATCGCCATCTCTCGGTTTTTCATCTGCGAGCGCTCGTTCTGGCAGGTGACCACGATGCCCGTGGGCAGATGCGTGATGCGAACAGCCGAGTCGGTCTTGTTGACGTGCTGGCCGCCGGCGCCAGTCGAACGGTAGGTGTCGATGCGCAGGTCCTGGGAATTGATGACGACTGCGCCCTCGTCTGAGCTCTCGAGCTCGGGCATCACCTCCACTAGCGCGAAGGAAGTGTGCCGGCGATGGTTCTGGTCGAAAGGCGAGATGCGCACCAACCTGTGCACGCCGTGCTCAGAGCGGAGCAGGCCGTAAGCTCGCGGGCCGCGCACGATGAACGTCGCGCTCTTGAGCCCAGCCTCCTCGCCCGGCGACGTGTCGAGGATCTCGGTCTCAAAGTGCTTGTGCTCGGCCCACTTGAGATACATGCGCATCAGCATCTCCACCCAGTCCTGCGCCTCCACACCCCCCTGGCCGACCGACAACGTGATGACCGCGTTGTGGTTCGCATACGGGTCGGTGAAGAGCAGGTCCAGCTCGCGGGATCGCAGTTCGTTGGCGATCGCGGCCCGTTCCTCGGCCAGCTGCCTCTCGAGCTCGGGATCCGCGCCGGCGAGCTGGTCGAGCTCGATCAGGTCACGGGCCCGATTCTCCAGGCGTGCCCAGGTCGCGATCAGCTGGCGGTGTTCGGCAGCTTCGCGCGCCATCCGCCCCGCGCGGGCAGCGTCGTCCCACACGCCTTGCTGCACCAAAAGAGCGTCGAGCTCATCGGCGCGCTTGGCCTTCGTTGGAAGGTCAAAGGTGCTCCTTCAGCTGCACGATCCGCTCCAGGAGCTCCTTGGGGTTCAACTCAGCATCCATTATTTCTCCAGCAATTGCTCGCGTCGTAGGGTTGGCCCGGCTTCGCCGGGCCATGACTCCGCATACAGCACCAAACGAAAACGTGGCATGGAGAGGGGGTTCCGGTAAGGGGGACGTAGTCCCCCTTGCCACTTATCTTCCATGGCACCTCTTGTATTTCTTCCCTGACCCGCACCAGCACGGGTCGTTGCGGCCGATCTTACCCTGAGCGGCTGCGCCCGCCGGCGCATGGCCCGCGACAGCCGGCACGGCAGGTCGCTGCCTGGGCGCGCCGTTCCGGCCGGCGCCGTCGGCGCCATCGGGCTCGCCCGGTCCGCTCTCCAGGACCCGCCGCACCAACGGTGGCGGTGGAGGCGTCGGCACATTGCGCTGGACCTGCACCCGGAAGATGCGCGCCACGATCGACGCCTGGATGCGCTCGCGCAGCTCGTTGAACATCTCGAACGCTTCGTTCTTGTATTCGACG
>JBGQGS010000167.1:0-4788 GCA_041497555.1 Candidatus Dormibacteraceae bacterium | reverse complement strand
CTACGCGGCCGCAGGACTTGACCTGAACGCGGACCTCGACACGCTGAACGCCGCCCCGCGGATCTCCGCCGACCCCAACGCCGTCGCATACCTGTCCACGTACATCACCTACAACGGCAACCTCAACATGCCCGTGCTCACGATGCACACGACCGGCGACGGCCTCGTCGAGGTGACGGACGAGAATGCCTACGCCAGCGTCGTCCGAAGCGCCGGCGACAACAACATGCTGCGCCAGGTGTTCGTGCACCGGGCGGGCCACTGCACCTTCTCGCCGGCCGAGACGATCACAGCGTTCCAGACCCTGGTCCACAGGGTCGACACCGGTCGCTGGGAGGACAGCATCAACCCGGCGGCAATGAACGCGCAGGCCACCGCTCTGGGTCCAGCCTTCAACGTCGTGAACGTTGCTGTGTCTGGGCCGCCGGTCATCGCCCCGGCGCTCGCAAGCTTCATCAACTTCCAGCCGGACAAGTTCCTGCGCCCCTTCGACGCCCGCGACCTCAACTAGCACTTGCATCGAACCCCTCGGGCGCGGCGGCCCGGGGGGTTCTTCTTTTTTTGGTGTCTCGGCCGCTTGACTCTGCCTCAGACCTCGGCTCGCCCTCGAATACTTACAGCGCTTAACAGCCGACACTCAGGAAACCCAGTGATTCCACGTTATCCCCGGTGGTGCGCCCAATCCTCCAGTTCACCGCGGTCACCCGAGCGTACGGACCTCGCCTTGCGCTCGATGACGTCAACCTGGCGCTGGAGCCGGGTGAGCTGAC
Organism: Candidatus Dormibacteraceae bacterium; assembly: GCA_041497555.1. Lineage (GTDB taxonomy): Bacteria > Chloroflexota > Dormibacteria > Dormibacterales > Dormibacteraceae > Palsa-870. The sequence goes on along the minus strand of JBGQGS010000167.1, from coordinate 4,018 downwards.
GTTTCTCGTCGGTCCAAGCGGCGCCGGCAAGACCACCCTGCTGAAGCTGATCAACCGCGAGATCCGCCCCACCAAGGGTGAGGTCTGGGTGGATGGAATCGCCGCCCACGACCTGAAGGCGTCGCGCGTCTCCCAGCTGCGCCGCCGCGTGGGCGTCGTGTTCCAGGACTTCAAGCTTCTGCCTCGCCTGACGGCAAAGGAGAACGTCGCCCTGGCACTCCAGGTCGGCGACCTTCGCGTCTCTGACGAAGAGGCTTCGGAGCGAGCCCTTGACGCTTTGGAGGCGGTGGGCCTCGGCGATCGTGGCGATGCGTTCCCGCACCAGCTTTCGGGTGGGCAGCAGCAGCGCGTGGCCGTGGCGCGGGCGGTGGTCGTCCAACCGCCCCTTTTGATCGCGGACGAGCCCACGGGCAACCTCGACCTGGAGACGTCCTGGGAGATGATGGACCTGTTCGCCGACATCGCGGCCTTCGGCACCGCCGTGCTCATCGCGACCCACAACGTCGAGATCGTGACGCGACTTCAGCGCCGGGTCCTGACTCTGGTGCAGGGTCGCCTCGTGCGCGACCAGCCGGCGGGCCGGATCGGGAGGATGGCATGGCTGGCGTCGTCGTGAAGGGGCGCTTCCCGCAGCGGCGGATGATCCAGATCGTTGTCACCAACGTCTTTCGATACCTGTTCCGCGGCGCCGCCCGGAACTGGGTTCGGAACATCGGCAGCACGGCCCCGGCACTCAGCTCGATGACGCTGCTGCTGCTGCTGTCGGGCCTGGTCGGCATGATCGGATTCGCCCTACACAACCTCGAACAGGTCGAATCCGGCCAGGCCTCGCTGCTGCATGTGTACCTGCGCGATGAGGCCAGTTACGCGGACGTCGATTCGTTATGGGATCGGCTGGCCAACGACAGCCGTGTCGCCAGCGTCACCCTTGTGACCAGGGCCGACGCGCTCGCGCGGGCTCAGCACCTCCCTGGCCTGCCGCAGCTGGCCGGCGCCAGCGACAGCAACCCGTTCCCGGCGAGCCTCGATGTGCGCGTGAAGAACATCGATGACGTGGCTGCGATCGACACCATGGTCAAGAACGACTTCGCGGTCGATCCCTCCTATCCGACGTCGTACGACAGGGGCGCCTACCAGCGTATCCAGGCGGTTCTGTTCGGCGCCGCCGTGGCAGGCTTTGCGTTCCTGGCGCTGCTTGGGTTCGTCGCCGTGACCGTGACCATGAACAGTATCCGGGCCGCGATCCACGCCCGGCGAGACGAGGTCACCATCATGCAGCTGGTTGGCGCACCGCGCTGGATGGTGCGAGGGCCGTTCGTCGTCGAAGGCGCCATCACCGGTGCGCTGTCGGGCGCGGTGGCGGGACTGATCACCTTCGGGCTCGCGATGGTCGGGATTGAGGCCGGGGCGGCCTCTTTCTCCCAGTTCGCCCCTGGCGTCACGGTCACCGTGGCGGCCATCGCTGCAGTGATCGTGTTCGCAACCGGGCTGGGCCTGGGCTCCGGATCGTCGCTGATCAGCGTGCGGCGGCACCTCGAGTCGTGAAAGGCCTCCTGGTCGCAACGGGCCTCGTGTTGCTGATGCTCGGCAGCGGGCCGGTAGGGGTGAGCGCCGACACGAGCGCGCCCGACCCCCAGCAGCAGCAGGCGGTGATCGACCAGATCCGGGCGCAGCTGGGCAGCAACCTGGCGGACGCGATGGCCGCGCAGCAGCAGCTGCGGCAGTCGCTCCTGGACAACGCCGCGCAGCAGCAGGACGTTCAGGGCAAGATCGTCGAGGTCGAAGCGAAGATCGCCGACCTGAACGCGCAAATCGAGGCAGCTCAGCGGCGCGAGGCGATCCTTGCGCAACAAATCGACACCGAGCGCGCGCAACTCCGCCAGCTGGCCAGAGCCATCTACCAGCAGCCCGGCTCGGTGCTGGTGGTGCTGGCCGAGGCGCAGAGTTTGAGCGATCTCCTGACCAGGGTCGCCGACCTCAACGTGGCCGGATCGCGTGCGTCTGAGCTCAAGTCTTCCCTGGCCCGCGACCTGACTGAGCTTCAGAACCAGCGCAAGAAGGAGCAGGCTGCACGCGACGAGCAGGTCAAGCAGCGCGACCTGCTCGACTCAGAGCTGGCTCAGCTGAAGACCTTGCAGGCGCAGCAGGAGACCTCGATGGCACAGCTGGAGACGAAGATCGCCCAGACGCGCAGCGAGCTCTATTTGCTCAACCGGCAGTCCACGCAGCTGGCGCAACAGGTCACCGACATGCTGCAGCAGCAGCAGGACGCAATCATCGCCGCTGCGATGCAGGCGGTCTGGACGCAGGTGCAGCTTTGGAGCCAATCGAACAACGTCGGCCAGATTCCGACCAGCGCCGGCCATTCGACCAAGTACCGGTTCATCTGGCCCGCTCCGCAGGCGCAGATCTCTCAGGGCTTCGGCCCAACCACGTTCGGGCTCGAGCCTCCCTACGGCGGCTACCCCCACTTCCACACCGGTATCGACCTGGTCGAGCCGTTTGGCTCGCCGATCTACGCGGCCGATGACGGCGTGGTGGCCCTGGTCGGCAGCTCCAGCAGCGGCTACGGCAACTACGTCGTGATTGCTCACTCGGGCGGGCTGGACACGCTTTACGGCCACCTCGCCACAGCGTTGGTCAAGGTCGGGCAGACGGTGACCCAGGGCCAGCCGGTGGGGCTGGAGGGATCGACCGGAAACTCGACCGGCCCGCACCTGCACTTCGAGCTGCGGATCAACCAGAAGCCTGTCGACCCGACGCCCTACCTGCCGCCAGGCCCGCCCTCGGCCTTCAAGGGATAGACCGACCGAGTCGACCTGGGCGCTAGCAGCCCACCCAGCCGAACATCTGCTGCACCTTGATCTGGTCAAAGCCACGCACGATCGAGTTGTTGCCCATGCGCAGCAGGGGAACGCTCTCGCCATCCAGCTGCTCCCACTCGCGCAGGGCGGCGGGATCGTGGCTGACGCAGCGGTATTCGAACGCGACGCCCAACTCGTTCAGGAGCTCAATCATCGCGGTCGACTCCTGCGACTCGTCGGAGCCATACAGAACGGCTTCGATGGACTGGTCCACGGTTGGCATAACCCCAGGCTAGGCGCGTTCCACCGATAGAGCCAATCAATTGTTCCGATGCCGCGCATAGGAATAGTTGATGGATCGATGCGATTTCGCCCGCGACGCGTGCCGATCAGCCGGTCAGCCTCACCCATCCCGTTTCGATCAACCGTGATCCACCTGTGCCGACCCCGTCAGCCGTGAGTGAGCACCATCCCAGCGGCGCGGTTGCCGGCACCGTGACCGTCATCGAGAAGGTGCCGGCGGAGGTGGCGGTCGCGGTTGCGATGATGATGCCGTTCAGCCTCAAGATCACCTGCGATCCGGGTGCATAACCGCCACCAGTAACGGTTTCCAGAAGGCTGGTCTGGGTTTGGGGCGCGGAAAGCTGAAGCTGCGGCGGGGCGGAGACTCCGACTCCGATGCTCACTTCCCTCCGCGTACCGTCGTCGAGGACGATCGACAGCACGTGGATGCCGGTTGAGAGGCCACTGGTGGTCATCTTGTAGCGGTACGACAGCGAGGCATAGTCGTACTTGAACAAATCGCCGGTGTTGAAGCCTCCCGAGCGTGTCGCGGGCGCTCCGTCGACCAGAAGAATCGCCACAGCATTCGTGACCTGGGCGCCGCTGGTAGTGAAGAGCTGGAAGCTGACATTGAGCGAGCCTCCCTGCTTGACTGAAGGGCCGGGCGCGATCAGCTTCAGGCTGGAGCCAAACGAGTAATCCACGACGTATTGGGCCGAGGCGACAACCGAGTTGCCGGCGTTGTCGGTGGCCGTGACTGTAAACGTGTAGGCGCCTGCCCCACTGGCGGTACCGGGCCTGGTCAGGTAGCTCGAGGAGCTTGCCATGCCGGAAGTCAGATCAGTCGCCGTGAAGCTTGGTTGGAGGGCGGTCCCGAGCATGTAGCGCGCGCCGTCCGCGACTCCAGTGATCGCCACGGTAGGAGCGCGGTG
>JBGQGS010000166.1:0-4841 GCA_041497555.1 Candidatus Dormibacteraceae bacterium | reverse complement strand
TCCAATGACTTTCCCGCAGGCGTTGTTCATGGGCCTGCTTCAGGGCGCCACCGAGCTGTTCCCGGTGTCGTCGCTCGGACACGCGGTGCTGATCCCGAGCCTGCTCCACTGGAAGTTCAAGCAGTCGGACCCATCCTTCGTACCCTTTCTCGTGCTCCTGCACCTGGGCACCGCGAGCGCACTGCTTGTCATCTACCGCGATCAATGGCTGGCGATCATTCGTGGCTTCTTCACTGCGGCCGTGCGAGGTCAGATCAAGACCGATTCCGAACGGCTGGCCATGCTGCTGCTCGTGGGCACGATCCCAGCCGGGATCCTCGGCGTCTACCTCGAACATGCGCTCAAGGACCTGTTTGCGAATCCCAGGGCTGCCGCAGGCTTTCTCGTGATCAATGGGTTCCTGATGCTTGGTGCGGAGGTCCTCCGCCGCCGGGCAGAACGCACCTCGGCAGTCGAAGGAAAGTCGCGCGTCGAACAGGAAGAGCGATTTCGGGAAGCCGAACACATCAGCTTCCGCGCCGCAGCCCTGGTCGGCGCGTGCCAGGCGCTGGCGCTGCTGCCCGGCCTCTCCCGTTCAGGCGTAACCATCGCGGGCGGGCTGCTGGCGGGCCTGCGCCACCAGGAGGCGGCACGCTTCTCCTTTCTGCTCGCCACGCCGATCATTGCCGCTGCCGGCCTCATCGAGGTGCCGCTGCTCCTCTCTTCGAACGTGCCGATTGGCGAGTACATGGCTGGGGCCGTGCTCGCGTTTGTGGCGGCATATCTCAGCGCTCGGTTCTTGCTGCGCTATTTCCGTTCCGGCCGGCTCGACCCATACGGCTGGTACTGCGCGGCCGCCGGGCTGGCCGGCCTGCTTTTGCTAACGTTCGATCCGTGAGGGGTGCACCGTTGGCTGCTGGCCTCGTGGTCCTGGCGGTCGTCTTTGTGGTCGTGGCCGTCCTCTATGCGTTCGGGGTCCTGCAGATCCTCGTCACCGACCCGCACGCATCGCATCACTACACGCATGCGGTGCTGTTTGTCGCGCTCGCGGCCGCGAGCCTGGTGGCCGCAAGCTTCGCTCGACCGAGAAGTACGACCTAAACCGAGGCGGCGCGCCTAGCGAGCCGCGATTTTTTCCGGGACCTGGCGGCCGGACAGGTCGCGCTCGCCGACCCGGATGTCTTCGTGATACACCGCGTCCGCGTTCACCTTCCATGGGTCGAACGCTGAACCGGTCGCGATGTTGCGCGCCACCAAGAGCGCGGTGATCATCGAGTGGTCCTGGTTGTTGTACTTGTGCATCCCGTTGCGGCCGACCAGGTGAAGGTTCGGCAGCTGCGACTGAAGGTAGTTCCGAATGACGTCCACGTGCGACTGGTAGGCGTCGTCGTAGACCGGGTACGCCTTCTGCTGGCGCACGACCACACCATCGAAGATGAGGTCCGGGGAGCAGATGCCCAGCTGCGCGAGCTCCCTGCCCGCGAGCTCGATCAGGGCAGCGTCGTCAGACGTCCACAGTCCGTCGCCCTCGAAACAGAAGTACTCGAGCCCGAGACACGTTTTGGTCTGGTCCGGGACCATCTCGGGGCTCCAGTTCTTGAAATTCTGGATGCGGCCGACACGAACGCTCGGGTCGTGGATATAGATCCAGTTGTCGGGAAAGACGTCGGCTCGATCGATCATGAGCGCCACGCTGATGAAGTCTCGGTAGGAGAGGCTGTCAGCGGCGCGCCGCACCGGCTCGGGCGCGGGCGGTTCCAGGCGGCCGATCAGCTCGCGGATCGGAATGCTGGACACGAAATCTGTGCCGCCATGCGCTTCAAGGTTGCCGGCGACCGTTCGCGTGACGACTGAGCGTACGCGGCCGCCGTCGTGCTTGATCCCGTCGATCGAGCGTCCGAAAAGCACGGGCGATCCCTTCTCCCGGCTGATCTCGGTCACGCGCTCCCACATCTGGCCTGGGCCGAATCGCGGATAGCGGAACTTGTCGATCAGCGTGGTGACCACCTCGCCGCGATTGCTCGGTCGCCGGTGCGGGAGCAGCGCGGTCCGCAGGACGAGCCACATGTCCAGGCTCTTGATGCGCTGTGCCGCCCAGTCGGCCGACAGCTCGCGCGTGCTGATGCCCCACACCTTTTCTGTGTATGTCTTGAAGAAGATGCTGTAGAGCCGCCAGCCAAACTGGTTGCGAACCCAGTCTTCGAAACTTCGCGGGTGCTTGATTGGCTGCAGCCTGGCGCGCGCGTAGCTGGCCAGGCAGCGCACCGTCTCAATCGGTCCAAGACTCCGCAAGGCGTTGAAGGCCTTGAGCGGGTAGGCGAAGTACCGGCCCCTGTAATAGATGCGCGACAGGCGCCCCCGGTTCAGCATCTCGTCCCCGAGGATCTCGGTCCACAGGTCTTCGACTTCCTGGTTCTTGGAGAAGAAACGATGGCCGCCGATGTCGAAGCGATAGCCCTTGTGCTCGACGGTGCGAGCCAGGCCACCGACCTGCTTCGGGTCCTTTTCGAGGATCGTGACCGGAACGTCGTGCTTGAAAAGCTCATAGGCGGCGGTCAACCCGGCCGGACCTGCGCCCATGATCACGACGTGCGGTCGCGCTCGGGCGATCAAAGTGTCCACAGGGTAGCAACGAGGCCTGCAGGTTCAGTCTTGCTAGTTGAGGGGTCCTTTGCTTCTGGCCTCGTCCACCTTGACGATGGCGTCTCGCAAGCCTTTGATCCAGTCCGCCTGGTGCATGCCGACCAGCCGGACGCACCAGGCCAGCGCGTCGCTCCGGCTCCTGGCCACGCCCCCCGCCACCAGGGTGTCCAGGATCGAGCGCTCCGACATCCGGAGCCGGGTCATTACAGGCACGCTCAGGGTCGTGAAGATCCTGGTCTGGTCGCCGCACCTCGCACCCCAGGCGACCTTTCGCCGGAACTGCCGTTCCGCTTCCCGGGCGATTCTGACGCGGTCGTCCCTGGTCTCCTCGCGGAAGCGGTCGATCCGTGCGGCGCGAGCCGCCGCACGGCCGTCCTCGGAGGTGTCACCCGCCAGCTCCACGTCTGGCAGCGTGCCGATGACGAGGATCTCCTCTCCGTCGCTGGCCACCTCCGGCGGCCCGGAGAACCAGCCCGCGGGTAGCTTGCCCCCGAACCATATGGAGATGTCTTCGGCCATCGATTACAACATTACTTGGCTGGCCCAGGCTTGGGTGGCGTTGGGCGGTTCCGCGTCCAGTAGGCCGGCCGCGCCTCTAGGCCGCGGCCTCCTGGGGCTTGGCGCCCACAAACTGGAGGTCGTCGAGCACCACCTCCGTGCGTTTGCGCTTCTGGCCTGCCGTGTCCTCCCAGGAGCTCGTATGAAGGCGGCCCTCCGCGTAGACCGCCCTGCCCTTGTGCAGGTACTGGCCCGCGAACTCGGCCAGCCTCCCGAAAGCGACCAGGCTGTGAAACTCGGTCTCCTCTTTGCGATTGCCCTGCTCGTCCTTGCCCGCGTAAGTGTTGGTCGCCAGCCGCAGGTTGGCGACGTACGTCCCCTTAGGCGTTGCTTTGACCTCCGGATCCGCCGTGAGATTCCCAATCAGGATCACCTTGTTGACCATCGAATCACCTCCGTGAATTTGAGCTCAGCGTAAGTTCGCGGCGAGATCCCGCCAACCCAGGCTGTTAAGACGCGAGCCACGCAACAGGGTCGACGGAGGTCCCGTCTACCTGGACCTCGAAATGCACATGCGGACCGGTGGCCATACCGGTGGCGCCAACCAACCCGATCACCTGGCCTGGACTGACGGGCTCATCTGATCGCACTCGGAATTCGGAGAGATGGCAGTAGAAGATGCGCACATGGGCGTCGAACGTGATGACCACGTACTGTCCCGCACCGCTTGGATCGAAACCCACCCGGGCCGTGCCGGCGGTCGCGGAGTGAACGGGAACTCCCATAGGCGCGGCCAGGTCGACCCCGGTGTGCACGTGGCGGCCCGGACAGAAGGGGTCATAAGGCTCTAGTTCGAAGCTCGTGCAGCCGAAGGGCTGGGTGATCACCGCCCCTGCAACTACGCCGGCAAGCGGCAGCCGCACGTGGCTTGGGACCTGCGATGCGACTACGACCCAAACCAGGCCGGCAAGTCCGCAAAGAGCTGCGGCCCGCATGAGAGCCATCACGCGCGCGCGACCGCATGCTCGATCGCTTTGAAGGCAACCTCGACCGTTGACTGCAGCTTGTGTGCTGCTTTCTCAGCACCGCCCAACGCGCCAGGCACCTTGAAGACGATCAATAGAGAAGCGAGCGCAAAGAGGTGATGGACCGGCGTGCGGCCGCCGTTCTCCAGCGCAAACCCGATCGCCAGGACAAAGAGCTGTGCCGGTTGCATGAGGAGGTTTGTCATGAAATGGGAAGCCCAGACCTTGGACCAACTGTGCGTCTCGGGAAGGATGAAGAGGAGGCCGGCCAGCGGCGCGGTGATGGCAAGCACGATGAGAATCGCGTAGCGCACGAGATAGGCGATCGCGAGCACGTCGTAGGCGGCCGCCAATGCTGCGGTGGTGACGATCTGCCATGCGGCAGCATTCGGAACGCTCGCAAAGCCCGCCCACCAGCTGGTGGGGCTGTTGATCGTCCCGAGGTTGTTGATCGCCGCACAGACGGCGTTGCTGATGGTGACGACGGATTGGAACAGGGGAAGCGCGAAATTGATCAGGACCACACCCAAGAAGAGCCGCGGGAGGAGGATGCGGGCGGTGTACTGCGTGCGGATTCCTTGACCCCACATGATTCGGTACGACCCCCAAATCGCGATCAGCACCAGGGCGGAATCGGCTGCCACCTGGACCAGGGGTTCGAAGTGCTGGATCGTCGGGTTCTTGGTGAACTCCCCG
>JBGQGS010000165.1:0-4860 GCA_041497555.1 Candidatus Dormibacteraceae bacterium | reverse complement strand
CGATTCTCAGCCGAAATCGACGACACGCGCATCGACATCCCGCTCGGCGGCCTGTACAACTGCTACAACGTGCTCGCCGCGTTCGCAGCGGCGCGGACCGTCGGCCTCGAACCAAATTATATTGCCGAACGCCTGAAGAACTTTCGCGCCGCCTTCGGCCGCCAGGAACGCATGGAGTTCCGCGGCCGGCACCTCAACCTCGTCCTCTCCAAAAACCCCGCCGCCTTCAACGAAACCCTGCGCACCGCCATCGACCTCGCCCAGGGCACCAACTTTCTCATCGCTCTCAACGACCGCAAGGCGGACGGGACCGACGTCTCGTGGATCTGGGACGTGGATTTCGAGCACCTCCAACACAAAGCCCGAGTCGTCGTGCCCGCCGGCAATCGCGCCCACGACCTTGCCGTCCGCTTCAAGTACGCCGGCGTCGAGGCCACGCAGCCGGAAACAGATCCCGGCCGCGCCCTCGATCTGCTCATCAAGCTGACCAGTGAGGGCGACACCGCCCACCTGCTCTGCACCTACACCGCGATGCTGGATCTGAGAGCGGAGCTCGTCAGGCGCGGCTGGGCCAAGCCCTACTGGGAAACTTAGAGGAATGGCGCGACACAAGAAGACCTTCACGGTCGGCTGGCTCTATCCCGACCTCATGAACATCTACGGCGACCGCGGCAACATCCTCACGCTCCTCAAGCGCGCCGAATGGCGCGACTACGAGGCCAGGCTCATCGAGCTCGGTCGAGGCAGCACGGAACGGATGGACGAGGTCGACGTCTTCTTTTTCGGAGGCGGCCAGGACCGCGAGCAGGCGCTCGTCTACGAGGACCTGCTCGAGTTCAAACAGCCGCCGCTCGAGCGCGCGGTGAACAACGGCGCCGGCGTGCTCGCCGTGTGCGGCGGGTACCAGCTCCTCGGCCACTACTACCAGACCGCCGAGGGCCAGCGATTCCCGGGCATCGGCATGATCGACGTCCGGACCGAGGCGGGGAAGAAGCGGTTCATCGGCGACGTCGTCGTCGATGCCAACATCGACACGCTCAACCCGAAAACGCTGGTCGGTTTCGAAAACCACAGCGGCCGCACCTACCTCGGACCCAAGGCCAGGCCGTTGGGCAAAACCAGGCTCGGCCACGGCAACAACGGAAGCGACAGAACCGAAGGCTGCCTCCAGGGGACCGTGCTCGGCACATACCTGCACGGATCGCTGCTGCCGAAGAATCCGCACCTCGCGGATTACCTGATCCTCAGCGCCCTCATCCGGCAGGGCGTCGGCGAGCTTTCGCCGCTCGACGACTCGGTTGAGCTGGCCGCGCACGAACGGATCCTGCTGCGCGCTCAGCACCACGCACAGCGCCGCTAGCCCCGTTAGACGCGACGGGCACGCGTCGCGGCGTCAGCGCCTCGCGCAGCACCTCATCGATCGACTCGATCATGACCAGCTGCATCTCTTTTCGCAGGTCGGAAGGAATGTCGTCGAGGTCCGCCTCGTTCCGTCTCGGGAGCAGCACGCGCCGCAATCCCGCGCGGTGCGCGCCCAGCACCTTCTCCTTGATTCCGCCGATCGGCAGCACCCGCCCGCGCAGCGTGATCTCGCCCGTCATCGCCACGTCATCGCGCACCGGCCGGCCCGTCAGCAGTGACGCAATCGCGGTCAGCACGGTGACGCCCGCCGACGGTCCTTCCTTGGGCTGTGCGCCCGCCGGCACGTGCACGTGGATGTCGTTCTTGTCGAAAAGGGCGGGGTCGATATCCAAAGAAGCCGCGTGCGACTTCAGGTACGACAGCGCCGCCGACGCAGACTCCTTCATCACCTCGCCGAGCTGGCCCGTGAGCTTCAGCTCGCCCTTGCCCGGCGTCAGCGCGGCCTCGACGAAGATGATCTCGCCGCCGGTCGGCGTCCACACCAGCCCGGTGGCCACGCCGGGGCGGTCGATCCGCTCGGCGACGTCGTCGTAGAACCGCCGCTTGCCCAGCGCCGCGCGCACGCGCTTGACGTCGTCCACCACCCGCCGCCCGCGCTTGGCCACGGCCATGTCCGCCACGTCCCGCCTCATGACCGACGCGATCTCGCGCTCCAGGTTGCGCACGCCCGCCTCGCGCGTGTACTGGCTGATGATGAGACGGATCGCCTCCTCGGAGATCGTGATCTCGTCGACCCGCAACCCATGAGCGTTCAGCTGCTTCGGGATCAAGAACATCTGCGCGATGTGCACCTTCTCCTCCTCGGTGTAGCCCGAGAGGTTCAGCACCTCCATGCGGTCGCGCAGGGCGGGTGGGATCGTGTCGAGCGCGTTGGCGGTCGTGATGAACATGACCTTCGAAAGGTCGAACGGCACGTCGAGGTAGTTGTCCCTGAAGTCCTTGTTCTGTTCCGGGTCGAGCACCTCGAGCAGCGCGGACGAAGGGTCGCCACGCCAGTCGGCGCCGATCTTGTCCACCTCGTCGAGCATGAAGACGGGATCGTTCGACTCGGCGCGCCGGATCGCCTGCAGGATGCGGCCGGGCATGGCGCCGATGTACGTGCGCCGGTGGCCGCGAATCTCCGCCTCGTCATGCACCCCGCCGAGCGACGCTCGCGCGAACTTACGCCCCATCGCGCGGGCGATCGATTGGCCCAGCGAAGTCTTGCCGACGCCTGGCGGCCCGACGAAGCACAGGATCGGCTCGCGGCCGCGGTCGGTCGACCCACGCTGCTGCTTCAGGCGCCGCACGGCCAGGTGCTCGACGATGCGCTGCTTCACCTTGTCAAGGTCGTAGTGGTCGGCGTCCAGGATCTCGCGCGCCTTGGCCACGTCGACCTCACCGCCGGTCGAGGCGTTCCACGGCAGCGACACGATGAGCTCGAGGTAGGTGCGGATCACCGACGACTCCGGTGACGCGCTCGGGATTCGCTCGAGTCGCGCGATCTCCCGGTCCGCCTCGCGCTTGGCCTCGGCCGGCAGGCCTGCCTTCTCGATCCGCTCGCGCAGCTCGATCAGCTCTCCGTGCTCGCTGTCGAGCTCGCCCAGCTCGCGCTGGATCGCCTTGAGCTGCTCGCGCAGGAAGTACTCGCGCTGGGCCTTGCCCATCTGCTCTTCGGCCTGCGACTGGATCTTCCGCCCGAGCTCGAGCACCTCCAGCTCGTGCGACATGTGGCCGAGCAGCCGCTCGAGCTTCTCCTTGGCCGAGTCCATCTCGAGGATCTCCTGCCGCTGCTCGGTCGTCAGCCGGATGTGGTTGGCGATGTAGTAGGCGAGGTGCAGCGGATCGTCAATCGATCCCGCCGCGCTCGCCAGCTCGGCCGGCAGATGCGGGGCCAGCGTGACGAGCTGCTGGAACGACGAGATCGCGCGCCGCATCAGGGCCTCGCGCTCGATCGAGAGAATGGTTTCCGACGACTCCGGCAGCATCTCGACCGCGCACTCGAGGTAGGGGTCCTCCGACAGCGCCTCGGTCAGCCTGATCCGCCGCAGCCCGAGAACGGCGAGCTGCACGGTTCCGTCGGGCAGTTTCATCAGGTGCTGCACGCGAACCATCGCGCCGACGTGGTGGAGGTCCTTGAACCCGACTTCCTCCGCCGACTCGTCGAGCTGGGTCGCGACCGCGATGTGACGCTCCACACCGGACAGGTCCTCGAGCAGCTGCAGCGAGCGCTTGCGGCCGACCGAGAGCGGAATGAAGATCCGTGGAAAGACGACCGTCGACTTGAGCGGCAGCACCGGAAGACGAGAAGGGACGGCCCCCTCCACGTTTAGCGCCGGTACCTCGCTCACAACGCGATGCTACCGCCCGCGGGAGGCGGTCAAACACCGCCCGTATAATTTCCTCAGCCCGAAAGGGCCGAATTTTGAGCCAACCGCTAACGGCCGTCATACTCGCCGCCGGTCACGGCACCAGGATGCGGTCGCGTATCCCCAAGGTCCTCCATCCGATCTGCGGCCGCCCCATGCTCGACTACGTCCTGGACGCGGTCACGGAGGCCGGCGCCAAGGACATCAAGGTCGTCGTCAACCCCCATCACGCCGAGGTCGCCGCCCACCTGGACGAGAGGGGAATCGCGCCGACCTTCCAGCGCGAGCCGAGGGGCACCGCGCACGCGCTGCTGCAGATCCCCGAGAGCGAGCTCGCCGGCAAAGAGGTGCTCGTGGTCAATGGGGACTCTCCGCTGCTGACCGCGGCCACGATCAAGAAGGTCATCGACGCTCATCGCGCTGAGGACACGCCCGCCACGATCGCGAGCGTCGAAGACCCAACCCGCAACGACGGCCGCATCATCCGCGCCGCCGACGGCTCGCTCGAGCGCATCGTCGAGCGCAAGGACGCGACCGAGGAGATGCAGAAGAACGTCCACGAGTTCAACGTCGGCGTCTACTGCTTCGACGGCACCCTGCTGACCGCGGCTTTGAAAGAGGTCAAGGACAACAACAAGGCCGGCGAGTTCTACCTCACCGACGTCTTCCTCCAGCTGGGCCCGGTGACGATCGTGAAGCTTGACGACCCCACGGAAGCCATGGGCGTGAAGGACCGGACCAGGCTCGCGGACGCCGCCGCGACGATCCAGAAACGAATCCTCGACAAGCTCATGCTCTCCGGCGTCACCATCGTCGACCCGCGATCCACGTTCGTCGACGCCACGGTGACCATCGGCCAGGACACGGTCATCGAGCCCTTCACCGTGCTCAAGGCTCACACCAGCATCGGTTCCGATTGCCGCATCGGCCCGCACGCGCATATAGAGGACGCGAGGATCGGCGACCGCTCCGACTGCGGTCCGTTCGTCAAGCTGCGCCCCGGCACCGAGATCGCCGAGGACGTGCACATCGGCAGCTTCGCCGAGCTCGTCCGGACGAGGGTGGGGCGGGGCAGCAAGGTCCCGCACGT
>JBGQGS010000164.1:0-4863 GCA_041497555.1 Candidatus Dormibacteraceae bacterium | reverse complement strand
CTCGTGGCTGTGCGGCCAGTGCCGATCACACATCCGCCGTCTCGAGGAGCCGTTGTGCCGCCGATGCGGAGCGGAGGTGGAGTCGGCGCGCAACAACTGCGGCTGCCGCAGCCGGCTGAAGGCTCTGTCGCGGCTGCGCTCCGCAGCGGCCTACGAGGGCCCGCTCGAGGTCGCGCTGCAGCGGTTCAAATACCACGGCTGGAGGCGGCTTGCGGAGCCGCTCGCGCTCCTGATGGCGGAACGCCTGGTGGTGGAAGGGCTGTCCGCTCCGTGCGCGATCGCCGTGCCGCTCCACAGCTCTCGACTACGGCAGCGCGGATTCAACCAGTCCGAGCTGCTGGCGCGCGAGCTGCGCAACCGGCTCTCCCTGGCCAAACCACCCGGCGAGCTCGTCCGCACGCGCGCCACACCGCCGCAGGTGGGGCATGACCGCCGCTGGCGCCTGGAAAACGTACGCGACGCGTTTGAGTGGCGTGGATCGCCCATGGAGGCCCGTTCGATCCTGCTGATCGACGACGTGGCAACGACCGGGGCCACTCTCGAAGCCTGCGCCGCTGCTTTGCGAGCGGGTGGATCGGGGCCGGTAACGGGGGTCTCCGTAGCGAGGGTTAACGTATAGTTGGCGATCGGTTCATCAAAATCGCGAGCGGAGGCTAGCGAATGGCAGTCCGGATCCCAGGCATCAACATCGATGAGTACTACCAGCAGCTAGGGCCGATCGAGCCCTTGATCCGTGACGACCGCGTCACCGAGATCATGGTCAACGGCAGCGACCATGTCTATGTCGAAATGGCTGGCAAGGTCGTTCTGACCAACATCAAGTTCGTCGACGAAGACCAGCTGCTCAACGTCATCCAGTTCATCGTGCGCACCGTTGGACGGCGCATCGACGAGCGCCAGCCGCTCTGTGACGCCCGCCTGGCCGATGGCAGCCGCGTCAATGCCGTCATCCGGCCGCTCGCCCTGAATGGTCCGCTGCTCACGATCCGCAAGTTTTCCCGTGACCCATTCCAGGTCGAAGACCTCATCCGCTTCGGGAGCTGCAACGAAGCTGGGTTCGGCTTCCTCAAGGCAGCCGTCCTCGCCAAGGCCAACATCATCGTCTCGGGCGGCACAGGCACCGGCAAGACCACGTTCCTGAACGTGCTGTCCGGCTTCATCCCGGTGGAGGACCGCATCGTCACCATCGAGGACGCAGCCGAGCTTCAGCTTCACCAGGAGCACGTCTGCCGGCTCGAGACACGGCCGAAGGACATCAACGGAGAGGGCGAGGTCACCATCCAGCGACTCGTCATCAACGCCCTTCGCATGCGCCCTGAGCGAATCGTCGTGGGTGAGTGCCGTGGCGGCGAGGCCCTGGACATGCTGCAGGCCATGAACACCGGCCACGACGGCTCGATGACGACGCTGCACGCCAACACTCCACGCGACGCTCTCGCCCGACTCGAGACGTTGGTCTTGATGGCCGGCGTCGACTTGCCCGTGCGAGCAATCCGCCAGCAGGTGGGCAGTGGCATCAACCTCATCATCCAGCTGAGCCGCCTGCGCGACGGATCCCGCAAGGTGACCGCGATCTCCGAGATCGTCGGCATGGAGCAGGACATCATCACCATGCAGGACATCTTTGTGCTGGAGCAGAAGGGCGCGACCGCGGATGGGAAGGTGATCGCTGAATTCAAGCCGACCGGGCTGCGGCCGAAAATTCTCGACCGTATCTTCGCCCAGGGAATTCCCCTTCCCAAAGAGATCACGGCGCTGTTCCCGCCACCTCCTGGTTACAAGCCGTCAACCAAGTAGGCAGGTCTATACTCGGGCTGTGAAGGTCGTCCTGCACGACCGCACCGACGGTCTGCGGCAGGAGGTGCGCGAAAATGCGGAGCGCAAGCTCATCCGCCTGGCACGCCACTTCGGGAAGGTGGCCGACGCCGAAGTGGATTTCTCTGAAGAGCGCAAGCGCAGCGGTCTGGTCACCATCGTTTGCCGCATCAACGTCCACCTCGACGGGCGCCGCATGCCTGTCCTGAGCGCGCACGAAAGGGGCGCCGACGCGCCGTCGGCCCTCGACCTCGCCCTCGACAAGATCGACCGCCAGGTGGTGAAGCACAAAGAGAAGGTCACGCATCGCAAGAAGCCGATCTCGGCCGTCCGCATGCCGGCCGAGGCTGGCGCTGAGGAGCGTCGCTCGACCGAGCCGGAGAGAGTCCGTATGAAGCTGCGCCCGATGACCATCTCGGAAGCGGTCGCCGAGCTCGAAGCCGACGGACAGGCATTCCACGTCTTCCTCGACGAGGATTCAGGGGCCATCCAGATCGCCGTCCGCAGGGCGGACGGTTCGGTGGCGGTGATCGAGCCCATCGTCCCCTAGACGGGACACTGAGATTCGGACCCGGCCGAGCCGGGTACCCTAGATCTAGAGATGCTCTCAATCGCCAAGCTGCTGGACCCTAACGAGCGCGAGGTCAAGCGCCACCTCGTGGTGGCTTCCGCGATCAACGCGCTCGAGCCCGACCTCAAGGCGCTTGACGACGCCGCCCTGCGCGCGCGGTCGGGCGAGCTGCGTGAGCGTGCGCAGGAAGGGCACGACCTCGACGAGCTTCTGATCGAGGCTTTTGCGCTGTGCCGTGAAGCGAGCCGGCGCGCGATCGGGCTTCGCCATTTCGACGTCCAGATGGTCGGAGGCATCGTCCTGCACCAGGGAAAGATCGCTGAGATGAAGACCGGCGAAGGCAAGACGCTCGTGGCGAGCCTCGCCCTGTACCTCAACGCCCTCGCCGGCAAAGGGGTCCACCTGGTCACCGTCAACGACTACCTCGCTCGCCGTGATGCGGGCTGGATGGGCCCGATCTACAGCCTCCTGGGCATGAGCGTCGGCATCAACGTCGGCACGGCCGGCACTTATCTGTACGACCCGGAGTACGTCGACGAGACCCATCCCGACTCCCGGCTTCAGCACATGCGGCCCGCGACCAAGCGCGAGTCCTACATGGCGGACATCACCTACGCGACCAACTCCGAGCTCGCTTTCGACTACCTGCGCGACAACATGGCCCGCGACCTGGCGCAATGCAGCCAGCGAGACCTGAACTACGCGATCGTCGACGAGGTGGACTCGATCCTCGTCGACGAAGCCCGCACGCCTCACATCATTTCCGGCCAGTCGGAAGAGTCCACGGAGAAGTACTACGAGTACGCCCGTTGGGCAGCTCGATTGGTCGTTGATGAGGACTACGAGGTCGACCTCAAGCACAAGTCGGCGTCGCTCACCGAGGCGGGCATCGCGAAGATGGAGCGCTGGACCGGCATCAAAAACATCTACGACCTGGAAAACGTGATCGAGGCCCATCAGATCAACCAGGCGCTCAAAGCCAAGACGCTGTTCCAGCGCGATGATCAATACCTGGTCAAGGACGGCGAGGTGATCATCGTCGATGAGTTCACCGGGCGCACGATGCCGGGCCGCCGCTGGTCCGACGGATTGCACCAGGCGGTCGAGGCCAAGGAGGGCGTCAAGGTCCAGCAGGAGCAGAAGACGATCGCGACCATCACCGTGCAGAACTTTTTCCGGCAGTACAAGAAGCTCGCCGGCATGACCGGAACGGCGTTGACCGAGGCCGAGGAGTTTCACAAGATCTATGGGCTGGACGTGGTCGTCATTCCGACTAACCAACGGATGGTCCGGACGGACAGCCCCGACGTGATCTACAAGACGGAGCAGTCGAAGTTCGAAGCTGTCATCGACGAGATCGTCGAGATGAACAAAGCGAAACGCCCGGTCCTCGTGGGCACGGTATCGGTCGAGAAGTCCGAGCGGCTTTCGCGCATGCTCGAGAAACGTGGAGTCAAGCACAACGTGCTCAACGCCAAGCAGCACGAGCGTGAGGCGGCCATCGTCGCCGAGGCCGGTCAACCCGCCGGGGTCACCATCGCCACCAACATGGCGGGACGAGGCACCGACATCGTCCTCGGTCCAGGCGTCACCGACGTGGGCGGCCTGCACATCATCGGCACCGAGCGCCACGAGAGCCGGCGCATCGACAACCAGCTTCGCGGTCGCGCCGGGCGGCAGGGCGATCCTGGCTCGAGCCGCTTCTTCATCTCGCTGGAAGACGACCTGATGAAGATCTTCGGTCCGGCGGCGGATCGCATCGGAAGGCTGATGGACAGCCTCGAGGTCGAACCGATCGAGCACCCGTGGGTGGCGCGCTCGATCGCCGGTGCCCAGAAGAAGGTCGAGGGGATGCACTTCGACGCCCGCAAGCACGTGGTCGAGTACGACGACGTGATGAACAAGCAGCGCCAGATCGTGTACGAAGAGCGGCGCAAGGTGCTCGAGGGCGCTGACGCACGTGGGAACATCCTCGCCTACGCCAGGGAGATCATCGCCAAAGGCGTCGAGCAGCACTGCCAGAGCCGGCACCCGGAGAACTGGGAACTCGTTGGGTTGGTCAAGTACCTGAACGCGTACCTGCCCATCGCACCTGATTCACAGATCCCCGATGAGGCGCTGAGCCACGGCCCAGACGGCCTCGTCGAGCATCTCTTCGCTGCAGCGTCGGAGACATACGACAAGAAGGTCGAGGAGGTCGGCGCCGACCTGATGCCGCTCGTCGAGCGCGACGTGATGCTGCAAACCATCGACTGGCAGTGGATGGAGTACCTGACCCAGATGGAGCACTTTCGCGAAGGGATCGGGCTGCGAGCGTACGGCCAGCGTGACCCGCTCGTCGAATACAAGAACGAAGCGTTCGAGATGTTCAACGAGCTGCGCGAGCGCATCCAGGCGTCGATCGTGGCGCGCATCTTCCGGGTGCAGGTCCAGCGCAATGTGCCGACGCCTCCACCGCCACCGTTGGTGCGGCGGGT
>JBGQGS010000163.1:0-4873 GCA_041497555.1 Candidatus Dormibacteraceae bacterium | reverse complement strand
GAACTGGAAGGTCTTGTTGGGAAGATGGGAAGGCACCCTGTCACTGACCACGCATTCGAGGTTGCAAAAGCGCCAGTCGGCCTGGCGGATGAGTGGGAGGGTGTCTCCCCAGGGAAAAGTCGGTCCGCGGGCCCTCAGCGTCTCGTTGACCAGGCGCCCGAGCATGACATCGCCAACCAGCGCCAGTCGCATGTCACTTCAGGTACCGGCTGAACCAATCAACGGCGAGCGCGGCGACGCGCCCAAGCGTCCCTGGCTCTTCGAAAAGATGGGTGGCGCCGGGGACGATCTCGAGGCGCTTCTCGCAAGAAAGCTTGTCCAGTGCCTGCCGGTTGAGCCCGATCACCACTTGATCGTCGCCGCCAACGATCAGCAGGGTCGGGGCCCTGACGACGCTCAGTGCTTCCTTGGCCAGGTCCGGCCGGCCTCCTCGTGAGACAACCGCCTTGACCTTTCCCCGCCATTCGGCGGCGGCGGCGACGAGGGCGGCCGCCGCTCCGGTGCTCGCGCCAAAGTAGCCGATCGAAAGTTGGTGTGTTGAAGGGTTTGCTCTCACCCAGTCGGAAGAAGCCTCCAACGTCCAGCCAGCAAGCCGATGTCGAAGCGCAAGCTCCCTCCGGTCGTCTCGTCGATTCTTTCCTCAGCCGTCGTGAGGAGGTCCATCAACAGGGTCGCCAGGCCCGCCTTCTGCAGTTCCTGGGCCACGAAGCGGTTGCGCGGGCTGTGGCGGCTGCTGCCACTGCCGTGGGCGAACAGGACGATTCCGTGGGCGTGGATGGGGATGACCAGGTCGCCGGCGATGCTGTCTTCCCCGACCGGGATCAGCACCTCGCTCATCTCCGCTGCGACAAGCTTGGCAGTCAAAGCAGCAACCTCCTCTTGTTCAGGCTTGAAGGCGGCGATGCCGCCTCGGCCGCACCGGGTGCTCGATCGAGGCGACGCCGGTCGTGGCACGGTGGCGGGCAGGCGGCCAAGCCTCTACCTGGAGGAGGTCGCGGGCCGACACCATACCGACCAATCGCCCCTGATCGACCACGGGTAGGTGGCGAAAGCCGTTGCGAACCATGCGCTCGGCGACCTCCATGCTGTCCTCTTCCAGTCCGGCCGTCACCGGATCCAGGCTCATGTACTCCGAAACCGTGGTCGAGGCCGGGTCCCGGTGATCCGCCACAGCGCGGACCAGGTCGGTCTCGGTCAGGATGCCCGCCAGCCGGTCACCCTCGTAGATGGCGATCGAGCCGAATTCGCCGGCGCGCATGAGGCTGGCCGCCTCGCTCAGGCTGGCATCCGGTCCCAGGCAGGCGACGGCGGGGTGATAAACGCTTTCCACTTTCATCGACTCATCTCCCTCCCGAGGTGCGCCGGGTTCCGGGAGTGCCGGTCGCCACCCCGCGCCCCCGGACCGCGCCGCGACGGTGTTTTCTTGGCTGCGGTCAGCTCTTCGCCGGAAGGGCTGTCTTGGTCTTGATCGGGATCTCCTTGATCGCGGGCTTGGGCGCCGCCTTGGCCGCGCCGGTCACCACCACTTCGAGCACGCCGTCCTTGTAGTCGGCCTTCAGGTCGGAATCCTTGATGCCGGCCGGCACGGGAATGCGACGCTCGAACATGCCATTGGAGCTTTCCTTGCGGTAGTAGCCCTCTTCCTTGATCTCCTTCTCCTGCTTGCGCTCGCCTTTGACGTCGAGCATGCCCTCCTCCAGGGTCACCTTCACGTCCTTCTCCGGGTCGATGCCGGGCAGTTCGACGCGAACCACCATGTCACCGTTGCGCGTGAACACGTCGACCACCGGCATGTAGGGCCGGTCTGGCGTGAACGCGAGCGAGGGCCTCCACCACGGAAGCGCATAGGTGCGAAAGAGATCGGTGATCGGCCGATCGAGCTCAACGAGATCATCCCAGAAACTGCGTGTCATAGCTGCACCTCCAGCAAACCCAGATTCACCAGTTGTCACGCTAGGGGCGGACGTTGGCCACGGCCAGGGCCTAAAGGCCCTCAGCCGACAGGACGTAAGCGCTCGCGCCGGCTTCCGGTTGTTTGCGGTCCCCCCGGAACGGGGTAAATCGATCTCGCGATGCAGCTCCAATCCGTTGGCCCGCTTGTGCGTGACGAAACCGACCGCGAGGATCGGACGTCTACGCTCGCGCCTCTCGTCGAGTCCGCTGAACCGGACCTGGCCGGGCTGCTGGCGGGGCTCGACGACCAGAGGGAACGCGCCACGCAGGCCGCTCAAGTGGAGAGTGACGACTCTCTGGGCGCCTACCTTCACGAGATCGGTAGCTCGAAGCTTCTGTCCAAGGCTGAGGAAGTGGAGCTGGCCAAGCAGATCGAGGCCGGGTCTGATCAGGCTCGCCGGCGGATGACGGAGGCCAACCTGCGCCTGGTCGTCTCGATCGCCAAGAAGTATCAGGGTCGAGGGTTGCCGCTGCTCGATCTCATCCAGGAGGGCAACCTCGGGCTGATTCGGGCCGTCGACAAGTTCGACCATCGGCGCGGCTTCAAGTTCTCCACCTACGCCACCTGGTGGATTCGCCAGTCGGTGCTGCGCGCGGTTGGCGACCAGGCACGGACCATCCGCCTGCCTCTTCACTTGGGCGGCAAGATCAACAAGCTGGCTCGGGTCTCCGATCGCCTGCGCGACGGGCTGAGCCGCATGCCCACCGATGAGGAAATCGCTCTCGAGATGGGGCTGGACGCCTCGGCCGTGGCCGAGCTGCGCCAGGTCTCCCGGGACGTGGTCTCGCTGGAGACGCCAATCGGCGATGACGCCGACACCGAGCTCGGACAACTGATCGAGGACGTGGCGGCTGAGGCGCCGGCCTCGGCTGCAACCGATGCGGATCTGAGGGACCAGCTGGACGCGGTGCTGCAGACGCTTGAGCCGCGTGAGCGGCGTGTGCTCCAGCTCCGATTCGGTCTTCTCGACGGGCACCAGCGTGCGCTCGACGAGGTCGCGCGCCGCCTCGGCGTCAGTCGCGAAACTGTCCGTCAACTGGAGCGAGAGGCCCTTGCAAAGCTGCGGCTCGGCGGGCGGGCGGAGAAACTTCGCGACTACGCCGCCTGAACTCTTAGCCCCACTGCTCGGCGATCTGGCCGTGGGCGATCCGCAGCGTGGTCTGGGTGCGGCGTTCAGACGTCGGTACCCTCGCGAGATCCTCCGCGCTCAGTCCCCAGCTGATGCGGACTCGCGATCGGCTCTCTCGGATCTGGACATCCGAGTGATGGGAGGCCAGCAGCGGGCTTCGGTCGATGCAGAGCTGGACCGCGTTGCGGCCGGTCTCCACTCCGGATTGCGTGTGGATGACGGAATCCGGGGCATACAGTCTTTCGGCCTCTGCGCGGTCGCCGCGGGCGAGCGCCTCAACCCAATGCTGCGCCACGCGAGTCGCCAGTTCGCCGCTGTCGAGGCCAGGATCCAGCCTGTTGCGAGAAAGGGCAGCACGACCTCTTGAATCCGGGTGTTTAGCGCCGCTGAGATCGCCGAACCGGCCCTGGGTCGGTGAAACCCGGGTGCCCTGTCGCAGTCGCACCTCGACCGCGCGCGTGACGCCATTCGCCCTCTTGAGCTTGAACGCCACCGGCGCGTCGGCCGTGCGCGCCGATGGCTCGATTTCATCGGTTGCCGCCGTGTACTCGCGGCCCGATCGACCCACGAGCCTGGCCTCGTGGGCGGCGGCGTCGAACCATTTCACATGACCGGTCGGCATGATCTCCCTCGTCGTGCGTGGTGCCTGACGATCACGCGCCGCTCGTAACGCCCAACGTGGCCTCCACCGCCGCTCCCTTCCCGTGAAGCGCCTGCACCAGGTTGCCGTGGCTCAGGATCCCGACCAGCTTCCCGTCTTCAGTCACAGGTAGGCGGCGAATGTGTAACTGGGCCATCTTGTGGCCGGCCTCTTCGAGGGTTTCATCCGCCCCAATGGTGGTCACCTTGGTGCTCATGACATGCTCGCACGGGCGGCTCATAAGGTCGTGATGACCTTTGCCCAAGCAGTGGACCACGATGTCGCGGTCCGTGATCACGCCGACGATCCGGCCGTCGTCCATCACAGGCACGAAACCGCAGTCCTCCCTGACCATGAACTCGGCCACCTTCTCGATCGGGTCACTTCTTCGCACAGTGCTGAAGGTCTGCGCCATCGCTTCTCGGACTTTCATCTGGATACCTCCCTGGCTCGCGCGAGGTTCGCAGCCGAACACACGCGGTTGCGCTTACGGTCACTGTGGATCTGCCGACGTACGGTGCGATAGGGTCGAACGACCCACGTTTTTCGGATCGGAGACGACAGGTCGGCGACGACCTGCGCCGAACGGGCCGAAAGACCCTGGTCAGCTTCGCGCCTACTCACCTACGCTGGTTCGGTCCCGAGGCACTGAGTACGGCAAACCGGGAAGATACCGAACGTTGATTTAGGTGGAAGGTCGAAGGGGCTGGAGACCGAAAGACGCATAGGGCACTTCGGGGTAAACAGAAAGGTTCCTCGGGGCATCTTCTCCACTCCGCCGGCCAGGATTCCGACCGGCGCCACCCCTCATCCGGCCCGGGCAGCCTAGGGCCGCACTTTCTGAAAGTGGTATTCCTCGATTCGCTCGTAGACCTCGTCGCGGAAGACGGCGGACCATCGGCCTTAGCGCTGAGGCGGGACGATGACGACCGGGCGGGCGGTTCGGTGGACCACACCGGAGGCCACTGTCCCCACCACCAACTCTCCGATCCGAGTCAGGTGGCGAGAACCCAGGACGATCAAGTCCACCTCGCTTGCCTCCGCG
The DNA here is from genome assembly GCA_041497555.1 of Candidatus Dormibacteraceae bacterium. GTDB lineage: Bacteria > Chloroflexota > Dormibacteria > Dormibacterales > Dormibacteraceae > Palsa-870. The sequence goes on along the minus strand of JBGQGS010000163.1, from coordinate 105 downwards.
ATGCGGGCAATCTCCGAAGCGAGTCCTGTGTCGTTCGGGATCACCTGGCTGTGCGCATCGATGCCTTGTTTCCGCAGCGCGGTCATCGCGTCGGCGACGGCTGCT
>JBGQGS010000162.1:0-4932 GCA_041497555.1 Candidatus Dormibacteraceae bacterium | reverse complement strand
TGCTGTGGTTATGGCTGCGGACGGTCTCCTTGCCCGAGGTGGTGAGCCATGCGCGAGTCCACAGCTGGGCGCCGGTCGTCCTGATGCTCGCGCTGTTCCTGCTGACGAGCATGGTCCGGGCTCGCCGCTGGTTGCTGCTGCTGCGGCCGCTCGCGCCGGTAGGGATGGTCAGGGCCTTCGCCATGAACGCCGCGGGAGGCCTCCTCAACTACGTGCTGCCGATCCGCTCGGGCGATGCGGCAAGGGCGTGGTGGCTGTGGCGGCGCCACCGCGTGCCGGCGGGCTCGGCCCTCGCCACGATCGTGATCGACAAGGCTTGTGACCTTGCCGCGGTGGCGGTGGTGCTGGCGGTCCTCGAGGTGGTCGCCCTGACAGGGGTGATCAGCGCGCCGCGAGGACTGCTCGGCGCAGCCGCGCTCGCAATCGCATTGCTCTCAGCGGTGCTCGGGACGGCGCTGCTGGGTCCCCGGCTGGCGCGGTCGTGGCTGGCTCGACGGCTGCTTCCGGCGCGCTTTGCCTCTGCCATCGCCGGTCAGGCCTTCGCATTCCGGGCCGGCGCTCGCGGCCTGTGGACTCCGGCACTCGCTGGCCGGCTCGCCCTCCTGACCACCGTGGCGTTGGTGATCGATGCTTTTAACTTCACCTTGCTCTTCGCGGCCGTGGGAGTCTCGGTCCCGCCGCTCAAGGCGATGGCCGCGTATCCGGCTTTGCTGCTCAGCTTCGCCGTACCCGCCGGGCCTGGATACCTTGGCAACCTGGAGGTCGCGGGATCGCTGGTCCTGGGTGGCGGTCTCGGGCTGGCTGCGCCGGTGGCCGCCGGGGCAATCGTGCTCTACCACGCGCTCACGGCCGGCTACGCGCTGGTGCTCGGGCTCCTGAGCTTCTTACTGGTGGGTGGGCGACGCCGTGTTCGCGCGGGAGGGCCGCGCCGGGTCGCCGTCTTCCACTGTGGGTTCACCTATTCCGGCGGCGGCGAGCGGATCGTCATCGAGGAGGTCCTGGGGTTGCGGCGACGCGGCTACGAGGTCGAGTGCTACGCGCCCACCGTCGATCAGTCGCGGTGCTACCCGGACTTGATCGCCGACGTGCGAGTCCGAACTTTTCTTCCGCAACTGCCGCGCTGGTTGCCGTTCCGCGAAGCAATTCAGATGGCCGCCACCTCCCTGCTGATGCCTCTTTACGCTTGGCGTTTTCGCGGTGTCGACGCGATCGTGGGCTGCAACCAGCCGAGCGCATGGATCGCTTGGTGGGCGGCGAGATTGATGGATGTGCCCTATGTCGTCTACCTGAATCAGCCAAACCGGCTGGTGTACCCGCGCAACATCGACCGCGAGACCGGGTGGGTGGCCAACGCCGACTACCGGCTGCTCGCGACGATCGTTCTGCGCGCGACGCGATTTGTCGCTTGGGCCGACCGGCGTTCGGTGCAGGAAGCGGACCAGCTGCTCGTGGACGGCGACTACATCGGCGACATCATCCGGCGCACGTACCGCCGTGACGCGGTCGACTGCCCGGCGGGCTGCCATGTCGCTGCATCGGGGTTTCCCCTGCCGCTCGAAGCCCGGTTCTCGGGCGGCCTGACCATCAACGGGTACCCGATCCGGCGGCCGTACGTGCTGCTGACCAACCGCCACTATCCCCAGAAGCGATTCGACCTCACCATCAGAGCCATGGCCGAGGTGCGCAAGACCCACCCGCGCGTGCAGCTGGTGATACCGGGTCCTGCCACGTCTCACACCGAGTCGCTGAAGGCGCTGGTGGCGGAGTTGGAACTGTCCGACGCGGTCCTCTTCCTGGGCGGGATTGCAGAGGACGAGCTGCAGAAGCTCTATGAGGGGGCCGCGGTTTACGTGTACCCGGCGCCGGAGGAAGACTTCGGCATGGGTGTCATCGAGTCGATGGCGAAAGGCGTGCCCGTCGTCGCGTGGAACCAGGCGGGACCGACGGTCACGGTCGGGCCTGGCACTGGGTACCTCGCGGAGCCGCTCGTGGTGAACGACTATGCGGCGGGTATCTCGCGGCTGCTCGACGATCCGACCGAGAACCAGGTGACCGGCGAGCGCGCCTTCGAATGGGCGCGGCGCTTCGATTGGGAGAGGCACGTGGACACCCTGGAGAGAGCCGTCCTAGATGTGGCGCGCACGCACGAACAAATCGCGGCGGAAGCTGCCAGCGCTTGAAGTCTCCGCGAGGGCGGCTCGTAGCGCTGGACGGACTATTGCTCACGGTCGCCGTCATCGTTTTTGGAGTGGCCACGGGCGCCTTCACCGGCACCGTCAAGGGTTATGACGGCTGGGGCCACCTGACCAAGGTGGTCCTGGTGCTCAGGGATTTTCCGGCGGTCGACTGGAACTACGACTGGTACAGCGGATCGCCGTTTTTTCTCGGTGGATATCCGCCTTTGTTCTACTTCGCGGCGAGCGCTCTTGCCAGTCTGGGAGTGGATGCCATGGTCGCGATGAACATTCTCATCGCTCTGAGCTATCTCGCTATGACGTTGAGCCTCTACGGCCTCGTGCGGATTGTCACAGGCTCGAGGGTCGCGGGCATCGTTGCGGCCGGCTTGCTGCTTGCCACGCCGGCCCTGTGGACGCCATTCGTCCAGGCCGGTCTCTATACAAGGGTTCTCGGCATGGGCTTTACGTCGCTCGCCGTCTTGCTGGCTGTCCTGTATCTGCGGCGGCCTTCCCCGGCGCCCTACCTCATGTGCCTGGCGGCGGTGTGGGGCGCATTGAACAGTCACGTTGTGCTCGGTGCGGTGGCCATTTTTGCCGTAGCTTTGGTGGTGGTTCTCGTCCCCGACAGCGACGGGCACGCGCGGAAGTGGCGCCTGGTGCTGCTGGTGCCTCCGGTGCTTCTCAGCGCCTACTACTACCTGCCGCTGGTTTTTTACACTCAGTCCGGCAGCCAGGTGACAGCTGCGTATCCCGCCCTCGGGATAGGCAGCCTTGTGTCGCCGGCGGCGCCCTTGATCAATCCGCCCCTTGTCCCGTTGCTGCCGATCACCGTGCTCGCTCTGATCGTCTGGCTCCGATTCCGATCGCAGCAATCCATGGCAACAACAACAAGGCTCATGTTGGTTTGCGGTCTGCTCACCGCGGTCCTTCTGATTTATGCGCTTACGCCATTGCCCCGCATCGTCGGACTCCGCAGCCCCGACATGCTGTTCCTTCTGTCCTGGTTTCTCGCCGCGCTGACCGGACTTGCGTTAGGTTCCATTAGAGTCCGGGCTGTTGCCTGGCAGCGAAACAGCGCCGCGGTCATCCTGGTGGCCGCGACACTCGTGTCCATCCTGGCCGTGGTCCCGTTCGTCACGCAGACGATGGTGCGCAACTCGGCGCAGCCCGAAACCGCACTGACCGGCTGGCAGCCGATCGATCCAACCGAGACCAACTTCCGTATCGCGAGCCCGTCCGACAACCTCTCCGTTTGGCTCAACGCGGTCTACGACGTGCCGCAGACGCGCGGCTATGCCGCATTCCCTCAGATCAGGAACCCCGACTGGCAGTTCTGGCTTGACTCGACGGCCTGGAACGGGGACGCAAGCGAGGCACAGCGAACGTTCCTGTTCGATTGGTATGCCGTCAAGTGGGTCTACGTGCCGGCCCCTTACATGCCCAGCACCGCCGGCGTTGTGTCGAAGCTCACCGGCCACCCAGAGCTCTACGAGGCGGTGCCCTCCACCCGCGGCGCCACGAGTCTGACATTTTCGTTTCTACGACCCACCCCCATCGCGGTTGCCACCAACGCGCCCGCCATTCTTGTGATCGGCCAGCCTGAGAACTATCAGGTTGTCTTTCGGGATCTGTCATACAGCGACTTCGACACCGCACACGCCATACCTGTGCAGGGCGGTCCCTACGTTGACGACTACAGTGCCCAGGACCTGGCGAAATTCGATGAGGTGTTGATCTACGGCGGCCGCGCGCACGACAGCGCGCGCGCTCTCGACCTGCTGAACGGGTATGTCAGGTCGGGCGGTGGGCTGATCGTCGAGTCAAGCGGATCTCCCCTGGCCGATGGTTCTGGCATAGACGAGCCGGTTCCAATCACGGGAGCCACGGGTCACGACGTGAAGGGCGATTGGCGGTTCAAGACGGAGAGCTCGCCGATCACAGACGGCATCGACTTCTCCAGTTTCGGCCCGGCTCGTTATAACGGCGGCCCATGGACGGTATCGGCTGCGACTGGAGTGAAGAGCTGGGCTCAGACGGTCGTGTGGTCGGGCGCGGATAGCGTGGTGGTTGCCGGACAGCTCGGTCAGGGTCGCGTAGTCTGGTCCGGCCTCAACCTTCCGTTTCACATAGACAGTTACCGAAGCGCAGAAGAGTCGCGGTTTCTCACGACGGCGATGGCATGGGCGAGCCGCTCAAAGATTGATGCGGCCGCGGTTGCGTCAGCTCGTCGCGATGGGCCGCAGCAGATGACGATCTCGGTCGACTCCACCGCGCGAGGCGTCCTGTTCAAGGAAAGCTGGTTCGACCGCTGGCACGCTTACGTCAACGGACGTGAGGTGGACGTCCTTCCCGCAGGCCCGGGCTTCATGTACATCCTGCTCCCGAAAGACACACGGTTTCCAGCCACCGTCCAGTGGCGCTACGAGAAGTCGGTGGCGGACTGGGCGGGCATCGTGGTGTCCGCGGTGACGCTGATCGCGCTCGTTACGTGGCCGAGGTGGCGCGGTCCACTCCGCAAGTCGATTGGAAACTGGTGGGATCGCCGGACCAGGAATTGGGCCTCAGAGGATGGCTGAGCGTCAGGCGGTCAAGCACGTCCGCCTTCTAGTTGACTGACCCGGCCCAGGCGATCAGGTCTTTGAGTCCTCGATCGAACGGGATCTGGGGCTCCCAGCCAAGGTCTTTCTTCGCCTTGGTGATGTCGCTCACGTAGTAGGTCTGGTCGCCCTCGCGCCAGTCCGCAAAGGTGTACTTC
>JBGQGS010000161.1:0-4961 GCA_041497555.1 Candidatus Dormibacteraceae bacterium | reverse complement strand
GGCGACCTGCAAGAAGGTCGCTGTCGCGGCGAACGGCCGGGTCAAATAGATCCGGCGCGGGTGCGCGTCCCGCTAAACTGGCCGGGCCGATCGCAAACGCTCGCCACGTCCCACACCGCACTCGGCGCCGGCGGGGCTCTTTGCCCCTGCTTCGCACAGCGCTCGTACTTGCGCTTCTGACCACGCTTGCCTTCGGAGTCACCAGGCTGGTTGCCGCGACCCCCGCAGCGGTCGCCACAGTCGGGAATCTCAACTCGTCGCAAGCTCCTGAGCCAGCGACAAGCCAGGTCTTGCTGCCCGGCCTGGAGTCGGGAGCCTGCATGAGCCTGGCGCCGGCTCATTCAGGCTCGGGAAAGACGGTGTTCATCGATCCCGGTCACGGAGGACTTGATCCCGGTGTGGTGGGCGGGACCAGCGGGCGCCAGGTGCTGGAGAAGGACGCCACGCTTGCGGTGGCATCGCGGCTGAGCGACTTGCTCCGAGCGGACGGCTACCGCGTGGTCATGGCGCGAACGCAGGACTCGACGGTGGTCAAGCTGTCGGCTTCTGATTCCGTCCTGGGCTCGCTCACCTCCACCGCCGAGCATCGAGACCTGGTGACGCGAGCGGCCTGCGCGAACGCCGCCGGTGCGGCCGCGCTGCTGTCCATCCATTTCGACGCCTTTGCCGACCCGACGGTCGGCGGCACGGAGACGTTCTACGACTCCGCGAGGACTTTCGGGCCGGTGAGTCTCCGGCTCGCGACCGACCTGCAGGCTGCCCTGGTCGCGGCCCTCGGCACGGCGGATCGCGGCGTGTGGACCGACGACCAGCTAGCCGCTCCGACGCTCACGACCTCGGGCAGCACATACGGTCACCTCATCGAGCTCGGGCCGATGTCTTCAGGTTGGGTCGACGACCCGAGCCAGATGCCGGGCGCATTGGTCGAGCCGCTGTTCTTGACCAACCCCGCCGAAGCCCGGCTGGCAATGGACGCAGCCGGGCAGCAGGTGATCGCTGCGGCGCTCGAGGCCGGCCTGGTGAAGTTTCTGACGGCTGGCTGACGGGCGCGCTGGTGCGCCTGGCAAGAATCGAACTTGCTGCCTCTTGCTCCGCAGGCAAGCGCTCTATCCGGTGAGCTACAGGCGCGAGTGGTTCAGTTTAGGCGAGCATCGACGGCAGCCGTGGTTGCCTTGAACGTGGCCGAATCGAGATTACTTACCACCACGAACGCGACGAAAAGCGATTTGTGCCAGCAGGCCAGCTGTACGGGAGCGCGATCGTAGGTCCAGGAGCTCAGGCCGAGCCCGGTGGCGGTACCGCTGGTGACGCCGGTTGGAAGTTCCCCGGGGGTTGGGGGCATGAAACCGAAGACGCCGGATCCCCACGCGCGATCGGCTTGCCCAGGGTCCTCAAAGACCGCGACGAAGGCCGTGATCGACTTGATGTTCGAGGTCGCGGCCAGCTCCGCGTTGCATGCGGCCGGGCTCGCGGTGAAGAGCGAGATGGCGCCGGCTGTCGCGCCGGCGATGCGAAGCTGCTCCCATTGCGCGCCGACGCGGGCGGCGAGGGTCGCGTCCGCATGCGCGAGGGTCGTGACGTAGACGTCGATCGGACCTGAGCCCAGGCATGGGTTCAGGCCTGCCGGAATATCGGCCGACTGCAGGACGGCATCCGTCGGCGCTGCATGCGGAGTTGGGCTGGGCGACGGGCTGGGCACGGGAGGAGGCGTGCCGCTCTGACATGCAGCGACAAGGGCGCTCAGAGCGAGGATCGCGATGAGCCGGTGCACGGAGGGCGCAGTTTAGACTGCAATGGCTATCGCGCGCCTGTAGCTCACCGGATAGAGCGTTCGGCTCCGGACCGAAAGGCAGCAGGTTCAATTCCTGCCAGGCGCACTCTTATGCAGATTCGTATAACGCTGTTTTGTATAAGCCTGGCGATTACTGCATGACCTAAGGTGATCCGAAGCGCCCCTGAGGTGGGTTGATCCATATTCGAAGAGGAAAGTGACGATGACCGGGCGAACTGAGCGGAATCGGCCAAACGCGGACCGCGCGCCCGTAATCGCCGTCCTCATCGACCTACCTCCAACGCACCGCTACCACGCTGCCACGCTCGCCGCCCTTGGCCACGCATCGCAGAAGCTGAACGTACCTGTCGAGGTCCATGTCTTCCCGACTGAAACGATCGACGAACGACTGATCAGCCAACCCGGTGCAGCCGTAGTTGTCGGCCCAGGTAGCCCATATAACAACCCGGAGGGCGTACTCGACGTTATCCGGAGCGCGCGAGAGAAGCAGATTCCGCTCGTAGGAACTTGAGGTGGGTTTCAACACGTGCTCGTGGAGCACGCACGCAACCTTGCCGGGATCCGGGACGCGACACACGCTGAGTATGAGATGGGCGGTACGGCGGTGATCTCTCTTCTCGCCTACTCGCTTCAGGGCCAGACGATCACAGTTGAGCTCACTCCGGGCTCACGGCTGGCCACCTTGTACGGGAGTCTCCGCGCTGTGGAAGAAACGACGTGCAGCTACGGCCTCGCACCTGAGATGCAGCACATTGCCGGTGAGAATGGCATGCGGATATCGGCCGTGGACGAAACGACCGAGGTTAGAGCCATCGAGCGCACCGACCATCCCTTCTTCGTTGCCACTTTGTACCAACCTCAGCTGCGATCAACGCCTGGCGATCCGCATCCCGTATTCATAGGACTACTTAACGCAGTTAGTTAGATCGGGCTCCTGAACCAGCAATGTACCCTCCCGCCGAACCCTGGAGGGCCTGCCCGCGAGCTTGATCTCGCCGCGGTTAAGAAAGGCCAAAAGGTTCTTATTGTGGAAGGCTGGGCGCACCACTCTTGACGGAAGCTTTTAGTTCGGCAGCTTTTTGATCCCGTCGCCGGTGCGTACCGTGCCGGCCACCACGACCCGGCAGTTGGCTCCGCGTAGGCGAAGGTCGCGCCCGATCGGAGAGTTGACGAATCTCAGCGCATCGACGCCGAAGCGCGCTGAGAACTTCGCGCACCCGGTGTGCGGGATCTCGCTGAACTCGATCACCGCCGAACCGATCTGAACCCGGCTGCCTGGAGGCAGGTTGGCGAGGCTGAGGTCGAGATCCACGTAAAGCTGGTCACCGGCCAGGGGCCAACGCTCGCGCTCGCCGGCGATCGCGGCCGCCACCCTTGCGCTCATGAGGGTCAGCTGCGCCTCCGGATTGGGGCCGCCGTCTGGGGTCCGGCTGCTGCCACGAACGCTCCAGGTGTCACCCTCGAGGCCGTCGCGGGCGTCGAGCCGGGCCTCGGTCAGAACCTCCCGCTCGTCCTCGGCCGGCCGCCGGGCGATCAACTCGACGGTCCCCCCGTCCGCGGGCGCTTTTCGGATGTGATCGAGGCTCTCCTCGAGGCGGGTAAGTTCGTCGGTCTGCCGCATCCTCGTATTTTGCCCGGTCCGCGCTGCGACGACGCAGCTAAGCCCATCGATAGGATTGGAGGGTTATCTACGAGGCGACGCCCGAAGAGATCGTCAGATTGTTTACTCAATGGGAGGATGCGGCCGCCCAAAGCCCCAATCAAAAGGTGGCGAACTCCGCACCTCTCGAGCCGCCCACCGTGGAAGAGGCTATCGCTCTTCTACCGCGTCTTCGGGGGATTCAGGAAGAGCTGTCCGACAACGACGTTGACTGGCACGGTCGGCCGATTGGGGATCGGGATCAGGCTGCCATGGGCCAGCTTTGGGAAGAGTGGCGCGATGACAAGCTCGACGTTTGGAACGGCTACAGAGGAATCTGGAGGCCGAATCCCTTCTAGGACGCACGGCACCCACCAAGTACGACTCGACTAGGCCGGCTTCTCGCCCAGGTAGAGGGTTTGCTTGCCCATCAGCCACCACGCGGGTGGAAACGCCAGGTACGCGCGCACCAGCAGCGGATGCTGGGGCAGGCGGCTCTTGGTCGTGTAGGGCATGAAGCGCGTGATCACCTGCTTGGTCTTGAAGCCCGCCATCACTGCCGCCTCGGCGAGGCTTTTCTCAGTGAGCGCGGTCTGGTGGTCGATGAAGTCCCAGTAAGACCCGCCAATCAACCTGATGTTCGGCTGCAGGATGAGCACGCGCCCCCCGGGCTTCAGGAGCGAGAACGTGACCCGAAGCTGCTGGAGCACCGCCTCGGTCGACGGAAGGTGTTCGAGGTAGTTGCTGAAGAAGGCGAGGTCGAAGTGATCGTTGGGCATGACATCGGCCAGCTCCAGCCCGCTGGCCCGAACGAAGTGCACATCCTTCGGCAAAGCACGGCCGACGTCGCGGATGTCCGTCGCCCAGCGATCCCCCGCCTTGACGTTGCGGATGAAGTAACCGAGGTCGCACGCGATGTCGACGATGCGAGCGCCCGGCTCGATGTAGCGCTGCAGGAACCTGCCGAGCTCGCGCCAGATGGCTTCCTTGGCGGCCTGGTCGGCTTCGTCGAAGCGCTGCTCGTAGACCTCCTTGAGCACGATCGCCGGCACCTTCTCGGTACCACGCCCTTGGGTAGGCTCTTCGTCGAGTCGCTTGATCGTGCTGGCCATCGAGTACGTCAACGATAGCGCTCGCGTTACCAGTCGCTCCCTCAGCGATAAACCAGGTTGGCCCCGAACTTCCTGAAGCCGAGCCGCTCGTACACCCTCGCCGCCGACTCGTCGGCGGCATCGAGGAAGACGAAGTCCCCGCCTGCGGCGAAATGCCGGGCGACCAGGTCCGAGCTGACCGTCGCGGCGATGCCCCGCCGCCTCATGTCGGCCCGCGTGACAACCCCCACGATCTCGCCCACCACCGTCACGGCATGTGACACGCCGGTGCCGGCCGGCTCGCCGTCGAGCCAAGCGAGCAGGTAGACGCTGCTCGCGACCGCAACCTCGGCCCGCAGCTGTTCGACAGACGGAACCGCTCGGTCCTCGTCCCCGCCGTCCGTCCAGCGAATCGTCTGGAACGCCTGCATGTCTGCAG
>JBGQGS010000160.1:0-4995 GCA_041497555.1 Candidatus Dormibacteraceae bacterium | reverse complement strand
TTGATCTCGATGCTCACGCCGGCGGGGAGGCTCAGTCGCATCAGCGCGTCGACGACGCGCGGGTTGGGATCGAGGATGTCGACGATCCGCTTGTGCGTGCGCATCTCGAACTGCTCACGAGAGTCCTTGTCGATGAAGGGTGAACGGATGACGGTCAGCTTGGAAATTTCGGTCGGAAGGGGGATCGGGCCGGCAGTGCGCGCGTTCGTACGACGGGCGGTGTCGACGATCTTGTCCGCCGCTTGATCCAAGACTCTGTGGTCGTAGGCCTTGAGCCGAATCCGAATTTTCTGCGCCACTTCCTAGGCCACCTCAGCGCTGGAGAGCACCGCACACGCTGTGAGTGCCACGACCATTGTCAATTGCAATTCAGTTGCCATCCGCACGTTGCTAGCCCTTTCCCCTTCCTTCTACTCGTATGCCGCTTACTTGATGACCTCGGTTGCCACGCCGGCACCGACGGTCTTGCCACCCTCGCGGATGGCGAAGCGAAGTCCCTGCTCGATGGCGATCGGCTCACCGAGTGTGATGTCCATCACCACGTTGTCGCCGGGCATGCACATCTCGACCCCGTCGGGGAGCTTGACCTCACCGGTGACGTCGGTCGTGCGCATGTAGAACTGAGGCCGGTATCCGGTCAGGAACGGGGTGTGGCGGCCACCCTCCTCCTTGGTGAGCACGTAGACGTTGGCTTTAAACTGAGTGTGGGGCTTGATCGATCCGGGCTTGGCCAGCACCTGGCCGCGCACGACGTCCTCGCGCTTCACACCGCGCAGCAGCGCGCCGACGTTGTCGCCAGCCTGGCACTCGTCCATGTCCTTGTGGAACATCTCGATGCCGGTGACGACCGTCTTCGTGCTCGTCGGGTGGATGCCGACGATCTCGATCTCCTCGTTCCTCTTGAGCTTTCCGCGCTCCACACGGCCGGTGGTCACGGTGCCACGACCTTCAATGGTGAACACGTCCTCGATCGGCATCAGGAAGGGCTTGTCGACCGGCCGCTCCGGCTCGGGGATGTACGTATCGACCGCGTTCATCAGCTCCATGATCTTCGGGGACCACTCGGGGTCGCCCTCGAGCGCCTTGAGCGCGGAGATGCGGACGATCGGGATATCGTCGCCGGGGTACTCGTACCTCGACAGGAGCTCGCGGAGGTCGAGCTCGACCAGCTCGATGAACTCCTTGTCGTCGACCATGTCGCACTTGTTGAGCGCGACCACCAGGAAGGGCACTCCGACCTGGCGGGCAAGGATGATGTGCTCACGGGTCTGAGGCATGGCGCCGTCGTTGGCGGCCACGACCAGGATCGCGCCGTCCATCTGGGCGGCGCCGGTGATCATGTTCTTGATGTAGTCCTGGTGCCCCGGGCAGTCCACGTGCGCGTAGTGGCGCTTCTCGGTCTCGTACTCCACGTGGGTGATCGAGATCGTGATGCCACGAGCCTTCTCTTCCGGCGCCTTGTCGATCTGGTCGAAGGCCTTGAACTCGGCCAATCCCTTCTCCGAGAGCACCTTCGTGATGGCAGCCGTCAGCGTCGTCTTGCCGTGGTCGATGTGACCGATCGTCCCGACGTTGAGGTGCGGCTTGGTCCGCTGGAACTTCTTCTTCGCCACTCTTTCCTCCTAATTAACTCCGCGACGTGGTACGGCGGCCCACAGCCTCCGCCAGGTTCCCGGGCATTTCTGCGTACTGACTGAACTCCATCGAAAAGGTCGCCCGCCCCGAGGTCATCGACCGAAGCTCGGTAGCGTAACCGAACATCTCCGCCAGCGGCACATGGGCCTTGACGTTCTGCGAAGTGCCTCGGCCTTCCATCCCCAGGATGTGGCCGCGGCGCGACGAGAGATCGCCCATCACGTCGCCGAGGTGCTCCTCGGGCATGACGACGTCGACCTTCATGATCGGTTCCAACAGGTATGGGCTCGCCTTGTGCATCGCATCCTTCACTGCCATCGAACCCGCGACATGGAACGCCATCTCGTTCGAGTCCACCGCGTGGTATGAGCCGTCCACCAGGGTGGCGACGAGGTCGACCACCGGATAGCCGGCGACCACCCCGGTCTGGAGGGCCTCCTTGATGCCCTTCTCGACGGCCGGGATGAACTCGCGCGGGATGCGTCCCTGCGTGATCTTGTCCTCGAACACGAAGCCGCTGCCCGTCTCGCCCGGGCGCACATCCACCTCGGCGTGGCCGAACTGGCCCTTGCCACCGGACTGCCGGATGAATCGCCCGACGCCGTGCGCAGGCTTCTTGATCGCTTCTTTGTAAGCGACCTGTGGCTTGCCCTGGTTGGCGTCGACCTTGAACTCACGCATGAGGCGGTCGATGATGATCTCCAGGTGCAGCTCGCCCATGCCGGCGATGATCGTCTGACCCGTCTCCTGGTCAGTGTGGACCTTGAACGTAGGGTCCTCCTCGGTGAGCCTCTGCAAGCCGATGCCGAGCTTGTCCTGGTCAGCCTTGGTCTTGGGCTCGATCGCGACCGAGATCACGGGCTCGGGGAAGGTGATCGACTCCAGCAGGATCGGGTGAGCCTCGTCGGCCAGCGTGTCGCCCGTGGTCGTGAACTTCAGGCCGACCGCCGCGGCGATGTCGCCGGTGAACACCTCGTCCACGTCCTCGCGCCGTATCGCGTGCATGCGAAGGATGCGGCCGATGCGTTCCTTGCGTCCGTTGGATGCGTTGAGCACGCCGGAGCCGGCCCTCAGCCGGCCCGAGTAGACACGGAAGAAGGTGAGCTTGCCAACCCCCTGGGGGTCCATCTGGATCTTGAAAGCAAGCGCTGAGAATGGCTCGTCGTCCTCGTGCTCGCGAACGAGCAGGGCGCCCGTCTTGGGGTCGGTGCCCTCCACGGCCGGCACGTCGGCCGGCGACGGCAGATAGTCCACGACCGCATCGAGGATCGGCTGCACGCCGCGGTTGCGGAGCGCGGCGCCGCAGAGCACCGGCACGAGCACTCCCGCCACCGTCCCCTTGCGCAGCGCGGCGTTGATCTGGGCCTCAGTCGGCTCCTTCTCGTCGAGGTACAGGTGCATGATCGCGTCGTCGAAGTCAGCGACCGCTTCGATCAGGTCGTGGCGGTGCTGCTTGATCAGCTCCCCCATGCCGGCCGGGATGTCCAACGACTCGGTGTTGGTCGTTCCAAGGTCGTCTGTGTAGACGATGGCTTGCTTCGTCACCAGGTCCACGTAGCCCGTGAACGAGTCCTCAGAGCCGATCGGCAGCTGGATGGGCACCGCACGCGCGCCCAGGCGGGTGCGGATGGAGCTCAACGACCCGTAGAAGTCCGCGCCGATTCGGTCCATCTTGTTGATGAAGGCGATTCGCGGCACCCCGTAGCGGTCGGCCTGGCGCCAGACAGTCTCCGATTGCGGCTCCACGCCGGCGACTGCATCGAAAACCGCGACCGCGCCGTCCAGCACCCGTAGGCTGCGCTCGACCTCGACCGTGAAGTCCACGTGCCCGGGTGTGTCTATGATGTTGATCGAGTGTTCGCGCCACATGGCGGTCGTGGCCGCTGAGGTGATCGTGATCCCGCGCTCCTTCTCCTGGACCATCCAGTCCATGGTGGAGGCGCCCTCGTGGACCTCGCCCATCTTGTGGATGCGGCCCGCATAGAAAAGGATTCGCTCGGTCGTCGTCGTCTTGCCCGCGTCGATATGCGCCATGATCCCGATGTTTCGGACCTTATCGATCGCGACCGGGCGCTCCTGCATCTTCAATGCCACGCTCATCGTCTCTATCTAGTACCGGAAATGGGAGAAAGCCTTGTTGCTTTCCGCCATCCGGTGGGTTTCCTCTTTGCGCTTGACCGCCCCACCCGTGTTCTGGGATGCGTCAAGGAGTTCAAATGCGAGCTTCTCAGACATGCTCTTCCCGCCACGCTGCCGCGCGAAACGGACGATCCAGCGGCGGGCCAACGCCAGGCGGCGCTCCGGCCTGATTTCGACCGGCACCTGGTAGGTCGCGCCACCGACACGCCGAGGCTTGACCTCCAGCAGCGGGGTGGCGTTGCGAAGAGCCAGGTCGAACACTTCGAGCGGCTCCTTCTTGGCCTGCTTGCCGGCGCGGCTAAGGGCGTCGTAGACGACCTTCTCCGCGGTCGAACGCTTCCCCTTGCTCATGACCACGTTCACGAACTTGGCGATCGCCTCCGACTGGTAGACCGGGTCGGGCGCGATGACACGCTTGACTGGACGGCTGCGCCGAGGCATCAGGCCGCCGCCTTGCTCTTTTCGCGCTTAGCCCCGTACTTGGAGCGCGCCTTCTTCCGGTTCTTGGTGCCGGCGGTGTCCAGGGTGCCGCGGATGATGTGGTAGCGGACCCCCGGGAGGTCCTTGACCTTGCCGCCGCGGATGAGGACGACCGAGTGCTCCTGCAGGTTGTGTCCGATGCCAGGGATGTAGGCCGTCACCTCGATCCCGGTGGTCAGCCGAACGCGCGCCACCTTGCGGAGGGCCGAGTTCGGCTTCTTGGGGGTCTGGGTGTAGACGCGCACGCAGACTCCCCGCCTCTGCGGTGAGCCCTTGAGGGCGGGCGCCTTAGACTTCGCTCTGGCCGCCCTGCGCCTAGTGCGGACCAGCTGCTGGATTGTGGGCAAACGTTTCTCCGAATCACGGCTCAAATCCCATGCGGCAGTAGCCGATTGGGCGACAAACGATGAGTATACCCAAAAAGAAGCAGCCCCAATTGACCTCCCAGCGATCTCATTACTTCGACCCTGCGCCGGCCGTCGAATCCAAGCCGCGAATGGTCCACCTCCACGTCGGCGAGCTCGCGCTCGAGCTGTCAGCGGACCGTGGCGTGTTCGGCTCGCGGGGCGTCGACCTGGGGACGCTGACCCTGCTCCGGGAGGCGCCGCCTCCGCCTCCCGGGGGCAACATCCTGGACCTCGGCAGCGGCTACGGGCCGATCGCGATCGCCCTCGCGCGCCAGGCGCCTGGGGCGCAGGTGTGGGCGGTGGACATCAACCAGCGGGCGCTCGAGCTGACCCG
>JBGQGS010000159.1:0-4996 GCA_041497555.1 Candidatus Dormibacteraceae bacterium | reverse complement strand
GTTTGGCACGTCGTTGGCCAGGCTGCTCCATCCTGCCCCAGGGACGACGGTCTGGCCCACCTGAGTCGTGAAGCCGTCGTCGGTGATCACGAGCTCGTTGGCCACCGTGGTAGCACCGCCGGTGGCGATGGTCGCGGTCAGCTGGTTGGAGGCGACCGTCAGGGTCCCGGTCTGGTCAAGCGGAGAGACGGTCGCCACGTTCCGCCACTCGGTCATCTGTGCGACGGCGTTGATCGAGTTCGGGCTGACGTCGAAGACGGCGCTTGTGATCCCACCGGGATTGTTCGGGTAGTACCAGATCTGGGCGTGCGCTGTGCCGTCCAGGAAGGCATTGTTGGCGGAGACCCAATTCGCGGGAGCCGTGAACGGCTTATTGGACGGGTTGGTCTCGGACCGGAGGTCCGCCACCAGCAGCGTGCCCGCCTGGCTGGCTACCGGCAGGGTCGGAGTCACTGTCGTTTTCGTCGGCCCGACCTCGGGCCCGACCTGGACATTGGAGATGCCGCCGCTCAAGCTGGCCAGGTTCAGGTAGCCATAACAGCTGGGCTTGAAGTGGTAGTACCCGCTGGCATCTTTGATCGGCGCGGGTCCGAGCCCGGTGCCGACGGTTACACCGCCGACCACGATGTTCGCGTAGGCCGCCGCAGGGTTGCACGGTACCCCCCCAGGGAGCTTGACGTAGACGGCGGGGTCGGCGTTGGGCTCAGGCGGGAGTGTGATGGAAAGCGGCGCCACAGGCTGCCGGCCCGTGCCCGCCGCGCATGGATCGGGATTGACTACCTTGTCGCCGGCCGACAGGTAGGAGGTGGCGGCGGCGGCGCAGGCAGGCGCCGTGTGGCCGCTGAGCTCGTAACCGTCTGTGCAGATGGCGCTCGACGATCCGCTGTTCGAGCCTGCGACGCACGTGCCGGGCGCGGTCCAACTCTGTCCGTCCGTGTAGACGCTCACATTGCCCAGGTCGGAATACGTCCCGGACGCGGCGTCGAACCGCGCGTGAGCGTAGAGCGCGCAGGTTCCGCTGCGGGCGATCAAGTTCTGCACAAGGACGCTGCCGGCGACGTTCACCTGGCCGCTGCTGCAGGTGAGGGTGGTAGCCGAAACGGCCGGGACCGATGCGGGTAGGGCCTGGGCGACTGCGCGGCGGACCACGGTGGTGCTCGTCTTGCCGAACTCGCCGCCGAAGGAGATGGGAAGGGTCAAAGTCAGGATCACCTCGACCTGCTGCTGGTGTGCTCGGTACGGATAGTTGATGGTTGCGCTGAGGCCGCCGGCGAAGGTGTCGGTGCCCGAGTACGGAGTGGCGCAGGGGCCGCCAGCGATGTTGAGGACACCCGTCTTGGTCCGCTGATTGGCGACGGAGTTGTCGGCCGCGGTGATGACTGTGCTCGCCTTGCCCGCGTCGCAGCCGATGCCGATCTTCAGCGCTGAGTCGAGCGCCGCCTGGTCAGCCAGCTGCTGGAGCTGGTTTTTCTGCCACTCGACTGAGCCGGCCAGCAAGACCAGCGCCGCGGAGCCGATGAGAGCGATCAGCGACACCGCCACCAGCACCATGACCTGGCCGGACTCGGACCTGGCGTGACGACGCATCAAAATTCCATCCGGATGACGCTTTGCGAGTCGAACGTGATCACGTTGGGGATGCCGAGCAACCTGGCCATGATCGGCTGCCACTTGAGCTTCAGGTCGACGACCGCGCGCTGGTGTCCCGCGGTGCGAACTGCGGCACCGCTGGCCGCCGCACAGGTTGGGCAGCTCCAGCGCGGGCTGGGGTTGCCCCCGGTCGAGTCGAGCTCGTAGATGAACACGTAGACGGTGTTCGGGTTCGTGGCGCCGGTGAGCGTGATGACACCGGGCTGCGTCGGGTCGGCGTTGGGGGCGTAGGTGCCGTAGGTAGGTGGCGAAGAGATGCTCGTCGAGTCCTGGTAGGCGACCGAGACTCCCAGCGGGTCGAGGAGGTGGGCGCCGTTGACGACGGAATTCAGCGAGCAGGGCGTAGTCAGGGCGGTGCAGTCGGGCGGCAGGGTGTTGGAGCCGCTGTAGTAGCCGAGGGCGGCCTGCCGTGCCGTGTCGCGGGAGGCGCCCTGCAGGAGCGCGTAGAGCAGCATCCCGCGTCCCATGTCGACGGTGGCTCCGATGATGAGCAGCACGATCGGCGCCACCAGAGCGAACTCGACCAGAGCCTGGCCTCCCCACCGCGTGGAGAGGAGGCGCGATGCGCCGGAGGCGCGAAGCGAGCTCAGTTTCACCAGGAGGTGGTCGCGCGGCTCGACCCTGAGATCGTGATCCCGCCTCCCAGGAGGTTGAGGTCGCTGAACCCGTAGTACACATAAACGTCAACCTCGGACCCGTACAGCGTGGTCACGGAGCCTGTGCAGTCGGAACTTGTTCCACAGTACACGGCGACCACGGCTTGACCCGCGCTCGGTTTCGTGTAATCCCCGGGGGCGGTGAAGGGCGGCGCGTGGTTGACCTGAGTCGGGCAGATCACGTTCGACGTGACTGCCGCCAGGTCTGCAGTGACCAGGCTGCACATGTTCGCCAGGCCAGGTCCGTTCGTCGTCGATGTCTTGCCGGCGACGTATCGGGCGGCGTCGCGCGCCGCGTCGGACGTCGCGACGGCGAACGTGTAGCCCCGACCGAGCTCGAGCACCCCCGCGACGAGCAGGATCAGGATCGGCAGGGCGATCGCGAACTCGACCAGGGCCTGACCAGCGGTGCGGCGGCGGGGTTCAGGCATCCAGCTTCAGGCTGGCCACGATCACGCGAGCCAGGTCAGTCGCCCCGCGTGAAACGAGCGAGTTGGGGTCTCGCGTCAAGACCAGGCCGCCGCCGAGTGTCGCGTCCTCGGGGCGGGAATCGTCGAAGCCCACGGTCACCGACATTTTCCGGCCGAGGATCGACTCCACGGCCGCGCGGTCCAGCGGAGGGTGCGGCACCCTCTGGTTGAGGACCAGCTCGATTCGATTGTCGACGACGTTCAGGATGTCTCGGAACACGGCGAGCGCACGCCGCGCGTCTGTCATCGCCGCGATCTCAGGCGGCACCACGATGACCACGCACTCCGCGCGCTCGAGCACCGCCAGCGCAGCCTCGCCGAGCGACGTTCCCAGGTCCACGAGGATCAACCGCTGCCACCTGACGACCACGTCGAGCACCCGCCCGGTCAGGTCGCCTGTCATGAGGTCGACCTCTTCCGGCCGGAGCGTCCCAGGGAGCACGCCCATGCCCGAGCGGTGATTCACGATGTTGCCCCGCAGCACGGTTTCGAAGTCGACCGGTGCGGCTTTGGCGGCGCTCGCGATCGAGCCGGTGGCGATGAGGTCGGCGAAAAGGGCAGCGTGCCCGAAGGGCGCCGAAAGGTCGACCAGCAGAACCTGGCGCGGGAACTTGCGGGCAAGTACCGCGGTGGTGTTGATCGCCAGGGTCGTGACCCCCGAACCCCCCTTGGCCGAGAAGAAGGCGACGATCGGAGCCGCCGTGCGTGACGCTCGCTGGGCTTCGGCGGCCTCGACGGCCGAGAGCTCCTGCTCCCACAGCCGGTCCAGGGCGAGCGCCACCTTCCCGACGTCCGTGCCCAGGCCCTCGAGGAGCCCGTCCCGGTCGAGGGTCAGGAGAACCGCGTCGGTGAGACCGTAGATGCTCGTCACGTAGCGGTCCTTGCTGCGGGGGGCGGGGAGGATGACCAGGTCTCCTGGCACCGGACGCCGCGTCAGGAGCACCTTGCCCGTGCCGTCTGCCACCGATTCCTCGACCTGGCCGGAAGCCAGGAAGACCACCACGTCGCCGCCCTGGGCGTTGAGGCGCAGGGTGTCGCGGGCGGTCAGCCCAATGGGGCGCATCCGCCGCGCGACAGCCCGCAGCACACCATCGCTGAGCTCGGCGAACACGGAGGACATCTCCAGGATCCGCATCCGCAGCTGCTGCGCCGAGGGCGTCTGTTCGGCGGCGGGTCCGCTGCTCGTACCCACCTGGTGTGGCTCTTCCTCCCGCGCCCGATGGGTTTCGTGAACCTCACGGGCACTCAAAACGTCGATAATGTAACAACGTTCCCCCGGATCGACCCACCATCTCAGTACCAGCTTTGAACACGAGGCCTTCGGCCGAGATCGATCTAGAGCGCCTGACCAAGCGGTCGGGGGCTGGTTCCCGCGCTTCGCGATCTCGTCTGGCTGCCCGGATTGAGCGGGTCCTTAACGAGGCGCTTACAGGCGAGCACGTGGTGCTGAACGTAACCGCGGCGGAGCTGCTGGCCGAGCCAGGCCCAGCCGGTGCGGTGATCAGCCTCGCGCTGGAGCAGGCCGGACATGGGCTGACCGGGCAATGGAGGATCACAGAGCCTTTCCGGCGCTCGGGCCTTACCGACGAGCTGTTCAACTCGCTGGTCAACCCGAATCCGGTGACGAGGGCGTCGGCCGCCCGGCTCTGCGGCGCTCTGCGCCTCACCGAGGCGGTCTTGTGGATCGAGGATTTGACCCACGACAAGGACCCGAAAGTGCGCGATTCGGCCATCCGCGCCCTCGGCCAGCTCGGGGGGCGTCGAGCGGTCGAGGCGCTCATGGCCGCCACGGACAGGATTCCGATCCACCGGCTGGCGATCACGCTCTCTCGGGCCGCTTCGGACCTGGACATCGAAGCCTTGATGCGCCAACCGGCGAGCGAGAAGGCCGCGGTCGTCACGGTGCTCGCCTGCGGGTTGAGGCGCGATACGCTGCGCGTGCAGCCGCTCCTGGGCATCGCTCACGACCGGCGCTGGCCCAAGCCTGTTCGCCTCGCCGCGTGCAAGTCGCTCGGCATGATCGGGGACCCGGCAGCCGTCGGGGGCCTCGACATCCTGGCGGAGAAGGACCCAGACGCCGACCTGAAGAAAGCTGCCGTGCAAGCGTGGAGGCGCTTGCAGCGGTCGTCGCGGGCGCGGCCGGCATGAAGCTGTCAGAGCGCTTTGACCGCCGTTATCAGCAGACGCCGACCGCCGTGCCAGTGCCGCCGGGTGCCGGGC
>JBGQGS010000158.1:0-5034 GCA_041497555.1 Candidatus Dormibacteraceae bacterium | reverse complement strand
CTGGTGGCGGCGAGAGGACATATGCGCATCCGCCCCACCGGCGGCTCGGCGGTCATCGCCCGCGCGGGTACCGACACCCTGGTCGTGGCAATCCTCGTCCTGCTCGGGGTGTTGGCGCTGCGAGCGGCGGTGATCTTCAGTGCCCAGTAGAAAGCCCCACGAAAAAGTCCCACGAACTCGGCGGCTGCGCCGTGAGTTCGCGGGGACCCCTCTCGGAGGCAAGCCGTGAGTTCGTGGGGACCCCAGATCGCGCCGCCGAGCTCGGACCAGGTCCTGGCGGCGCTGACGGCGATCCAGGATCCCGACCTCGGTCGCGACGTGGTCAGCCTCGGCATGATCAAGAACCTGGTCGTCGGCGCCGACGGCCGCGTGACGTTCACCTTCGAGCTGACGACGCCCGCTTGCCCCGTTCGAGATCGTTTCCAGACGATGGCCCGCAAGCTGGTCGGCGACCTTCCAGGCGTGAGCGCGGTCGAGCTCACGATGACCGCCAACGTGCGATCGGCCTTTAACGGGCGGCAGCCGAATCAGGTCATCCCCGGCGTCAAGCAAGCGATCGCGGTCGCATCCGGAAAAGGTGGCGTGGGCAAGTCCACGGTGGCAATCAACCTCGCCTGCGCCCTCGGCCTCAGTGGAGCCAGGGTTGGACTGCTCGACGCGGACATCTACGGCCCATCAATACCGGGCATGTTGGGCGTCCAGAACGAGCCGAAGGTGGTGGATCAGAAGCTCGTACCGCTCGAAGCCTTCGGTGTCAAGCTGATGTCGATCGGCTTCCTGGCGGGCGCCGACAAGGCCATGGTCTGGCGCGGACCGATGGTCTCGCGAGCGATCGAGCAGATGCTCACAGACGTTCACTGGGGCGAGCTCGACTATCTCGTGATCGACCTTCCACCAGGAACTGGCGACGCGTCACTGACCCTCGCGCAGGCGGTGGCGCTGACCGGTGTCGCGATCGTCTGCACACCGCAGGCTGCCGCACTCAACATCGCCGTCAAGGCGCTACAGATGTTCCGCGGGCTCAACGTGCCCCCGCTGGGTCTGGTCGAGAACATGAGCTGGTTCGTTTGCGGTCGTTGCAGCGAAGAGCACTTCATCTTCGACCACGGCGGGGCGGAGCGCGCCGCCCGGCGCCTGGGCGTCCCTTACCTCGGCGGCATCCCGCTGGAGAAAGCGATTCGCGAGGAAGCTGACGCGGGCGCCCCGGTGGTCATCTCGCGTCCGGACACGGCCGGCGCCAAAGCATTTCGCGACGTCGCGTCGGCAGTCGCGGCTCGGGTCTCGGTGCAGAGCTTCCGCCAGTTGCCGGTGATCAACGTTCGCTAGGCGCGGCCGGGGTCTCTGCCTCCAACTCCTGGCGAACTTCTTGGATGTAGGCGGCGACAGCTCCCTGATCCAGATCGGGCTTGGCCATCCGCAGGCGCTCCGCCGCGACGCCGGCCATGAAGCATGAGAGCGGAGCGAATCGTCGTTCTCGGGTGTGTGCCGCGACCCGCGCGAGCTCCAGCAACTCCAGGGCAACCCTGGGATCGATCGAGGGCGCTTCGATCGCCGCCTCGCGACGGTGCGCTGCTGCCACCCAACGCTTGCCCAGCTCTTCAAAGAATTGATTCATGACTCACCTATCGGTATTTGCCGTTTCACTGTGGCCAGGCTAATGGAGAAGCGCCGGGAGGCGAACCTGGACCTTTCCATTCTCCTCGCGAACGAGGAACGCGGGTTGGTCAAAGGTGGCTGGCCCATCCTTAACAGCGCCGTCGGTGACGCGGAACCGGGAACTGTGCCATGGGCAGGTGACGACTTCGCCTTCGAGCTTGCCTTCGTCGAGCGGGCCGCCGGCGTGGGAGCAGGTCGCGGCGATGGCGTTGAGCCGATCTCCGAGACGGACCAAGAGGACCGGCATATCGCCGGCCTGGGCTCGAATCAGCTTCCCTTCGGGGAAATGCGCTACAGAGCCGACATCGGTCCAGTCGGTCACTCCCTCGACGAAGGCACTGCGATTGACCATGGTCCCCATTCCAAAACTCAGATGGCCGCCGAGGAAGGCGCCGAAGAGGACCACCAAGTAAGCCAGGCTCGAGACCAGGACGCCGGCGAAGACGACACCGCTGTCCGCCTGGTAACGGAGGAGCAGCGATCCGATCATCACCAACAGGACGATCGTCATGATCAGGCCATGGATGCTCGCGTATCGACGCGCCCTGCCGGAGGTGCCGGTGTAGTCGGTATAGCCCGTGGCGGCCGACCCGACCATGCCGAGGATGCCGATGATGAGCGCAAACGTCCCCACGGTGGGGGGAACGGTGCGGAAGAAGACAGCCGGCCAGTCGGCCAGGAACATCACTGTGAAGGCACCGAGGGGAACTGCGGTCAAGGCGGGATGGAGCGGATGGCCAAGCGGTTTGGTGCCGTGAAGAAGGCTTTTGAGTCCCCGCCCTGGACCGCCGAGAGCCTTGTAGAACGTCAGGATCGCGCTCTGCACGACCTTCGCCGGGCGGTCGAGCCAGGCCGCGCTGTCTATCCATCGGTCGAGGGCGGGCCGGTTGCGTTCGATGCTCTGGCGGGATTGGGCGTCCACCCGCTTATGTTTGTCGGTCATTCCGAAACATTAAATCGAGGATCCACCGCAGCATTGCATACCCTCGGAGGTAACAGGAATCGCAGCTGCGCAACCCAGAGCGGTAATGGACCCCAGGGCCCCGGGGCCTTTCTGGCGGCGAACTCGTACAGCAACGCGTGTTGACATGGGCCAGCACCGAGCTGTTTGATAATCGAGCCGTACCGGTAGCAACGGCGCGCCGCCGATCCCGTCATCGCCGGACCAAGGTGAGGAGCATTACGGTCGGCTCCACCGCGACCAGCGCGTGCGGCGTTTCCGGCGCCATATGAAGCCAGAACCCCGGTCCGGCATCGAGCTCCTCGCCGTCGGCCGTCAGCCGCAGCCGGCCCGCGAGGACCTGGACGATAGCGGCGCTCGAGGCGTGGTGCTCAGTGAGCTCTTCGCCCGCGTCGATGCCGAATACCGTGACGTTCACCTGGCCATCGCGGTGGATGACCTTTGACACGATCGCACTTGGCTGGATCGAGACGACGCTGGTTGCGTCGGCGACTGCGATGTGTGGCATGGGCGCTCCTTGGCGGTGAACAAAGCGAGGACCGCTGCTAAGAGTGGGTCTGGCGGGTACCGCCTCCGATCGTGAGCAGGAAGGCGCTGTCCTCGACCCCGCTCACTGTGTGGGCGAGGTTAGGGGCGAGCGAGGTCAGGTCGCCGGGCGACATCTCAAGCGTCCGGTCCTGGAGCGTGAGGCGGACCCTGCCCTCCAATACCCGCAGCAAGATCGGCCGCGCAGCCCGGTGCTCGGCCATGTGCCCACCCTTCGGCAATGCGACCAGGACGACGCCGAGGCCGGGTCGATTCACGATCGTGGTCGACGCGTGATCGTTGCGTTGGTAAGAGGCCGAGCGGCGGAGCGCCTCGAGCTCGGAGTCGATGTTGGTGGTGACGACCGGAACCGAGATGCGGCCGGCCGGACGCGACCCGGCTAACTCATCGAGAGGGTGGTCCTGCGACATGGATCGGGTCTCCTTCGGAAGCTTGTACCGGTTCCCGCAAGCGGTCCGACTCCCCACCGGCTCTGGCTCCCTGAGAACAGAGCCTACTCCCGCTGCGCCTCTGCCCCTGGTACGAAAACGAGCGGGGGTTCACCCCCAAGGTGCCAGGCGCACGATCAGCTGTCCTTGAGTACCGCTTTCAGCTGCGCGACCGAGATGTTGCCGCCGGTCAGGATCAACGCTACGCGATGATCCTTCAGCCGGTCTTTTAACGCCAGTGCTGCGGCCAGGGGCGACGCGCCTGCGCCCTCGACCAGGAGCCTGGCCCTGGACAGCAGGATCCGAACGGCCTCCGTGATGGCTTCTTCGCTGACGAGGACGAAGTCGTTGAGCAGCCGCCGCAGTATCTGCTGCGGGAGTTCGAACGCCGTCCCGGTCGCAAGCCCCTCGGCCCAAGTCCTCGCGACCACGTCGACAGGCCGCCCGTCGCGCCACGAAAGGTAGGCCGCCGGCGCAGCTTCCGATTGGACGCCGATGACCATGATTTCGGGATTGATCGTCTTGGCGACTATGCACGTACCTGCCGCGCCGCTGCCGCCTCCAACCGGAACGATGATCACATCGATTCGCGGCTGCTCGCTCAGGATCTCGAGCGTATGCGTAGCCACTCCGGCTATGAGCAGAGGCTCGTTTCCGGAGTGGATGTAGCGGTATCCGTCTGATCTAGCGAGCTGCTCGCAGGCCAGGCGAGCCTCGTCGTAGCTGGCGCCCACCAGGTTCACTGTGGCGTCCAGCTCCCTCATCGCGTCGACTTTGGCTGCATTCGCGTTCGCGGGCGCGCAGATGATGGCTTTGACACCGTAAAGCCTGGCCGCGTAGGCGACGGATTGGCCGTGGTTCCCGGTCGAGGCGGCGATTACCCCGACCTCTCGCTCTTGCTCGCTCAGCTGTGAGATGAGATTGACGCCTCCCCGCACCTTGAATGCTCCGGTCGGAAGGTGGAGCTCGAGCTTCAGGTAGACCTCCGTGCCGACCATCTCGCTGATCGCAACTGAATGGCGGAGCGGGGTAGCGGCCAGGTGCGGCCTGATTCGGGCAGCTGCCGCAAGAACGTCAGGCATCGTTGGCTCAACCACGCTGACATCGGCAGGTCTTAGATCGCCGTCCATTGGTTGCTACGAAGGATACTTGCGCCCCTCGCCACTCGGAAGCCACGTGGGGGCCAGTGCCAGCACCCTGATCCCGTACGGTCCGAGCTCCACGGCCAGGCTCTTGGTCAAGCCGGGGCGCTCCTCGCGCTTCGGCCCCGCGTTCTTCGATGGCAGCAAGGTGACCGCCGGCGACCGTCGCCGACCCTCGTCGCTAGTGCCGCCTACTCACCACTGCTCGCCGATCGGCAGCTTGGGCCACGGCCTCAGGGCGAGCAGATCCCGTGCGGAGAGGAAGCCGACCAACCGGCCTTGCACAGTGACCGGTAGATGG
>JBGQGS010000157.1:0-5056 GCA_041497555.1 Candidatus Dormibacteraceae bacterium | reverse complement strand
TGAGCTTTCCTGCGAGCTCAACCACCGCGCCAGCGACCGCATCGATCTCCATCGGCCGGCCGGCCTCGAGGTCCTGGAGCATCGATGTCTTGTGTGCGCCGACGCGGGCTGCGCCTCGGATGCGCTGGTCGATCGTGACCGGGATCTCAACCCCAAGACGGCGCGCCACCGTGTCCACCTCTTCCATTGCGGCTCGCACGATCGGGGCCAGCGCTGGGGACTCAGCCATCTCGCCAAGGGTCGCTCGCGTGAGCACGCTGATTGGATTGAAGACAGCATTGCCCAGCAGCTTCACCCACAGCTCCTGTCGAATCCTGGATTGCACAGGCGCCTTGAGTCCGGCGCTGACGAGCAGGCGCGAGAGCGCCAGAATGCGCGGGGTCTGGCTTCCGTCGAGCTCTCCCAGGGAGAACTTCTCTCCCTCGATGTGGCGGACGATGCCCGGTCCCACGACACTGGTCGCCGGGTACACGATGCAGGCGATGACGCGCTCGGGGTCGATGGTCCGACCCACCATCCCGCCCGGGTCCACCGTCTCGAGATAGGTCCCCTCGAGCTCTCCTCCGTGACGCTGGAAATACCACCAGGGGATGCCGTTTTGTGCGCTGACGACGGCCGTGCCGGGATCCAGGTTGGCCGCCAAGCGTTCCGCTATCGCGGGCACGCTGTGGGCCTTGAGCGTGACGAAAACCGCATCCGCACTGCGGAGTACGCCGAGATCGTCGGTCGCCTCCACGCGCACGGTCGACTCACCATCCGGTTCGATGAGCCGTAGGCCCGTCTCGCGCATGGCCTGGAGATGCGGGCCTCGAGCGATCAGAACTACGTCGACGCCGGCCTTGGCCAGCCGGGCCCCGAGGAAGCCCCCCGTTGCGCCGGCACCAAGGATCGCAACCCTCACTTCTGCGTGAACTGCTCGGCGACGAAGCGGCGCTGGATCTTACCCGTCGGGGTTTTGGGGATCAGGTCGACGATGTGGAGATGCCGCGGCACTTTGAAGTCCGCCAGTCGAGTCCGGCAAAACGCCAGCAGCTCCTTCTCCGTGACCGGTTCGTTGAGCACGACCGCGGCGGCGACTTCCTCGCCCCAGGTGGCGTGCGGGACGCCAAAGCTCACCGCCTCCTTCACCGCCGGGTGCTCTTCCAGTACCTCGTCGATCTCGCGAGGCGCGATCTTTTCTCCGCCGCGGTTGATCAGCTCCTTGATTCGGCCCAGCAGCCGGAGATAACCGTCTCCATCGAGCACGCCCAGGTCGCCGGTTCGGAACCAGCCTCGAGTGAACGAGCTCGCGTTGGCCTGCGGATTGTTCTCGTAGCCATCGATCACGTTCTGGCCGCGCACAGCTACTTCGCCACTTGCCCCAATGGAGACCTCGTCTCCGGCCTCGTCCAGGATCGTGATCTCCACGCCGGTTCCGCGCCCGACGCTGCCTGGTTCGCGACGCTGGGGCGGTAGCGGATTCGACGCCATCTGGTGACTCGCCTCGGTCATGCCGTAGGCCTCGAGCACGGGGACGCCGAAGCGGTCCTCCATGAGCTCCATCTGTGCCGGAGCCAGCGCGGAGCTGCATGAGCGAACGAACCGCAGGCGTTCGCATCCAGGCGGGTGTTTGTCCTGTAGACGGGACAGGATCAGCTGATGTGGCGTCGGCGAGGCGCTGAACCACGTTGGCCGCGTCGACTCCATCAAAGGGCGAAACCCGAGCGGGTTGAAGCGGCGGGGCACGACCACAGTTCCGCCCGAACCAAATGTTGCGAGGGCAGAGGCAACCAGGCCGTGCACATGGAACAGCGGCATGATGCAAAGGGACACGTCATCCGGAGACAGCTCGTATGACCGAATGATGTTGTGCGCAGAGCTGGTCAGGTTTCGGTGGCGCAGCGGTACTCGCTTCGGACGGCTGGTCGTGCCGCTGGTGTGCAGGACCAGGGCCGTCGCTTCCGCGTCAGCTGCGTCGACGGAATCAACCAGCTTGTGCGCACCGTGGTTGCTCAGCTGCAGCCGGCCGGCCGCATCCAGCTCCACGTCGATCACCTTGCCGCCGGCCGGCAGTGCCTGGCGTGCCGCTGGGCCCTCGCCAGGCGGCAGCAGGAGGAATCGGGCGCCGGTGTCCTCGAGGTAGAACCGGAACTCATCTTCCTTGTAGCCAGGGTTGAGCGGACAGCAGACCCCGATCATCGACGTGGCCAGGAACAGGAGGATGGCTTCCGGGCCATTCGGAAACACCATCGCGACGCGATCGCCCGGCGCGACTCCGCGAGACGCGAGGGCAATCGCCATCTGTTCGGTCAACTCGCGCAGCCGGCCGTACGTCAGGGTGGGGCCGTCAGGGACGACCAGCGCGGCTTTTTCGGGCGCGCCCTGGTCCAGCAAAGCCGTGATGTTGGCGCCTGGCCTCAAGTTCGGGCCCGGCGCATCGCCGCGACCTGCCAGATGAGGCCGAGCTGGTTGGACGTCGTCCTCAGGCCATGCTGATCGACGGTCGCGAGAATGCGATCGGGTGGATGTAAGAAGATCTGGAACTGTCGCCGCGCAATTCGCAGCGCCGCGTTGGCAAGCGTCAGCCCACTCCTCATCCACCAGGTCTCTCTTGGAAAGCTGAGCACCAGGACTTCGCGCGCATGGTCTGCCGCTGCCCCGGTCAGCCTCGGCATGTCGGGGTAGCAGCAGATGACGCGGTTCATGATCACGATATCGGCAGCCTCCACCTCGCCGGCTGCTTCTGCGAAGTCCATCACCTTGCGCACCACCCTGTCCTCAAGCCCGGCCTCACGCAGCAGCTCCCGGGCCGCCTCTTCGTAGGTGGGCGTCAGCTCGATGCTCACCGCGCGGGCCACCCCTGCCTTGAGAAGCTCGATCTGGATGGCGCCGACCCCGCCCCCAACCTCGAGGAGTGTGCGGCCCTCGACACCTCCCTGCCTCAAGGAGTCGACGATGCGCCTGGAGGTCGGATCGAGACCCTTGCGCAAGTAGCGTTTCGCTTCTGCCCGCGCGTTCCTCTCGCTGAAGATCCAGCGATAGCCTTTTGGCGAGCAGCAGTCACCCACGTCCGAATTATCCCCCGGGAGCCCGAAGGCCCAACCCCAGGGCCCACCAGTCGAAAACGCGGTCTTCGCTAACGGACGAATCGGTTCGCGGCAACAACACCCAACCGGTCGGGACCCTCGGCCGAACGTGGTTCGAATCGCGGCGTTGTCCCTTCAGGCAATGAGTTGAGCCCGAACAGCAGCCGCGTGAGCGGCCAGCGGCGCACGCCGAACTCGTATATGGCGATCGTCAGGGTGAGGACCGTGACCAGGATCAGCGCGAACTTGGGCCACACACCGAGGCCCCACGTCACGACGAAGGAAGCGACGACCAGGACCAGCGGGTGATGAATCACATAGATGGGCAGGACCGACTCTCGCAGATATTCCTGCACGCGATTGGGAAAGTCGAGCCATCGGATGCCGAGGTAGAGGACGGCGAGGAGCCACGACCAGACATCCAGGCTCCAGAAGAGCGCATAGGCCGACTGCACGGCAAACGGCGCGTGGCTGTCCCAGGGCAGGTGGGAGGGCGTGGCATAGGTCAGAAGCCCGATCCCGGCGATGGCGAGCCCGCCGACCAGCAGCAGCCACCGGATCTCTCTGCGAATCGCCGCTTCGAAGCGCCGATCGCTGAAGAGGATGGCTCCCCAAACGAAGGCCAACGTGTACGTGGCGACGTCAGCCCAGTCCTGGTAGGCGGCAAAGCGCGGGCGCAGCGCGAGCTGGGTGAGGCAGAGCGGCGCGGCGAGCAGCAGCAAACCACCGCGCCGGGTCGCGATGGCGAGCAGTGCCGAGGTTAGACGCCGGCCGCCAGGGCTGCGCAGCCAAACCAGCAAGGGCGCGCAGGCCAGGGTGATCGCAAACAGGTAGCCGAGGAACCACAGGTGCAGCCAGTACCGGCTGACCCACTCCAGGTCCCACTCGAAGTGGAAGTTGCGGAAGAACGCGACATAGAACGCCCCGATGTCCTGAATCGGGGGTGGCGGGTTCTGGCTCGTGACGAATCGCTGAAAGGGGGAGAGGATCAACAGCCCAGGGACCATCGGCACCAAGAGGCGCAGAAAGCGCCTGCGAATGAACGAAGCGACCGAGTGCGAGCGCAGCCCGAACCACGCGTCGGCGCCTGCGATCAGGAACATGGCGGGAATGCCCCACGGGAAGGTGAAGCCGGTGAAGGCGCTGAGGATGACGCTGCGCTCATGGTTCGAGACCAGCCAGGTGCCGAATGTGAAGACCAGCGAGACGTGGAAGACGACGATGCCGTAAACGATCAGCACCTTCAGCCAATCAAGGTAATGGACGCGCTCCTGACCCATCTGGGGTCGACTTTCGGCCCTCCCGGCCGGTTACGCAGGTACCGAAAGACCCTCGATGTTGCGGCCTCTCAGCAGCCACGCGCCGGTGACCACGAACCAGATGGTCAGGACGAGTGTGAACGGCCTCTGGAAGAAACCGTCTGGATAGGCGAGGAGCGGGTGCAGCGCGATCGCCAACCCTTCGATGGCGAACGATGCGATGCCGGCGGCAAGCCAGAGGCGCCTCGGCGGAGACAGGTGGGCGTGGTCCCGCGACCCCAGGAACAGGACAAGAGGCGCCACGCTGGCAATGGCGAAGCAGATCTGTGCCATCGTGCCGTGCAACACACCCTCGACGAAAGACCTCGGATCCTGCGGGAACGCACCGGCGGCCAACAGGAACAAACCCGACGCCACGACCAGGACCGCCCCCGCGCGCCAGGCCTGACCCCCACGGATGGTGAACCAAAGGCCAATGCCGAGCACGACTGTCAGCACGCCCGGCACGAGGAAGAAGCCCATGTCGAACAGGGCGGCGTGAGGCGTGCCACGCGTGGCGAGATCGCTGAACGGTCTTGTCAGGAGGTTGTAGCCGTGCCGCGAGAGGCCCATGGCGAGGAACTCCGACCACATCAACACTGGCGCCACCAGGGCGGCAAAGCCGGCCGCTCGTCGCCAGTCCCAGGTGTGCACCGGGGATGATTATGCCCGGACAGGAGAAGGGCGAAACTC
>JBGQGS010000156.1:0-5059 GCA_041497555.1 Candidatus Dormibacteraceae bacterium | reverse complement strand
GACGCTCGCAAGCATCCGAACGGCCGGATCCCAAAGCCCTCGATCGTGGTCGCGACCAACATGTGCAACACCTACGTCAAGTGGGTCGAGATCTGGCAGCGGATGTATGGCTGCAAGGTCTTCGTCCTCGACATCCCCGGCCAGCGGGGCATCGGCTGGAGCACCGAACCCGGCAGCGAGCAGTTCGAAAACGACCGGCGTTACGTCCAGAGCCAGTTGGAGGAGCTGATCGAGGCCTGCGTGGCGGTCACGGGCAGGCCGTTCAAGATCGAGCGCCTCCAGGAGAACCTCGCCCACGTCAACCGGATGGCGGCCGACTGGATGGCTGTCCTCAGGCTCAACCAGAACATCCCGGCGCCCTTCAACGCGATGGCCGACGGCCTGACCTACATGGGTGTGCTGAGCGCTTACCGCGGCACCGAGACCGGGGCCCGCTACATGGCCGAGCTGCGTGAGGAGATGGAGCACAAGGTCCGGCTCGGCATCGGCACCATCGCCGAGGAGCGCTTCCGCCTGCACGGGGTCGGCCCGGCCTGCTACCCCTACTTCCGCCGCTTCCTGGAGCTGTTCCAGGACTGGGGGGCTGTATTCGTCAGCACGGAATACCTCGCCTACGCCGGCGGCGGCCTCGACCTGGGCATCCAGTTCGACGTCGAGCGGCCCCTGGAGAGCCTCGCCGAGCAACTGCTGATCACGGGCCGGCGCTCGATGTCGAACATGTTCTTCAGCCAGGACCAGCTCGCCGACACCGTCCGTGATTGGAAAGCGGACGGCATCGTCTATCACTCCGTCAAAAGCTGCCGGACCGTGAGCACGGGGATGGCCGACAGCCGCGAGTACCTGACCCGGATCAAGGACGTCCCGTCGCTCTTCGTCGAATCCGACCTCGTCGACCCGAGGATCTGGTCGGAGGCCCAGTTCAAGAACAGGATCGACGCCTACTTCGAGGCGCTCGGAGCCCGTAAAGCGGCCGCCCTGGTGGCGGCAAAGAGGTGAACCAATGCTCGTAGGAGGAGTTGACGTCGGCTCTACCCAGACCAAGGCGGTCATCATGGACGGCCAGCGCCGTGTGCTCGGCCGGTCGCTGATTGACACCGGGGGCATCGTCACCGCCGCCGCCGAGAACGCGTTCCAGCTCGCGATCGCGGACGCCGGCGTCCAGCGCTCCGATGTGGCTTACGTGGTCGGCACCGGCTACGGGCGCTACAAGGTCACCTTCGGCGACACCCAGGTC
The DNA here is from genome assembly GCA_041497555.1 of Candidatus Dormibacteraceae bacterium. Classification (GTDB taxonomy): domain Bacteria; phylum Chloroflexota; class Dormibacteria; order Dormibacterales; family Dormibacteraceae; genus Palsa-870. The sequence goes on along the minus strand of JBGQGS010000156.1, from coordinate 3,825 downwards.
ACCGAGATCAGCTGCCACGCTCGCGGCGGCCAGTACCTGTTCCCGAAAACCCGCACCGTCCTCGACATCGGCGGCCAGGACACGAAGGCGATCAAGATCGGGCCGGAGGGCCAGGTCCTCGACTTCTCCATGAACGACAAGTGCGCCGCGGGGACGGGTCGGTTCCTCGGTGCCGCCGCCATGGCGCTGGACATCCCGCTCGGCGAGCTGGGTGCACTGGCGCTGGCGGCGAAGAACCCGGTCAAGATCACGACCACCTGCACCGTCTTTGCAGAGACAGAGATCATCAACTGGCTCGCGCGGGGCAAGAAGGTCGAGGACGTGCTGATGGGAGTCCACCAGGCGATCGCGACACGCAGCATCTCGCTCCTGCGAAGGGTCGGCGTTGAGGATGAACTCACCTTCACGGGCGGCGTCACGCGGAACATCGCGATGGTGCAGATCCTCGGAGAGATGCTCGAGACCCACCTGAACGTCAGCGAGGAGGCGCACTACATGGGCGCCATCGGGGCATCACTCTTTGCTCTCGAGAAGGCGCTGACGGGAGCCGCCGGTGCCGTCGAGGCGATGACGGTCGGTGCCCAGCTCGACTCCACCCGCGCGGCGGTGGGCGACTGCGAGATCTGCCCCGAGCTGCCCGATCGAAAATTCCACGACGCCCAGGAACGTCTGGCCAAGCCTCCCCAGCTGATCCAGGTCGGCCGGATGGGGCAGGCGGAGAAGCCATGATCAGGGTTGTCGGCATCGACGTCGGGGCGACCTACACCAAGGCGCTGGCCCTAGACGAGGAGAAGAACGTCATCGGCCGCTCGATGGTCAAGACAGGCTTCAACCTGGCGGGCGCTGCCGAGCGCTGCTATGCCGAGGTACTTGCCTCGGCGGGCCTTGTGGAAGAGGAGGTCGACTACGTCGCCTCAACCGGCTACGGCCGCTACGTCGTCCCCATGCGGGACCTTCAGATCACGGAGCTGACCTGCCACGCAAAGGGCGCCTGGGCCCAGTTTCCGAACACGAGGACTGTGCTCGACGTCGGCGGTCAGACCGTCAAGGCGATCAAGCTCGACGAGCGCGGCAAGGTCCGCTCCTTCCGCCTCAACGACAAGTGCGCTGCCGGCACCGGCGCCTTTCTCGAGAAGACCGCCCGCTACATGGGGCTCGATCCCGCCGAGATCGGCTCGCTGGCGATGGTCTCCAAAGAGCCCGTGACGATCTCGAGCGTCTGCGCCGTCTTCGCCGAGTCCGAGGTCATCAACCACCTGACCAGCGGCACCCGGCCGGAAGACATCATGTACGGCGCCGTGCTCTCGCTGGCCGGCCGCGCGCACCAGCTCATGAAGCGCGTCGGCATGGAGCCCGAGTTCACATTCTGCGGCGGGATGAGCCGCAACGAGGCCTTCGTCAAGGCGATCAAGCACGAGCTGGGAGCTCCCGTCAACGTGCCCGACGGCGACAAGGGGCACTTCAACGGTGCCCTCGGCGCGGGCCTGCTCGCCCTCGACCGGGTGCGCAAGCTGCAGGCGGCGGGGGAGTGGACTGGTCGCAGCCTCCGAGTTGCGCAAGGAGTTGTCGCATGAGCACATTCAAATCCCGACCGCCGGCCGACTTCGGATTCGAGCAGATCCTCTATGAGAAGTCGGACTGGGTTGCGCGGATCACCATCAACCGGCCCGAGGTTTACAACTGCTACACCGCGCAGACCCTCCAGGAGATGACACTGGCTTTCCGCGACGCTGCGTGGGACGACTCTGTCGCGGTGGTCGTCTTGACCGGCTCCGGCCAGAAAGCGTTCTGCACCGGCGGCGATGTCGCTGAGTACCAGTCGAAATTCCTGAAGCGTCCCCGCGACTACTGGAAGTACATGGGACTCTTCCAGGAGTGCCACGACCAGCTTCGCAATCTCGGGAAGCCCGTGATCGCCCGCATCAACGGGATCGTTGCGGGCGGAGGCAACGAGTTCAATATGGCGTGCGACCTGGCCGTCATGGCCGATCACGCGACCATCCGCCAGGTCGGCACCCAGGTCGGCAGCGTCGCCGCCGGGGGCGCGACCCAATGGCTCCCGATCATGGTCGGCGACCGCCGCGCTCGCGAGCTGCTGTTCACCTGCGACCCGATCGACGCGGCGACCGCGCTCGACTGGGGCCTGGTCAACCGCGTCGTGCCTTACGCCGAGCTGGATGCCGCCGTCGACGTGCTGGCGCAAAAGCTGATCGACAAGTTCCCCGAGTGCACGCGGTACACGAAGGAAGCGGTCAACTACTGGAAGGACCAGGCCTGGGCGGCCTCGATCGGACATGCCCGCGACTGGCTGAGCCTTCACTTCGCTACCCTCGAGCCCTGGGAGGGCATGACCGCCTTCGTCGAAAAGCGGAAGCCGGACTACCGAGGCATCCGCCGGAAGGCGGCCGAGGGCGGCTCCAGCGAGTTCGTTTGGGGTCCCTACGTCGGGGCCTGCGGTTCCTGCGGAGCCAAGGGGATCCCGGCCGACTTCGCATTCTGTGGCAAATGCGGCGCGCCGCTGGCAAAGGTCCCAGCCGGTGCTGGATCCAGCGCGTCTGACGGGCGGTAGAGGCGTGCTTCTGAGTGCTGCCGAGGCGATCGCCAAGCTGGTCCCTGAGGGCACCCGCCTCCTCGCCGTCGGTGGCATGCACATGCACAACAACCCGATGGAGCTGGTCCGAGAGCTGGTTCGGCGGCGGCGCGGAGTAAGCCGCCTCCTCACCAGCCCTTCTGCGTCTTTAGCCGCCGACCTCCTGATCGGCGCGGGCCTTGTCGACGAGGTCGCCACTTCCTACATCGGTTTTGAGCATCTAGGCCTTGCCCCCGCCTACCGCCGCGCGGCCGAGTCGGGAACGGTCACGGTGCTCGAGCTCTGCGAGGCTGCGATCGTTCACGGCCTCTACGCCGGGGCCGGCGGCCTACCGTTCACTGCATTACCGGCGGGGCTCGACCTGTCCGACGTCAGCAGCGCCAACCCTGAGCACTTCCACACGATCACCGACCCTTTCACGGGCGAGCGGGTTCTCGTGGCGGCTCCGCTGCGCCCTGACGTGGCGCTGATCCACGCCCTCGCCGCCGACGAACGTGGAAACGTCTTTTTCGCCGGCGCGCATTTCACCGATCGACTGATGGCGATGGCGGCGAAGACCGTGATCGTCCAGGTGGAGCGAATGGCAAAACCGGGCGAAATCGCCGCTCAACCAGCGGACAGCGTCCTGCCCGGCTTCCTTGTCACTGCGGTCGTATTGGCTCCGCGCGGCTGCCTGCCCACCGCATCGCACGGTGCGTACGGTTACGACGAGCCGGCGCTTGGCTCGTACCTGAAGCTCGCCCGCACCGAAGCCGGTTTCGCGGAATACCTGCAGGTCAACGGAATGGCCGCGGCGGGGGTGACGGCATGAGCGTCGCCGTCGAGTACTCCACCGGAGAGCTGATGGCCGCGGTGATGGCGCGCCAGCTGCGCCCGGGCGAGGTTGCGATCATGGGCGCCGTGAGCGCGCTGCCGCAGGCGGCCTGCCGGCTGGCACAGCTGACCACCGCGCCAGGACTCTGGTTCATCGCGGGCGGCAGCGGTGCGGTCAACCCGCATCTCGAGCCGTTGGTCGCCTCGAGCTGCGATGAGCGGTTGCTGGACGCCGATGCGGTCATGACGCTCCCCGATGTGATCCTGGTCGAGGGACGCGGCGACCTGATCGACGTCTTCTTCGCGGGCGGCCTGCAGATCGACATACGCGGCAACTGCAACCTGGGCCCGGTCGGGCCCTGGCGCCACCCGACGCTGCGCGGACCGGGCGGCGTCGGCCTTCCCTTCGTCGCGCGCGCCGG
>JBGQGS010000155.1:0-5153 GCA_041497555.1 Candidatus Dormibacteraceae bacterium | reverse complement strand
CCGCCGGCTATCGCCGGTAGACCTCTCGCCGGTGGGCAATGCGCGCCACGACGACCACATGGCTCTCATCGTCTACGGCGTAGACGATGCGATGGTCGCCAACCCGGATTCGGTAGTCGCCTCGGCCGGCCAGCTTGGTGCTGCCGACGGGTCTCGGCTCTACGCTCAGGCCATCGATCGCGGCGGCGATTCGCTCATGAGTCGAGCCATGCAGCCGGCGATACGCACGAATCGCCTCCGCATGAAGCCGGACCTCGTAGCTCGGTCGAGCTGGCTTAGGTACCGCGAACCTCGGTCCACGGCACGGTTGCCGCTATTTCCTCTCGTGCTTGGAGCGCCGCTAGGCTGTCCTCAAGAAACTCGAGCCGGTCGATCATCTCCGCGTAGCGATCTACGTCAACCAGGACTCCGGCCAGCCTCCCTCGTTTTGACACGTACAGAACGTCGCTGGCTTCCCTCAAGGAATCGAGCTCCTGCCCCAGCCGGGAGCGAAGGTCTTCCGCGGTTACAACCCTAGCCACAGGTTAAGCCTACTACAAACCGTAGGGTTTACCAACGGTCACCTCGCTCTGATGACCTACTTGACCGTCGGCAGCCACGCCGGGCGCTTCGCCTCGAACGTCGCGATGTCCGAATCGTGCCGAGCGACCAGGGCGATCTCGTCCAGGCCACCGAGCAAACAATCACGGGCGAACGGATCGACTTCGAACCGATACGCGAAGCCCTCGCCGCGCACCTCCTGCTTCTCCAGGTCCACGGTCACCTGCGCGGCCGGGTCCTCTGAGGACAGGTCCATCAAGTGGCGTACCTGCCGCTCCGGCAGCGTCACGGCCAGCAACCCAGTCTTGAAGCAGTTGGCCAGGAAGATGTCCGCGAAGCTCGGCGCGATGATCGCCTTGAAACCGTAATCGCGCAGCGCCCACGGAGCATGCTCGCGCGAGGAGCCACACCCGAAGTTGCCGCCGGTGATCAGCACGGTGGCGCCCGCGTGCTCCGGCTTGTCAAGCACGAAATTGCCGTCCGCGCGCCAGTCGAAGAACAGGAACGGCCCGTACCCGGTGCGCTCGATTCGCTTCAAGAACTGCTTCGGGATGATCTGGTCCGTATCGACGTCGGCGCGGTCCAGCGGCGCCATGCGCCCAGAGACACGGGAGATCGGTTCCAACTAGAGCAGCTCCCGCACGTCGACGACGTGTCCTGTCACCGCCGCCGCCGCGGCCATCGGCGGGCTCATCAGGTGAGTCCGGCCGCCCGAGCCCTGCCTGCCCTCGAAGTTCCGGTTCGATGTCGAGGCGCATCGCTCGCCCGGAGCCAGGATGTCGGTGTTCATGCCCAGGCACATCGAGCAGCCGGCGTTCCGCCACTCAAACCCGGCGGCCTTGAAGACCAGGTCAAGGCCCTCGTCCTCGGCCGCGCGCTTGACGGTCATCGAACCGGGCACGACCATCGCGCGCACCTTGGGATGGACGTGCTTGCCCCTGATCACGCTCGCGGCAGCGCGCAGGTCCTCGATCCGCGCGTTGGTGCACGAGCCGATGAACACCCGATCGACCGGGATGTCCGCCAGGGCGGTGCCCGGAACCAGGTCCATGTACTTCAGCGCGCGCTCGTCGGTGTCGTTCCGAGGCTGCGGCACCCGACCTGTCACCGGGGCCACCTGGCCGGGATTGGTGCCCCAGGTGACGTGCGGCTCCAGGTGCGAGGCGTCGATCGAGATCTCGCCGTCGAATGAAGCGTCATCGTCGGAAGAAAGCGACCGCCAGTAGTCCAGCGCGGTCTCCCAGGCCGCGCCTTTCGGCGCGTGCGGGCGGCCGTGTAGGTAGCCGAACGTCGTCTCGTCCGGAGCTACCATCCCCGCCTTGGCGCCCCACTCGATCGTCATGTTGCAGACAGTCATGCGGCCTTCCATGGAAAGCGCACGTATCGCCGCTCCTCGGTACTCGACCAGGTGGCCTTGTCCTTGGGAGATCCCGGTTCGGCCGATGAGGCCCAGCACGATGTCCTTCGCCGTCACGCCCAATGGAAGCTCTCCGGAAACGGTCACGGCCAGGTCGCCCAGGCGTTTCTGGGGCAGGCACTGTGTCGCGAGCACCAACTCCACCTCGGAGGTCCCGATCCCAAAGGCCAGCGCTCCAAACGCCCCATGGGTCGACGTGTGGGAGTCTCCGCACACGATCACCATCCCGGGCTGCGTCAGCCCAAGCTCGGGGCCGATCACATGGACGATGCCCTGCCGCCGGCTGCCGATCTGGTGCAGCGGAATGCCTTCTCGCCGGCAGTTCTCAGCCAGGACCTCCATCTGGCGCCGGGAGAGCTCGTCGGCCGCCCTCACGCCGCCTTGCGTCGGGACGTTGTGGTCCATGGTGGCCAGCGACAGGTCCGGCCGCCTGACGCGCCGTCCCGACAGCCGCAGCCCCTCGAAAGCCTGTGGTGAAGTCACCTCATGGACCAGGTGGAGGTCCACGTAAAGGAGGTCGGGTTCGCCCGGCACAGCGCGAACGACATGGGCGTCCCACAGCTTCTGGGCGAGGGTTCTGGGCATCGGGAACGCCCACTCTACCCAAAGCCAATCGCGGGAATTTGTGCCCCAAGCACAACCGAAAGCCCCACTCGAGCGTTAACATGCACATCCACATGGCTGGTTCTGCTCGCACCCTCGTACTCCTCCTTGGACTCCTGGGCCTTATTGGCTTCGGACAAACGGGGGCGCGCGCGAACTAACAGAAACCGCAAAGTAGATCGCAAAGCCCCCGAGCAAGAAGCGGGGGCTTCTTCATTTTTAAAGGAGTAATGGAGCCAAGTTGACAGGAGCGGACATGATCCTGGAGGCGCTCGAGCGCGAGGGAGTCGAATTGATTTTCGGCTACCCCGGCGGCGCCAACCTGCCGATCTACCAGCACCTGCCCGAGCACCCCAAGCTCAAGCACATCCTGGTCCGCCACGAGCAGGGCGCCGCGCACATGGCCGACGGCTACGCCCGCGCCTGCGGCAAGCCGGGCGTGGTGTTCGCCACCTCCGGTCCAGGCGCTCTGAACCTGGTGACCGGGCTCTGCACCGCTTACATGGACTCGGTCCCGATGATCGCCATCACCGGCCAGGTCAACAGCACCCAGGTCGGGCGCGACGCTTTTCAGGAGTCGGACGTCATCGGCGCGACAAGCTCGGTGACCAAACACAGCTACCTCGTCACCGAGATCGACCAGCTCCCCCGCGTGATCCACGAGGCCTTCCACATCGCGACCACCGGCCGCCCCGGCCCGGTTCTGATCGACATCTGCAAGGACGTGCAGATGGCCGACGCCGAGCGCGTCACACCCGAACGGCTCGAGATCCCGGGCTACCAGCTGAACGGCCACGTCAACCTCGACCACGCGCGCCAGGCGGCTCAAGCGCTGGCCGGCGCGGAGCGACCGGTCATCCTCGCCGGCCATGGTGTGCTGCTCAGCCACGCGGAAGAAGAGCTTCGTGAGTTCGCTGAGAAAGCAGGCGCGCCGGTCGGCACGACTCTGCTCGGCATCGGCGCCTTCCCGGTCAACCATCCGCTTTCGCTGCACATGACCGGCTTCATGGGCACGGGCTGGAACCTGAAGGCGGTGCAGAACGCAGACGTTTTGATGGTGGTCGGCATGCGCGTCGACGATCGCGTCACCGCGCGTCTGGCCGACTTCGCCCCCAAGGTCAAGACCTTCATCCACGTCGACATCGACGGCTCGGAGATGGGCAAGAACGTGCGGCCGCACATCGAGCTTGTCGCCGACGCCAAGAACGCCCTCGAGGCAATGACGCCGCACCTTGGGAAGCTGCACGAAGGCCGCGGCCAATGGCTCGCCCAGATTGATGCCTGGCGCGAGGAGCATCCGCTCAAATACACGCATTCGAACGGCCACCTGCAGCCGCAGGACGTGCTGATCGACATGTACAAGCGATGCCGCAGCGAGGCGGTCGTGGTCGCCGACGTCGGCCAGAACCAGATCTGGGCGGCCCTGTGGTGGAACTACGACCGGCCTGGTCTGTTCATCAACTCGGGCGGCGCCGGCACCATGGGCTTCGCGCTCCCCGCTGCGATCGGTGCCAAGTTCGGTCGCCCCGACAAAGCTGTGTGGTGCGTCGCCGGCGAGGGAGGCTTTGTCATGACCGCCCAGGAGCTGTCGGTCGCCGTCGAGCACCAGCTCGACATCAAGATCGTGCTGCTCAACAACTTCTCGCTCGGCATGGTCCGCCAGTTCCAGGACGACTTTTACGGTGGAGTGCGGTCGCAGGTCGCCCTCACGCACATGCCGGATTTCGTCAAGCTGGCCGAGGCGTACGGGCTGCCCGGCGTTCGGGTCGACAGGCTCGAGGACGTCGGCCCTTCTCTGGATGCCGCGGAGCGGACCAAGGGCCCGTTCCTGATCGACTTTCGGATCGACCCCGAGGCCAACGTCTATCCGATCGTCCCGCTCGGCAAGGGCCTCCACGACTTCTGGGAGGCGCCGGAGAAATGACTGAGCACGATCGCGTTCGCGTGCTGTCGGTTCTGGTCGAGGACAGCTCCAACACGTTGAGCAAGGTCTCCGGGCTCATCCGCCGGCGCGGATTTCACGTCCACTCCATTTCGGTCGGCCCGAGCCGCCAGCCAGGCCGCTCCCGGATGACGCTGACCGTCCACGCCGGCCATGCCGAAGCGGACCAGGTGCGAAAGCAGCTCGAGCGCCTGGTGGAGGTGGTCGAGGTCGAGGACGTGACCGGCCAGCAGATGCACAGCCGCGAGCTCGTCGTGGCCAAGGTCGCCGCCTCCGAGGTGGCGAGTCTCCTGGAGCGCGGTGCCAGGGTGCTGGACACCGGTCCGGACGGCACGACCGTCGAGTTCGCCGGCGAAGGCAAGGATGTCGGCGAGTTCGTCAATGAGCTGATGCGACACGGGATTCTCGACGTCGCCCGCTCAGGGCCCGTCGTGATGAGGAGAAGCGCATGAAGATCCACTACGACCGCGACTGCCCGCCCAAGTTGGGAGAGCCCGTCGCGGTGATCGGGTACGGCAGCCAGGGCCGCGCGCACGCGCTCAACCTGCGCGACAGCGGCGAGGACGTTCGTGTGGGCCTGTACCCGGGCAGCAAGTCGATCGAGCGCGTCGAGGCTGATGGCCTGCGCGCCGTGCCGGTGCCGGAGGCGGT
>JBGQGS010000154.1:0-5187 GCA_041497555.1 Candidatus Dormibacteraceae bacterium | reverse complement strand
GGAAATGCGAATTGCGCGGGTGGATTCGCTTCATACGTAATGGGTGCCATATCAAGGCCGCCGGCTGAGGCGCTTAAGGCGCTGGGCCCGGCCAGGGCCGCGCCCGTTCCGATGGCGAGCGCCCCGGCCGCGGCGACCAGGGCAGCGACGGGAAACCGGATCGACCGATGCGACATGGACAGCACCCTCTTTCTTACACCCCAAATTGACGGCAAAGCCGCGTCGAACGCGCGCTTCAGAGATCGTAGTGCGCGCCCTGAAGCGACTCCGCAAATTAACCTGAATTTCTTGCTGGAGCGACCTTCCTCAGGGGCTGTGGGCACGGCCGCCCCGACGAGATCTCCGCCCGGGCCCGGACCCCTACTGTCTGACCTGAGACCGGCACCATTTCGGGGCGCTTCGGGCAAGCTTGCTCCCAGTCTGAAATCTGCCTTCTTGAAGCTAAGGAAGTCATTTCACTAAACATTCGCTTTACAGTTGCAAGTTAGTAATGCGAGTAACAGTCCGAAACCGCCGACGCCCTGTTGCCTCCGAGAGTATGGGATAGCGACGGTGCGCAATCCGGAGCCCGCCGACGATCGCGAACCCGGTGCCCGCCGAGTGCAGGTCCTGATCGTCCAGGACCATCCGCTGCTGGCGTCCGCCATCGCGCGCGTGCTGGAAGGACAGCCCGACCTGGCCGTGTCCGGCGTTTCCAGCTCGGGTGCCGACGCCCTTGAAGCCGCCGCCCAGAACCGACCCGACGTCGTGCTGATGGATTTCCGGCTTCCGGACGTGACCGGCCCGGCGGCGGCTCGAACGATCAAGAGCAGCCACGCGGACGCCGCGATCGTGTTCCACAGCGCCGATGAGTCCGAGACCGCGCTGCTGGATGCGATCGACGCCGGCGCGACGGCCTACCTGACCAAGGATGCGACCGCCGATCAGATCATCGAGGCAGTCCGCCGGGCGTCCAGGGGCGAGGTGCTGATTCCGGTCGAGCTGTTCGCCCGCGCGATCGCGCGGCAGCGGGCAGTCGTCACCAAGAAGCGGGAGCGTGAGCAGCTGCTTGCGGAGTTCACGCCTCGGGAGCTCGACATCCTGCACCTGCTCGCGGAAGGCTTGGACACGACCGCGATGTCGGGGCGTCTCGGCATCGCCCCCCACACCGTCGAGTGGCACGTCCGCCACGTGATCGAAAAGCTGCAGGTCCACTCCAAGCTCCAGGCAGTCATCGCCGCCGCGCGCAAGGGTCTGATCGAGCTTTAGGCTCCCGGCCCCATCCTCTTATAGGGGAAGCTCGCCGTGTTCACGTATGGCGACAATGCTGGACGGCCGGCGTAATACGAGAGGGTGAGTGAAGGAGCTGGTGAACAGCCGGCAGGATTTGAAACGGGCGAGCTAGAGGACGAGTTCCGGCCGCTGTTTGTCGAGGAGGCCAAAGGCCACCTCGAGCGCATCGCCTCCGGGCTGCTGGCGCTCGAGTCGGCACCTGACGATCACTCCACGATCGATGGGATCTTGCGCGAAGCGCACACGATGAAGGGAGCAGCCGGCATGGTCGGGATGATGCGGGTAAGCCGCCTCGCGCACCGACTCGAGGACCTCCTCGTCGAGCTCCGTTCGGGAACGCTTCGCTCTACTCCGGAGCTGACAGATTCAATGCTCCTGGTCGTCGACGGCCTGGGCCGGCTCATCGCCAGCCCGTCAAGCGGTGACCAGGACGCAAGCGACGAGGCCGCCGTGCTTTCGGAGCGGCCGGCTTGGCGATGATGAGCGGAGATGGCAGCGAGGACCTGTCCGGGCTTGGTGGCTACACGCCCCGCGACCTGGCGCGCGCAATCGCTTACAAGCTGACCGCGGAGACAGCCTGATGGCAGCAGAAGACATCGTCCTTGTCGACGACGATCGCGTGATCCAGAGGATGGTCGGCGGCTTCCTGAAGCGAAGGGGCTACCGGGTGCGCGAGGCGAGCGACGGGATCGAGGCGCTTCAGCTCGTGCACGACCATGTCCCAGACCTGGTCATCACGGACGTGCGGATGCCAGAGCTGAACGGCATCGAGCTCACCTCCAGGCTGAGGGGCCATCACCTAACCGCCGCCGTCCCAGTACTCATGTTCTCCGAGCTTGGCGCCGCGCACGATGCCCTCGCCGGGTACGCAGCAGGCGCCAACGACTACCTGCCCAAACCCTTCGAGCTCGAGATCCTTGAGGCCAAGGTCCAGTCCCTGCTGCGGCGTTCGGCAGGAACCTTGGCAAACGTCAACCGCGGCAAGGTGATCCTGTTCGCGCACGCGAAGGGCGGCGTCGGCACGACCTGCCTCGCCGTGAATACGGCCATCCTGCTCGCGGCGCAATCCTCGGGGCCGGTCGGTCTGCTCGATCTCGATGTCGAGTTCGGCGACTCGGCGGTGTACCTGAGCCTTCATCCGCACCAGACCCTGGCCGACCTCAAAGCCGCGCCTGGGACTCTTGTCGACGAGGCGCAGTTTGAAGGCTTCGTGACCGAGTCCGGCAGCGTCCGGCTCGTTGTCGGCGCCGACTCCCCAGACCGGGCCAAGCTGGTGACGCTGCCGGCGATCCAGCTCGCCATCGACCGCCTGACTGCCACGTGTGAGTACGTCCTGGTGGACGCACCGGCATCGTTCAGCGAACGCACTCTGACTGCCCTGGACACCAGCGACCTGGTCTGCCTGGTCACCTCGGCGTCACTGCCTTCACTCAGAGCGACACGGCGATGCCTCGACATGTTCGAAAAGTTAGGGGTGTCCGCAAGGCGCGTACGCCTGATCCTCAACTACAGCACCGCGCATGCGATGGACATCGACACCGCGGCCGGCGTGCTTGGCCGCCATCCGGATTTCGTCGTGCAGAGGTCTGAGAGCCTGGATGCGGCCGCCAGCAGCGGACGGCCGCTGGTCACCTCCGATCCCTCCGACCCGCTCGTCAGCGACCTTCGAAAACTGGCAGACGCGATCGCGGCGAGTGTGCCGGTGACTGCGGATCTGGAGATTTGATCGCCCGAGGGCTCAGCTCGTCGTAAGCCCGAGCCACGCGCAAGATGCCCGTGTCGGCGCTCAACCTGATGATTTCGTGCGATGCCATGCGCAAGTAATACGCGTGCCCGCGCGTCAAGGCTCCATACGAAATGCATGTTTTTCGCCCATGCAAATCGATGGGCGTTCGTCGATGTGACAGGGACTGCGCGGTGAAGCCCATGCTGGGCGAAGACCCCAAACCATAGGGGCGGGCACCCCCCAGCAATACCGGCGACAGGGACCCGAAAGCCGTCTAGCGTGGAGCCATGCTGCCGAAGGGCATACTCGTTGCTGCGCTCCCGGCCGCCGGTGTCGGAACACCATCGGTGCCCGAGAATTCATTACACGAGCCCGTGGGCGCGCGCGGCGCCGGGGCTCGAGTTCGCTTCCGGATAGACGGGGCCGCCGGCTGGCTCGGGGCTCGCCGGGCATCCACGCTTGTCACGTTGCTGGCCATCTTCACGATGGGACCGCTCGTCCTCCTCTCGGTGGTGACCGTCAACTCGACCTATTCGGCCCTGACGGCGGCTTCCAACCAAAAGCTCAGCGATGCGAGCGCTCTCGCCGCGGTCTATGTCAGCACGCAGATGAAAGCGCTGACAACTCTGGAAGACTCATACGCTCACCGTCAAAGTCTGGTCGCCGCCCTCCGGGATGGAAATCACGCGAACTACGATGCGCCGGCCATCTTGACGGCTGTGAAAGACCTCCGGGCTGTGCAGTCAGACACCCGGTTTGCCGGCATCATCGACCCGGCAGGCTTCTTCTGGCTCAACGAAGACCCGCCGCAACCCCAAAGCTCGTACGGACGAGACAACACCACCCGCGACTGGTATCAGGGCGTCACCAGGACCGGCAAGGCATACATCTCATCTGCGTACGTCTCGGCCTTGCCGGGTACCCCGCTCGTGATCGCAATCACCGATCCGGTCCGGGCTGATGGGCGTTACGCGCCCAGCGGCACGGTGGTGGGAATCCTCATCGTCGGTTACGACCTGACTGCCACGCAGCACCTCTTTTCAGACTTCGCCCGCAACCAGGGCGTTCGGGTCGAGGTGACGGACCAGAGGGGAGCCATCGTTGCCTTGAGCGGCGCGGTGCCGACACAACTGGTGCAGAACACCAGCGCCGGCGTGGCCGCTGCACTCACAGGCAAGAGCTCCCTCGGGCGCGTCGGCATAGGCGGTGAGGACGACTTCGCGGCCTATTCGGCGGTGTCCGGTATCGGCTGGACGGTGGTCACCGCCATACCCGCCTCTGTCGCCCTCGCCGATGCCAACCGCCTGCGTGGCTATGTGATCCTCATCACCATGGTCTTGCTGGCCCTGCTGGCCGCGGCCAAGGTCATTCTGTTCGTGGTCCTGCGCGACCGGCAAGCGACCCACCTGGCACTGGCGACAGCGAACACTGGTCTGTCTCAGAAGGTGGCCGCCCGGACCGGAGAGCTCGAGGCCAGCAATCGTGATCTCGAGGCCAGCAATCGCGAGCTCGAGGCCTTCAGCTACAGCGTTTCGCACGACCTGCGCAGCCCGCTGCGCAGCATCGACGGCTTCTCTCGACTGGTGCTCGAAGAGAACCAGAAGGGGCTCTCACCGGAAGGGACCCGAAGGCTCGGTCTCATCCGGGCCGGCGCTCAACAGATGGGGCTGCTGATCGACGATCTGCTGAGCTTCTCACGGCTCGGCCGTGTCGAGCTCAAGAAACGGCGCGTGTACACGGCGGACATCGTCAACGAGGTGATCGCCGAGCTCAAGCAGGAGTCTCCCGACCGCCAGATCGAGTTCGTCGTGCAAGACCTTCCTCACTGTTACGCGGATCCCATCCTCCTTAAGCAAGTGTTTCGCAATCTGCTGGGCAACGCTGTGAAGTTCACCCGCCCACGGCTGGCCGCGCGGATCGAGGTCGGGGCCGGGTCGGGAGTGGGCGCCGACGCGGGCACGATACAGGCCGGCAAGGTGACGTACTTCGTCAAGGACAACGGCGTCGGCTTCGACATGCGCTACAGCGACAAGCTCTTCGGGGTGTTTCAGCGCCTACACCGGATGGAGGACTTCCCGGGCACCGGTGTCGGGCTCGCCCTGATCAGACGAATCGTCGAGCGCCACGGTGGAACGGTGTGGGCCAAAAGCGCTGTCGATGCGGGAGCGACCTTCTATCTAACGCTGGAG